>NZ_JAVAYA010000003.1:0-379178 GCF_041954855.1 Agrobacterium sp. LR_9
CAGTGAGCGGACTTATAAGAGATCACCCTCAAACAAGTCAACACACCCATCGTCAAAAAACTGACATTTTTATCAAACTGTTGATTTTATTAGGTAGTTTCGTATTTCTACCGGAAACCGGAGAAAAAGGCAGCCTTCATGTCGCGACTGGCCCTGCTCCAGGAAACATGCAATAGGAACGGACGAGAGTTTCAGAAGACTTGAGGCGTCCAACGCCTCTTTATAAAGCCAAGAATTGGAGAGCCCGTGCGCATTCTCGATGAAGCCGTCATTTCCGAGCTGCCGAATTATTACCGTGGCAAGGTGCGGGAAAACTACGATCTGCCCGACGGCAACCGCATCATCATATCGACCGATCGCCTTAGCGCGTTTGATCGTGTCCTCACCTGCATACCTTATAAGGGACAGGTATTGACCCAGACAGCACGCTACTGGTTCGAACAAACGAAGGATATTTGTCCGAACCACGTCGTGAGCTATCCCGACCCAAATGTCGTCATCGGCAAGCGGCTGGACATATTGCCGGTCGAGGTGGTGGTTCGCGGTTATCTGGCCGGCACCACCGGCACGTCGATCCTGACCCTTTATAAGAAGGGTGAGCGGCAGATGTACGGCATGAGCCTGCCGGACGGGATGAAAGACAACCAGATTCTGCCCGAACCGGTGATCACACCGACGAGCAAGGCCTTCGATGGCGGCCATGACGAACCGCTGACGCCGGCCGAGATCGTGGAGAAGAAACTGCTGACGCAGGAGCAATGGGACACGCTTTCCCGTTACGCGCTGGCGCTGTTCAAGCGCGGGCAGGAAATTGCCGCAAAGCAGGGCCTCATTCTCGTCGACACCAAATATGAATTTGGAACGGATGAAAACGGCACAATCATCCTGGCCGATGAGATCCACACGCCCGATAGCAGCCGCTACTGGATGGCCGACAGCTATGAGGAAAGCTTCCGCAACGGAACACGGCCGGCAAGCTTCGACAAGGATTTCGTGAGGGCCTGGGTCGCCGAACGCTGCGACCCTTATAAGGACGACGTTCCCGAAATTCCGCAGGACCTCGTCTTGCAGACTTCGAAGGTCTATATTGATGCTTACGAGCGCATCACCGGACAGAGCTTCGTTCCCGACGATAGCGGCGAGACACCGCTTGCAAGAATACGCCGGAACCTGGAGCTGTTCTTCCCCGGAGTCTGACCGTGAGCAAAACGATCGAACAGGCGAGAAAGGCCGACAGGAAGAGTGACCGTCCTGTCAGGCGCCGGCCTCGCCGTTCCGCCGAGGAAACGCGGCGGGACATTCTCGCCAAGGCAGAAGAGCTTTTCCGCGAACGTGGTTTCAATGCGGTGGCGATTGCCGATATCGCCGCGGCGCTCGGCATGTCTCCCGCCAACGTCTTCAAGAATTTCAGCTCGAAGAACGCGCTCGTCGATGCGATCGCCTTCGAGCAGATCGGCGCATTCGAACGGGACATCCAGCCGCTGGATAAAAGCCACGCGCCGCTTTCGAGACTGCGCCATCTCGCCCGCACGCTGATGGAACAGCACCACCAGGATCTAAACGACAATCCCTACATATTCGAAATGATCCTGATGACGGCAAAGCAGGACATGAAGTGCGGCGACTATTATAAAGCCGTCATCGCCAACCTGCTCGCCGAGATTATCCGCGATGGTATCGATGCGCGAATCTACGCGCCGGCCGAGATTTCTCCTCTGGCGGAAACCGTGCTCCACGCGCTGACAAGCGTGATTCATCCCGTCCTCATTGCCCGGGAAGATATCGGCAATTTAGCAACACGTTGCGATCAACTCGTCGATTTAATCGACGCGGGATTGCGCAATCCGCTTGCTAAGTGACGATTCCCAATTTACGTCACCTTCTCGCAATTGCTTGCGAAGCGCAAAAGCCTGCGCTTCTATGCGCGTGGCGGTCCGGACAGAATGAGCGAATCGGGTCCTTCCAAGGCCTTCGCCTGTCGTGTCTGTTTCCGGACGCGCATCCGCCGAGCGACATTGCGCTTATAGTTGAATGCGATCGATACGCAGGGAAGAACAATGAGCCGACGTATTTTACCCCTATTTGCTTCTCTGTGTGTGACCGCTCTTCTGGCAGGTTGCAGCGATGGCGGCGAGAGCAGCCAGAACGCCGCCCAGAGCGCCGAGCGTCCGCCGTCCCCGGTCAGCATCATCCTGATGAAGACCAGCGAATATCCCTTGACCACGGTTCTGCCCGGTCGCGCCAGCGCGTTCCAGACAGCGGAAATCCGCCCGCGCGTCACCGGCATCATCCGCGAAATTCCCTTCAAGGAAGGCAGCGAGGTCAAGCAGGGCGATATTCTCTACCAGATCGAGGACAATACCTATCTGGCGGAAGTGGCGCAGGCCAAGGCAAACGTGGCGAAGGCGGAAGCAAGCATTCCGAGCGCCCAGGCGAACCTTGCCCGTTACGAACGCCTGGTCAACAGCGGCGCGACGCAGATCGAATATGAAAACGCCAAGGTGACGCTTCTGCAGGCGCAAGCCGATGTGGCCCAGACCAAGGCGGCGCTGGAAACGGCGGAAATCAACCTCGATCTCACCAAGGTACGCGCTCCCTTCGACGGCATCACCAGCGCAACCGCTTTCAGCATCGGCAATGTGGTGACGGCCAACCAGACGACGGCTTTGACGACGCTGCGCCGCATCGATCCGATCTATATCGATCTGATGGAATCCAGCATCAATCTTCTGCGTCTGAAAAAGGCGATCTCGTCGGGCCAGCTTGGCGGCGACACGAAGGAGACCGGCATTCACCTGACGCTGGAAGACGGCACGGAATACAAGCATGACGGCAAGATCGACATGTCGGACATGGCCGTAAGCGAAACCACGGGCACCTTCTCCATCCGCGCCCTCTTCGAAAACCCGGACGATCTTCTGCTTCCCGGCACCTATGTCCGCGCCACGCTGACCATCGGCAAGGAAAAAGGCTTCCGCATTCCGCAGCGCGCCGCGAGCCGGAACGCCAATGGCGAACTGACAGCGAAATTCGTGACGGCGGAAAACAAGGTGGAAACCCGCACCTTCCCGTCCAGCCAGCAGTCGGGCAATGCCTGGCTGGTGACGGAAAACGTCAAGGATGGCGACAAGCTCATCGTCGACGGCTTCCAGTGGATTGCCGACGGTGCGACGGTCGCACCCGTTGAAGTGACCATCGACGATCGCGGTATCGTCGTTCTGCCGCAGCAAGCTCAGCCTGCCGCCGCCCCCTCGAAATAAGCATGAGCACGAAACCCTCGGTCGAAGCTCGTAAAAGGTAAGGCAGGACTGCCATGGCCCATTTCTTCATCAGGCGCCCCGTGTTTGCATGGGTTATCGCCATCGTCATCATGCTGGGCGGCGCCCTTGCGATCTGGACGCTTTCCATTTCGCAATATCCCGATATCGCACCGACAACGGTACGCGTCAGCGCGACCTATAATGGCGCGAGCGCCGAGACAGTCGAAAAATCGGTGACGACCATCATCGAGGACGGCATGACCGGCCTTGATGACCTCACTTATATGACATCGTCGTCCTCAACCGGCAGCGCCGAAGTGACGCTGACCTTCGGCAATACCATCCTGCCGGACATCGCGCAGGTTCAGGTGCAGAACAAGCTGCAGCTTGTCCAGTCGCAACTGCCTGACACGGTGCAGCAGCAGGGTCTTCAGGTCAGCCGATCCACATCCAGTATTCTGATGGTTGGCGCGCTGATCTCGACCGACGGCAAACGCAACTCGGCCGATCTCGGTGACGTCTTCTCCTCGCGTGTCGAAGACCAGATCAAGCGCCTCGAAGGCGTGGGCAGCATCAACGTCTTCGGTTCCGAATATGCGATGCGCATCTGGCTGGATCCGTTCAAGCTCAACAAGTACCAGCTGACCACGGCCGACGTGACCAGCGCCATCGAGAGCCAGAACACCCAGGTTTCCGTGGGTTCGCTTGGCGCGGTGCCCGCAGTCAAGGGTCAGCAGCTCAACGTGACGGTGACGGCGCAGAGCCAGCTCACCACTGTTGCCGATTTCGAATCGGTCATCCTGAAAGTCGAAAAGGACGGCGCAACCGTTCGCCTGAGCGACGTGGCCCGCATTGAAATCGGCCAGGAAACCTATGGTGGCGATTCCCGTTCGAACGGCCGTCCCTCTGCCGGTTTCGCGGTCAACCTCGCCACGGGTGCCAACGCACTCGATACGGCAGCGCGCGTAAAGTCGGCGCTTTCCGCTGTCGAAGGTTCGCTGCCAGAGGGGGTTTCGATCGAATATCCCTATGACACGACACCCTTCGTGAAGCTGTCGATCGAGAAAGTGGTACACACGCTGATCGAGGCGATCATCCTCGTTTTCGTCGTGCTGCTGGTGTTCCTGCAAAACCTCAGAGCCACCTTCATTCCGATGATCGCGGTTCCCGTCGTGCTTCTCGGCACGTTCGGCGTCCTTGCGCTGACAGGATATTCCATCAACACGCTCACCATGTTCGCCATGGTTCTGGCCATCGGCCTTCTCGTTGACGACGCTATCGTCGTTGTCGAAAACGTCGAACGAATCATGTCGGAAGAGGGCTTGTCGCCGGTCGAGGCGACCGAGAAGTCGATGGGCGAGATCACCGGTGCGATCATCGGTATCGCGCTCGTGCTCACCGCCGTGTTCATTCCGATGGCTTTCTTCGGTGGATCGACGGGCATCATCTACCGCCAGTTCTCGGTCACCATCGTTTCGGCCATGCTGCTTTCGGCGGTGGTCGCCATCGTTCTGACGCCGGCGCTCTGCGCCACGATGCTGAAACCGATCGACCATCACAAGAAGCAGCGCGGACCGGGCGCGTGGTTCAACCGCGGCTTTGGCAAGACGACGGATGGTTACGTTTCCTCTATCGGTTATCTGCTGAAGCGGCCTCTCCGCGTGATGATTATTTTCGCGATCGTGATCGGCGGCTGCGCCTGGTTCTTCAGCAAGCTGCCCAGCTCGTTCCTGCCGCAGGAAGACCAGGGCGTGCTGCTGACGATCATCCAGACGCCGACCGGTTCGAACATCGAACGGACCAATGAGGTGGTAAAGCAGGTCGAAAGCTACTTCCGTGAAAAGGAGGCCGCCAATGTCGAATCGGTTTTCGGCGTTCTCGGCTTCAGCTTCAGCGGTTCTGGCCAGAACAACGCCATCGTCTTCACCAAGCTCAAGGATTTCGCCGAGAGAACGGCCCCCGACCAACACGCCGGCGCCATCGTGCAGCGTGCGATGGGCACCTTCTTCGGTTTCCGCGATGCGCAGGTGTTCCCGCTTCTGCCGCCGGCAATTCAGGGCATGGGCACATCGAGCGGTTTCTCGATGTATCTGGTGGATAGCGGCCGCAACGGCACCGAGGCACTGACCGCCACGTCCAAGGAACTGATCGCGCTGGCGACCAGCAATCCGAAGATCAGCTCGCTCAGAAGCGACAGCCAGGACAACGAAACGCAGATGAAGATCATTCTCGATCAGGAAAAGATGGGCGCCATGGGCGTCGATCTCTCCTCCGTGAACCTCATGCTGTCGACGATCTTTGCCGGCCGGGATGTCAACGACTTCACGCTGAACGGCGAGCTCAAGCCCGTTTATGTTCAAGGTGATGCGCCGTACCGCATGCAGCCGGACGATCTCAAGTTCTGGTATGCCCGCAACACCAGTGGCGAAATGGTGCCTTTCTCTTCCTTCAGCGAAGTGAAATGGATCAATGCTCCACCGTCTCTCGCCCGCTTCAACGGCACGGGCGCCATCTCGCTCGAAGGCACCGCCGGTGCGGGCGTTGCATCCGGTGACGCCATGGACGAGATGGAACGCCTGACGGCGAGCCTGCCGGGCGGTTACACGGTGGCATGGCAGGGCATTTCCTATCAGGAACGCCTTTCCGGCTCGCAGGCGCCGATGCTCTATGCGCTCTCGGTGCTGATCGTGTTCCTTTGCCTTGCCGCCCTTTATGAAAGCTGGTCGATCCCCTTCTCGGTCATCATGGCCGTGCCGGTGGGCGTCCTCGGCGCTTTGACTGCGGCGCATTTCTTCGGCCAGTCGAACGACGTCTACTTCAAGGTGGGCCTGCTGACGACCATCGGCCTTGCGGCGAAAAACGCGATTCTGATCGTCGAATTCGCCAAGGAAAGACAGGAGCACGGACTAAGCCTGATGGAAGCGACACTGGAAGCGGCGAAGCTGCGCCTGCGCCCGATCATCATGACGTCGCTGGCCTTCATCCTGGGTGTCGTGCCTCTCGCAATCGCAACCGGAGCGGGTTCCGCCGCACAAAATGCAATCGGCATCGGGGTGCTGGGTGGTATGCTTTCTGCAACACTGCTCGGAATTTTCTTCGTTCCGTCCTTTTTCGTCATCATTCGTCGCCTTTCAAGGCGTTAACAAAACAAAAATGGGCTGTGCCAACCGTTAATACGCTGCTAGAAATGTTGCCGATTTGGCAAATGCACGTTTCTACGGCATATCGACCGCGCAGCCCATTTGTCAGCAAGCCGCGCTCGGTAAGCCAACCAGAGAATTGGGAAAATTACATGCTGTCTATTCGCGCTACTCTTCCCCTGACAATGCTGCTGCTCTCAGGCTGCGTTGTCGGGCCCGACCACAAGACGCCGGAAATTCAATTGCCGGGAAAGTTTGCGGAAGCCGGAAAAACCAGTAATGGCGACATCAGCACCGTTGCGTGGTGGACAGCCTTTAACGATAGCCGCCTCAATGGTTACGTTTCCACTGGCCTCAGCCAGAACCTGACCGTGATGCAGGCGATCGAGCGCATCAATCAGGCGGAAGCCCAAGTCATCTCGGCCGGCGCGGGCGGTCTGCCGAGCCTGACGGCTAACGGCAGCCACACGACCAGCGAGACCAAGGGCAGCTATCGTGATGTTCCCGTCACCAACGTGTCCTCAGGCAGTCTCAGCGTCTCCTGGCTGCTTGACCTCTTCGGCCGCTATCGCCGCGCCACGGAAAGCGCCAATGCATCGCTCGATGCCGCTTACTCCACCGTCGATGTTCAGCGCCTGACGCTGATTTCTTCGGTCGCAGCAGCCTATATCGATGTGCGTTATTATCAGGAGCGCCTGGCGATTGCCCGTCAGAACCTGGCTTCCCGCCGCGAAACGCTGGACCTGACCAAGCTGCAGCTTGAAGCGGGCGCGGCCTCCCGTCTTGATGTCGTCCAGTCCGAAGGTCTGGTCAACTCGACGCTGTCCGACATTCCCGGCCTCGAAACCAACTTCCGCAAGGCGGCGCATCGCATCGCCACGCTTCTCGGCCTGCCGGCCTCATCTCTGATTTCCGAATTGCAGAAGGGCGCACGCCAGCCGGTTGCCCGCAGCATTCCGCGCACCGGCATCCCGGCCGATCTCATCCGCAACCGTCCGGACATTCGTGTCGCCGAACGCAATCTCGCCGCCGCAGTTGCCTCAATCGGTGTCGCGGAAGCGCAGCTCTATCCAAGCATCGAGCTCGGCGGCTCGATCACGCCAAGTTACAATTTCCTGAGCGGTGGCGGCAGGGGAACGGCCAATAGCTGGTCCTTCGGTCCGAGCCTCGTTCTGCCGATTCTCGATGGCGGCAGCATCCGCGCCAATATCGATCTGGCCAACTCCCAGGCGCGTGAGGAATATCTCGTCTGGAAGCAGACGGTGCTGACCGCTGTGGAAGAAGTCGAAAACGCTCTGGCCGCTGTCACCCGCGATCAGCGCACGGCCGATGCATTGCGCAAGACCGTGGCGTCCTATCAGGAAGCGTTGCAGCTTTCGACGGCCAGCTACCGCGACGGCGCCTCCTCGCTGCTCGACGTTCTCGATGCGCAGCGCCAGGTTTCCACCGCACAGGCAAGCCTTGCACAGGCTGTTCAGCAGACCGCGCAGGACTACGTCTCGCTGAACGTAGCGCTCGGTGGCGGTTACGCCGTTGGCCAGACCACGGCTCCGAAGAAGGCGCCCGGCCCAACCCGGACCGCGGCAAAGGCCATGTAAGATACGCCGCAAGGCAAAGAAAAGCCCGCGTCTCGACGCGGGCTTTTTTATTATTCGTGACACAAAAAAAGCACCGGTCTCCCGGTGCTTCTGTCTAACCGGCCGTCAGGCTCAGTTCTTGGCGCGCTCGACGTAGGAATTGTCTTCGGTCGCGATGACCACGCGGATACCAGCATCGATATGCGGCGGCACCATGGTGCGGATGCCGTTGGAAAGAATGGCCGGCTTGTAGGAAGAAGACGCCGTCTGGCCCTTAACGACCGGTTCGGTTTCCGTGATTTCCAGCGTGACGTGGCGCGGCAGTTCGACGGCCAGCGGATTGCCTTCATGAATGGAAAGAATGCAGGTCATGCCTTCCTGCAGATAGGCCTTCTGATCGCCCATCGTTTCGGCATCGACCACAACCTGATCATAGTTCTCCGGGTTCATGAAGTGGAAGCCTTCGCCATCTTCATAAAGGAACTGGAAGTTCAGGTCTTCAACGAAAGCGCGCTCGACCTGCTCGGTGGTGCGCCAGCGCTCGGAGACCTTCACGCCGTCAACGATGCGGCGCATGTCCACCTGCGTGACCGGCGTGCCCTTGCCGGGGTGAAAGTTCTGCGCGGTAAGAACGACGTAAAGCTTGCCGTCCACGTCGAGAACATTGCCCTTGCGGACGGATGAGGCGATAACCTTGACCATATGACTTCCTTGTAACTCGATGAAATGCGTCGTAAAGGACTGCGCGGCAGCACCGGCCCCGGCAGACGTTTTGTCTTTTTTCTGGGGCGCAACTACCTTAAATCCGCACGAATTGCCAGCCTTCTACAGCAATTCGCGGAAGAGTGCCTAGCGGTTTTCCGCCCGGAAAAGCTTTAAATGACGCGATCAGGCGTTTTGCGGGCCGTTTATCCGCAATTGGGCGCCACAGAGAAGACGGAAAAGAACAGAGAATGCGCGCGAGCAACGAGACAATGTCGCCATGGTGGACGCCGGACGTCCACGCCGACCGCCGCGCGTTTCTCATTGGGCGCAATGCGATCCAGTCGGCTTTTCGCGGCTATTTCGCCAGCGCCGATTTTCTCGAGGTCGACACGGCGACATTGCAGATTTCCCCCGGCAATGAGGCGCATCTGCATGCTTTCGTCACGCAGGGCCTGACGCCGGCCGGCGACGCCGTGCCGCTTTATCTGCACACCTCGCCTGAATTCGCCTGCAAGAAGCTGCTCGCCGCCGGTGAAAAACGCATCACCTGTTTTGCCCATGTTTACAGAAACCGGGAACGAGGCCCCCTGCACCATCCGGAATTCACCATGCTGGAATGGTACCGGGTCGGCGAAACCTATGAGAGCCTGATGAAGGACAGCGCCAATCTTCTGGCGCTGGCAGCCGAAACCACAAAGACAAAGAATTTCACCTATCGCGGCCGCAGCGTTGATCCCTTCCTCGAGCCGGAGCGGGTAAGCGTCGCCGAAGCCTTCGAGCGATATGCGGGCGTCGACCTGCTGGCCACCATCAGCCGAAACGGCGAAACCGACGCTCGCCATCTTGCGGCGAACCTCACCGAGGCCGGCATCCGCGTGGCCGATGACGATACCTGGGCGGATATGTTCAGCCGCGTCATCGTAGAGCGGGTGGAGCCGGAGCTGGGTTTCGGCAGGCCGACCATTCTCGATGAATATCCGACCTGTGAGGCAGCCCTTGCCCGCAAGTCACCCAAGGATGCGCGCGTGGCGGAGCGTTTCGAGCTATATGCCTGCGGCGTTGAACTCGCCAATGCCTTCGGCGAATTGACCGACGCCGCCGAGCAGAGGCGGCGTTTCGAAATGGAAATGGCCGAGAAGCAGCGGGTTTACGGCGAAACCTATCCACTGGACGAGGATTTTCTGGCCGCGCTGGCAATCATGCCGCCGGCAAGCGGCATAGCGCTTGGTTTCGACCGGCTGGTGATGCTGGCAACCGGCGCGCCCCGTATCGATCTCGTCATGTGGGCCCCAGTCGCGGAATATGGACGATGACAGGGCTTGAGACCATCAAGACAGCCGAAGCACTTCTCGAAGCGGGGCTTATCGAAGCCGAAGCGCTCGAGACGCTGCGCACTGTAACGCAACGTTACGCGCTCGCCATCACGCCATCGATTGCCGGGCTGATCGACAGCCGCGACCCGCAGGATCCCATCGCCCGACAATTCGTTCCTGACCCGGCCGAACTCGTTCATCTTCCTGAAGAACGGGACGATCCGATTGGCGACGACGCGCACAGCCCCGTCCACGGCATCGTCCACCGTTATCCCGACCGGGTGCTTTTAAAGGCAGTGCATGTCTGCCCCGTTTATTGCCGCTTCTGTTTCCGCCGGGAGATGGTCGGACCGCAGGGCAACGGCATGATGAGCCCGGCGGAACTTGACGCCGCATTCGGCTATATAAAGGCCAATCCCGCCATCTGGGAGGTCATCCTGACCGGTGGCGATCCGCTGGTGCTTTCCCCACGGCGCTTGTCCGACCTGATGACGCGCCTGAAAGACATACCGCATGTGAAGATCGTCCGCTTCCACACCCGCGTGCCGGTGGTCGATCCCGACCGTATCGACGCGGCGCTGATCGATGCGCTGAAGGCCAGCGGCAAAACCACCTATGTGGCCCTGCACGCGAATCATTCCCGTGAACTCAGCGAAGCCGCAAGGCAGGCCTCGGCACGCCTGATCGACGCCGGTATCGCCATGGTGAGCCAGACGGTCCTTTTGAAAGGCGTCAATGACGACCCGGCGGTTCTTGCCGAGTTGATGCGCGCCTTTGTCGAGACCCGTATCAAGCCTTATTACCTGCATCATCCCGATCTTGCGCCTGGCACCAGCCATTTCCGGCTGACGATAGAAGAGGGGCAGCGAATCGTTTCCGCTTTGCGGGGGCATGTCTCCGGCCTTTGCCAGCCGACCTATGTTCTCGACATTCCCGGCGGCCACGGCAAGGCGGCAATTGGCAGAAATGCGGCCGAAAAAACCCGCGATGGCTGTTATTCCGTTTCCGACTTCAACGGAAACGATCATGTTTATCCACCACCAGCCACCGGCGACGATTAAAAAATACATAAAAAGCCTGCTACAGCGGGCTTTTCGCGGCGGCAGCCGACGAAAACAAAAATTTCACATTTCCGCCCCTCTCCTGTCATCATAAAGAAAAATATTCTACCTATAACAATCAGCATTGATTTTAGTGCTGGTCTGGATTATCAGTGTGGAACTGGAGAACGAGTCTCCTGATTCCGGGCCAACACCAATACAGGGAGTGTGTCATGTCAAAACATATCAACATCAACGCAATCCTTGGTTTTGAGTCCTGGAACGCTGGATTTAAATCCACGTGTTCCCGCTGCTGTCGAATGTGACTTAACGGTCTCAATTTACTGAAAATCAGTTCGACAAAATGCTGTGTGAAGTAGCCACAGCGGGAGTATATCTATGCAGAAGCAAGTTATTGAATTCGCTGGCGAACCCGTCGGCATCGTCATCCCGGATAATGACCGGTTGAAGTTTATCGCGGTGAAGTTCCACGTTCACGACCTGGACGAACAGAAGTTCGACAGCGCCGACGACGTGCGGATTGCGATCCGCGATCTCGTGCGCAATCGGAATCTGGCCGCGGTCGCCTGATGCGGGAAAACTTTCGCCCGCTCACAGAACCGTCAAAACCAGAGCGCGCCAAATATCGGACCCCGAACAGCGGCCCGATGGCGCGCTTTTTTCTCGTTGACAAGCCATCTACCCGCCCAGCACCAGCCATTCAGGGTGTATCAAAAGCTCTGATGCACTAAGCTAAAAAAGCGCCTGAAAGTCAGGATTAGAGCCGAACGCCACGTACGCGGTCTTCCTGACGCACCCCACTCTTCCCTCATTCCTGTGCTCGTCACAGAAATCTAGCCAGACCAAGTCATTGGGCTGAAAGGCCTCTCCCTCCGCGCAGACGCGCGTTGACTGGATTCCTGTGACAAGCACAGGGATGAGGGCCGAGCCCGTATCGAAGGTTCGAATTGCGGGTCAGAATGCAGTAAAGGTCAGCGTCGTCAGCGAACGCACGATTCCCGGAATATTGACGATGTTCTGGTTGATGAACTTGCCGATATCTTCTTCCTGCGGCAGATAGATTTTCAGCAGCAGATCATATTCACCGCTGGTGGAATAAAGCTCGGAAACCAGTTCCGTCTTATAGATGGCGTCGGCGACATCATAGGTCTTGCCGGGCTCACATTGAAGCTGAACGAAAATGGGCTTCACGGACATCTCCCGTATTTGAACTTTCGGTACATGGCTGCTCGCGCCACGCGTCATGGCGCACTATTGGCTGAGCAGCGTCCGTCTTGCAAGACCGCTTACCGGTTTACGCCGAAAACTCCGCGGTACTGCCGTTCGCGCCAGCTGCGGCCTCGGAAACGATCCACCGCCGAAAACTTTCGAGCGGCGCATAACCGGCGCGATCCGGCATGCAGGCGAGGTAATAGGCTTCCTCGCTCTCCACTTCCCCCGCAACAGCCGCGACCAGACGACCGCTTCGCAACTCCTCCTCAATCATGAAAGAAGGAATGAGCGAGGCTCCAACCCCGGCGCTCGCCGCCTCGGCAATCGTCGTAAACTGATCGAAAAGCATGCCATGCACATTGTCGAAACCAACGTCATGGCTGCGAAACCATTGCTCCCAGGCATCCGGCCGTGTCGTCATGTGCAGCAACGGGACATGCAGCAGATCGTCCGGCCTTGAAAGTCCGTGTCGCGCCTTGAAGGCGGGGCTGCATACCGGAATGACCTTTTCATGCATCAGGAAAACCAGCTCGGTACCGGGCCAATGCGGCAATCCGAAATGGATGGCCGCATCGACTGTGTCGGTGCGGAAATCGAACAGCGATGACCGCGTCAGAAGATTGACCGAAACGCCGGGATGTCTGGCGATGAAATCGGGAAGGCGCGGCACAAGCCAGCGCGTGCCGAAGCTCGGCAGAACCCCGAGGTTGAGCGTGCCGCCATCCGGATTGGCACGCAGGTTGAGCGAGGCCGTCGATATGCGCCGCAACGCCTCGCGGATTTCCCGCGCATACCCCTCCCCCGCCCTTGTCAGCCGGATCGTCTGCCGCTCACGCAGGAACAGCGCCACGCCAAGCTGCTCTTCGAGCGCCAGGATTTGGCGGCTGACCGCACCCTGCGTCAGCCCCAGTTCCCTCGCGGCGGCGGTGACGCTGCCCGTCCGGGAAGCGGCTTCGAAAGCCGCCAGCAGCGAAAGCGAAGGCAGAAAACGGCGTGGCGGCAGGACCATATTCCCTCACGGAATGAACTCTTGACGATATGTCGATATTCAACAGGCAAGACCGCTTGTAAAGTCTTATAAACAAGGGCTTGTAACTCATACGAAGAACAAATGAACTGGCCCGGAACACGGTGGAACGATGTATAATGACCCCCGCTCGCACGGCCTCTGGGAAAAGACCGCGCCGCAGCCGCCCGTAACGCCCGCCTTGCAGGGCGCAGCAATTGCCGATGTCATCGTCGTCGGAGGTGGCTTTACCGGTCAGTCCGCCGCCCTTCATCTTGCCGAACGGGGTGTGGATGTCGTTCTTCTCGAAGCAAGGGAAATCGGCTTCGGCGGCGCAGGCCGCAATGTCGGCCTCATCAATGGCGGCATGTGGGTCATGCCGAAAGAGCTACCCGGCGTGCTGGGCGAGGTTTACGGCGAGCGCCTTCTCGATCTTCTGGGCAATGCCCCGCTTCTCGTGCGTGAACTGGTGGAAAAACACGCAATTCCCTGCGAGATCGAAAAAAACGGCACGCTCCATTGCGCCGTCGGAGAAAAAGGGCTCGCCGAAATCCGTGAGCGCTGCGAACAATGGGCGGAGAGAGGCGCACCCGTCCGCATCCTCGATGCCGAAGAGACAGCGAGACGTACCGGCAGTACGGGCTATTCCGGTGCGCTTCTGGATACACGCGCCGGCACGATACAGCCGCTTGCCTATGTTCGAGGCCTTGCCGCAGCCGCCCAGAAAGCGGGCGTGCGCCTGCATACCGAAAGCCCCGTGGTAGCGACCGAACGCAGCAACGGAAAATGGGTGGTGCAGACGCCGCAAGGGTCTGTAACCGCCAACTGGATCGTTGTAGCCACCGAAGCCTATAGCACCGGCCCATGGCAGATCGTTCGCGATGAACAGGTCTACCTGCCCTATTTCAATTTTGCGACGAGACCGCTCGGCGATAATCTGCAAAAGAGCATCCTGCCTGGCCGTGAAGGCTGCTGGGATACGAAGGAGATTCTCTCATCCTTCCGCATGGACAAAGCCGGCCGGCTGGTCTTCGGCAGCGTCGGCGCCCTGCGCGGCACCGGCGCCGCCATTCATCGCGCCTGGGCGAAGCGCTCGCTGAAGCGACTTTTCCCGCAACTCGGGGATACGGAATTCGAATGTGAATGGTACGGCCAAATAGGCATGACGGACAATGCCGTGCCCCGCTTTCACAAATTCGCTGAAAATGTCGTCGGCTTTTCAGGCTATAACGGCCGCGGCATCGCGCCGGGCACGGCCTTCGGCAAGGTCATTGCGCAGCATATTCTCGGTGAAATTGCTGAAGCCGAATTGCCGCTGCCTTTGACGGAGCCGAAAGCGCAGACTTTCCGGACGGTGAAGGAAGCCTATTACGAGGCAGGCGCACAGATCGCCCATTTCGCCGGCGAGCGTTTTTGATCGGACACAGAGTCGCTTCTAATGAACCACATCATCCTTGGGCTTGCCTCAAGGATTTAATCACATTCAATAAAATGAAGACGTTGCTGATGCGCGGGACAAGCCAGAGCATGACGAGGAGGGCTTTTCGAGCTTAGCCACCCCTCTCCGCAGACACACCGGCAGCCTCTTTTCCTCATCCCATCGATATATCCTTGAAAATATAATGATTGCCCTATAGGCCTATCGATATATTCATCGGAATATCTCGAACCGGGGGTAACAGACCATGAGACTTTTGCGTCGCAGCTTCTTCAAAACCATTGCCGCAGCCACATCCTTCTGGATGGCGGCCTCACTCGCGGCCGTTCCGGCCCATGCCGCCGAAAAAGTCACGGTGTTTGCCGCCGCAAGCATGAAAAACGCACTCGATGCTCTCAACGCCGAGTGGGCGAAGGAAAGCGGTAACGAAGCAACCGTCTCGTATGCAGCAAGCTCGGCGCTGGCCAAGCAGATCGAGCAGGGCGCACCGGCGGATATCTTCATTTCGGCCGATCTCGCATGGATGGACTATATCGCCGAAAAGAAGCTGATCAACGCTGACACCCGCTCCAATCTTCTCGGCAACCGCATTGTTCTCGTCGCTCCCGCAGACAAGGCAAAGCCGGTCGAGATCAAGCAAGGCTTCGATCTTGCCGCTCTGGTGGGCGATGGCCGACTGGCCATGGGTGCGGTCGATTCCGTGCCGGCGGGCAAATACGGCAAGGCCGCTCTGGAAAAGCTCGGGGTCTGGTCCTCGGTGGAACAAAAGGTCGCCGGCGCGGAGAGCGTGCGTGCCGCCCTGCTGCTCGTCTCGCGCGGCGAAGCACCCTATGGCATTGTCTACCAGACCGACGCCGCCGCCGATCCGGGCGTGAAGATCGTCGGCACCTTCCCGGAAGACAGCCATCCGCCGATCATCTACCCGGTCGCCATTCTTTCGGAAGCCAAGTCCCCGGCAGCAAAAGCCTATCTGGATTTCCTGAAGTCGGCCAAGGCAACGCCCTTCTTCGAAAAGCAAGGCTTTACCGTTTTGAAATAAACTGCCTTTCGTGACCCCAACCTATGGGCCGCGAGAGATAACGATTGCAGGATATGGCATTGCATTGGTGGACACTCAGCCCTGAAGAATGGACGGCGATCAGGCTCAGCCTGTGGGTGTCGTCCATCGCCATGCTTGCCAGCCTGCCTTTCGGCATTCTGGTCGCCGTGGCGCTGGCGCGCGGTCGCTTCTGGGGCAAGTCTCTCCTCAACGGCATCGTCCACCTGCCGCTCATCCTGCCGCCCGTCGTCACCGGCTTTCTGCTGCTCGTCCTGTTCGGCCGCAGGGGCGCGATCGGACAATTTCTCGATAGCTGGTTCGGCATCGTCTTTTCCTTCCGCTGGACCGGGGCCGCGCTCGCCTGCGCCGTCATGGCCTTTCCGCTGATGGTGCGTTCCATCCGCCTCTCCATAGAAGCGGTGGACCGCAAGCTGGAAGAAGCGGCGGGAACATTGGGGGCAAGCCCGTTCTGGGTGTTCCTCACCGTCACCCTGCCCTTGACCCTGCCCGGTATCATTGCCGGCATGATCCTGGCTTTCGCCAAGGCCATGGGCGAATTCGGCGCGACCATTACCTTCGTGTCCAATATTCCCGGCGAGACCCAGACTTTGTCCGCCGCCATCTATACCTTCACTCAGGTTCCGGGCGGCGATGCCAGCGCGTTGCGGCTAACAATTGTCTCCGTCGTGATTTCCATGCTCGCTTTGCTCGTCTCGGAGTTTCTGGCCCGCATCGTCGGCAAACGGGTGAGCATCGAATGATGCTTTCGGTCGCCACCCGCCATCGCCTCGGTTCTTTCGAACTCGATGCGTCATTCACCTCCGAAGGCGGCGTCACCGCGCTGTTCGGGCGCTCCGGCTCCGGCAAAACCTCGATGATCCGCATCATAGCAGGCCTGTTGCGGCCGGATGAGGGACAGGTTTTGCTTAATGGTGAAGTGCTGGCAGATAGCGGAACACGGCTGTTCCTGCCGGCTCATAAACGCCGCTTCGGTTATGTTTTTCAGGAAGCGCGGCTCTTCCCGCATCTCAGCGTGGCGCAGAACCTGCATTACGGCAGATGGTTCGCCGGGAACAAAACCGGGAGCGCAAATGAAGACCGCATCGTCGACATGCTCGGCATCGGCCATCTCCTGCAACGCCGGCCGGACAAGCTTTCCGGTGGCGAAAAACAGCGTGTCGCGATTGGCCGCGCGCTCCTCTCATCACCCAGGCTGCTGCTGATGGACGAGCCGCTCGCCTCGCTCGACGAGGAGCGAAAAGCCGAAATCATTCCCTATCTCGAACGGCTGCGCGACGAGACGAAAATCCCGATCGTCTATGTCAGCCATTCTATTCAGGAGGTCGCCCGCCTCGCCGACCGCATCGTGGTGATGAAGGACGGCAAGGTGGAGGCGCAGGGAAAAGCGGCCGACGTGCTTTCCAGACCGGCTTTCAGCGCGCATCTCGAACGACGCGAAGCGGGCAGCATTCTTTCCGGGCACATTGAAAGCTTTGATGAGCGACATGGCCTTGCCGCCGTGAGGCTAAAGACCAAGCTGCTGCATGTTCCGGCAAAAAGGGGAACGGCGGGCAGCCCGGCGCGGGTGCTCATACCGGCGCGCGATGTGATGCTGGCAACCGTAAAACCCGAAGGCTTGAGCGCGCTCAACATTCTCGCGGGCCATGTCGCGACTGTTTCTGTCAGCGAAGACGGCATGGTCACAGTTCATGTGGATTGCGGCGGCGACATCATCCAGTCGCGCATCACCGATCTGTCACGCGAAAGGCTACAACTGGAACCCGGAAAACCGGTGCACGCGATCATAAAGTCGGCGGCTCTCGATCCCTATTGAGAGCCGCATCGGGATTGCGGTTGGCCTCCAGCCAGTCGATATCCGCGCGCAAGGCCTCGTTCATCCGCTTTTCCATGCCACGATAACGCTCCAGCACCTCAGTGCCGAAAGCGGTCAACGCCGCACCGCCGCCCTGTTTACCGCCACGTTGCGATTCGATAACCGGTTGCCTGAACATATGGTTCAACGCATCCACCAGCAGCCATGCGCGGCGATAGGACATGTCCATCGCCCGCCCGGCGGCAGAGATGGAGCCCGTCTCGACGATCAGTTCCATCAATTCGATCTTGCCATGGCCGAGACGTTCTCCGGGCGGAAAGTCGATACGAAGAACTGGCTTCAGTGGCGGGTGGGCCTCACTCATTGTTCAAAGGCTCCGTCCATGAAGATCGCGATAGGCCTTTTGCGCTCCATCCACCGGCAAGGCCGTCGCCTCATAGACGCCACGCGCGACCGCGCGCGCCATCACCATGGTCGCCAGATGGCAAAGCTCGGCGAAATGAACGCCGCCCTCAAGCGGCTTTTCACCGGTCGAGGCCGCGAACATGGTGTCGCCGTCGCTTGGCAGATGGGCGGGCAGAACGGCGCGCGCCAGCCCATCATGCGCCATGATGGAAAGGCGATGCGCCTGCGCCTTGGTCAGCACGGCATCCGTCACCACCGCACCGATGGTCGTTGCCGTGAGATTGACGCCCTTGAGGCGCAGCGCGGTATGATCCGGCTCGAAACGATCGGGAAAACCGCAATCGCCGTATTCACCCTGCACTTCAAACGGCGCGGACCAGAAATGGCGGCCCGTTCCAACGGTTGCCGAGCCGAGCGCATTGACGGCAACGATGGCGGCCACCTTATAACCGCCGGAACTGACAGCACTTGCCGACCCGAGCCCGCCCTTGAAGGTGGCTGTCGTCGCACCCGTTCCGGCCCCGACCGTTCCAAGCGCGAAGGGCTCCGGACGCGCCGCCTTGAAGGCCGCATATCCCATCTCGCGATAGGGCGAATGCAGTCCCCAGTCCTTGTCGCCGCCATTCAGCAGATCCATCAGGATCGCCTGCGGCACGATGGGAACGCGGGTGGAACCCACTTGCAGGCCGCGTCCGATTTCGCGCAGCCCGGCCTGAACGCCGCCTGCCGCATCCAGCCCGAAGGCAGAACCGCCTGACAGCACGAAGGCATCCACCGTTTCCACCGTCATCGCGGGATCGAGCAGGCCCGTATCGCGCCCGCCCGGCGCACCACCCAAAACAGAACCGGAGGCGATGGCGGGCTTTTCGAAAACAATCGCCGTAACACCGGAGCCGAGGGCAAGATCGGTGACATTGCCGACCGAAACGCCGCCGATATCCGTCAGAAGATTGGTGAGTGCCGCCATGCCGTTTCCCTTTTTCTCCCGGTATCCCGCCACCATCAGGCACTGTCAACGCAAAACGTGAGGTGCCTGATGTCGACGACAAGCCACGATCAGGAAAAAACAGCCGTTCCGATCACGGGCGTCGAGGGAACGGCCATGTCCCTCGGCTCCAGCGGCCCGGAAAGATATGCCTGATGGCCGGCGTCTATGGCGCGGGCGAAAGCCTCCGCCATGCCGACTGGGTCTCCCGCGCCCGCCACCGCCGTGTTGAGCAGAACGGCATCGTAACCGAGTTCCATAACCGTGACGGCATGCGACGGGCGGCCGATACCGGCATCGACGATCAGCGGCACATCCGGGAAACGCGCCCGCATGGATTTCAGCGCCGTCAGATTGAGCGGTCCCATGGCGCTGCCGATTGGCGCGCACCAGGGCATCAGGACCTTGCAGCCTGCCTCCAGCAGCTTCTCGGCGACGACCAGATCGTCCGTCGTATAGGGAAAGACCTCAAAACCCTCGTCGCAGAGGATTTTCGCCGCTTCGACAAGTGCGAAGACATCGGGCTGCAGCGTGTCGTGATGACCGATAACCTCCAGCTTGATCCAGTCAGTGCGGAACACATCGCGGGCCATCTTTGCCGTCAGCACCGCTTCCTTGACCGTGTGGCAACCGGCGGTGTTGGGCAGGATCTGGCGATCCAGCTCACGGATAAGCTCGAAAAACTGACCGCCCTTCTTGCCAGCCGCCGTTTCCCGGCGCAGTGAAATCGTCAGAATATCCGTATTGCTCGCCCGCACGGCATCGGCAAGCACGGCAGGCGACGGATAGCGCGCCGTGCCGAGCAGGAGACGGGACGAGACCTCGCGGCCATAAAGCGTCAGCATGGTTTCAGCCTCCCTGCATCGGTGAGAGGATTTCGATACGGTCGAAAGCCTTCAGCTTATAATCGGCGCGCTCTTCCGAATGCACCAGATCGCCGTTTACCGCCGTCGCCAGCCACTCACCCTCGTATTCGAGGCTGGCGAGCAGGCCGGCCAGCGTCTCGGCGGCGAGATCAAGCTCGTCGCCATTCACCATAAGTTTCATGATCCCGTTCCTTTTGAGAGAGAGTTTGGCAGACGATTTCAGCCGCCTGCCGCGCCATCGCCGGCGACAGCAGAAAGCCGTGCCGGTGCGCGCCGTTGATGAAAATTGTCCGGCCATCCTGCGTGACCTTCGGCAGATTGTCGGGATAGGCGGGGCGCACGCCGGTGCCTGTCTCGATGATTTCCGCTTCCGCGAAAGCCGGATGCACGGCATAAGCGGCATTCAGGAACTCCATCATCGAGCGGGCGGAAATGGCGCCCGCATCTTCCGTCTCGATCATCGTCGCGCCCACCATGAAACGGCCGGGCTCGCGCGGCACGATGTAAAGCGGAATGCGCGGATGCAGCAGCCGGACGGGACGAGACAGGGAAACCTCCCGCGTGGCGAGATAGAGCATCTCTCCCCGCACACCGCGAAGTCCGGAAATCCCGCCGATTGCCGCAGAACCAGTGCAATCCACCACCCGGTCGAACGGCTCTTCATCCAGCGGGATACCCATATGGAACTGCACACCCATGGCGCAGAGCCTTCGATACAGCGATTTCAGTGCAAGACGCGGATCGAGATGCCCCTCACCCGGAAAATAAAGCCCGGATCGAAACCGCCCGGCAAGATCTGGCTCCAGCGCGGCGATTTCGCCCTCATCCACCCAGCGATAGCCAGCGGTCCGCGATGCGAAACGCGAAAGCTCCGCCTTATCGCGGGCCGGCGCAACAACCAGCGTGCCGTTACGGACGACAAGGCCGGGTGTCGCTTCATCCCACCAGTCGAGCGCCGCCTGACCGAGCGTCAGAACCGCCGCTTCAGCGCTTTCACGCTCGCACCAAGGCGCCAGCATGCCGCCCGCATACCAGGATGCGCCGCGAGAGGGTTCGGCATTGCGCTCGCAAACCTCGACGGTAACACCGGTCCGCTCCAGTTCGAAGGCCGCCGTCAAACCGGCGACCCCCGTTCCCTTGACCAGAACGCGCATGCTATTCGGCATCCGCAGGCGTCGCGAGCGGCATGTAAAGCTCACCGCCTTCCTTGAAGCGTGCGGCCATGGCCTCCAGTCCCTCCTTCTGCGCCTCGGCGCGGATATCGTGGGAAATCCGCATCGAGCAGAATTTCGGCCCGCACATGGAGCAGAAATGCGCGACCTTGTGCGCTTCCTTCGGCAAGGTCTCGTCATGGAAGGAGCGCGCCGTATCCGGGTCCAGCGACAGGTTGAACTGGTCCTCCCAGCGGAACTCGAACCGCGCGCGCGACAGCGCATCGTCCCGCACCTGTGCCGCCGGATGACCCTTGGCGAGATCGGCGGCATGGGCAGCGATCTTGTAGGTGATGACGCCGACCTTCACGTCGTTGCGATCCGGCAGGCCGAGATGTTCCTTCGGCGTGACGTAGCAGAGCATCGCGGTGCCGAACCAGCCGATCATCGCCGCACCGATGCCGGAGGTAATATGGTCGTAACCCGGCGCAATATCGGTGGTGAGCGGCCCGAGCGTATAGAACGGCGCCTCGCCGCAGGTCTTCAGCTGCTTGTCCATATTTTCCTTGATCTTGTGCATCGGCACATGGCCGGGGCCTTCGATCATCACCTGGCAATCCTTCGCCCAGGCGATCTGCGTCAACTCACCGAGCGTCTCCAGTTCCGCGAATTGTGCGGCGTCATTGGCGTCGGCAATCGAGCCGGGACGCAAGCCATCGCCCAGCGAGAAGGAGACGTCGTAAGCACGGCAAATATCGCAAATCTCGTCGAAATGCTCGTAGAGAAAACTCTCCTTATGGTGATGCAGACACCACTTGGCCATGATCGAGCCGCCGCGCGAAACGATGCCGGTGACGCGGTTGACGGTGAGCGGGATGTAATGCAGCCGCACGCCGGCATGGATGGTGAAATAATCCACACCCTGCTCCGCCTGTTCGATCAGCGTATCGCGGAACACTTCCCAGTTCAGGTCTTCGGCAATGCCGTTGACCTTCTCAAGCGCCTGATAAAGCGGCACCGTGCCGATCGGCACCGGCGAATTGCGGATGATCCATTCGCGGATATTGTGGATGTTGCGGCCGGTAGACAGGTCCATGACGGTATCCGCACCCCAGCGGATCGCCCAGACCATCTTCTCCACCTCTTCCGCCATGGAGGAGGTGACGGCGGAATTGCCGATATTGGCGTTGATCTTGACGAGAAAATTGCGGCCGATGATCATCGGCTCAAGTTCCGAATGATTGATATTGGCAGGGATGATGGCGCGGCCGGCCGCCACTTCCTGACGCACGAATTCCGCCGTGACGTAGTCCGGGATATGCGCCCCGAAGCTTTCGCCGTCGCGCACCAACTTTTCCCTGGCCGCCTCGCGCCCGAGATTTTCACGGATGGCGATGAATTCCATTTCCGGGGTGATGGTACCTGCCCGCGCATAGGCAAGCTGGGTTACGGCTTTACCGGCCGTGGCTCTGAGCGGCTGGTGGCGCACGGAAAATTCAGGCGTCAGACGTTCGCCGGTGGCAAAGCCGTTATCCTCCGGCTTGACGTGCCGGCCGTCATAGGCCTCGACGTCGCCGCGCGCCACGATCCAGTCATGACGCAGACGCGGCAGACCCTTTTCAATCAAAACGTTATGCGAAGGATCGGTGTAGGGACCGGAGGAATCGTAAACCGTCACCGGCGGTTCACCCGCCGTTGGATGAACGGCGATCTCGCGCATCGGCACGCGGATATGGGGATGTAAAATGCCGGCTTTGTGGATTTTGGTAGAGGCGGCATGCGGCCCCGTAGTAACCGACAACGGGATATTCTTGGCAGCGATATTCATCTTGAGGCTCCAAAGTTTGACAGTGGAGACCCAGTTCGAGCCGGAATGATGGAAAATACCGCAGCGCCGACAGCGCAATGCACACGCCAGCCGACCTTCGGTCTTTGCACCGTCCCTACGCCAGTATGAACTGGATCAGGTTCAACGGGTCACTGCGCAGGAAAGCAGAATCTCAGCCCCTTGACGGGACACCCCTGGTGAATGGCCACAGCAAAAAACACCGACCGGCATTTGTCAAGGCCGACGATCCATGCTTGGCAAAGGTGCGGGAATGGCGCATGCTGCCGTTAGTTGTAATTAACCTAACGGTTTAGGCGAATATTATCGTTTGCAACGTAACGATAAGCACAAACCATCCTGATGTGAAATTCATGGGAGATACGTCGGAATGAACGCGACTATTCGTGAAATACTGGCCAAATTCGGTCAGCTTCCAACCCCTGTCGATACGATTGCAGATGAAGCCGATCTTTATGCGGCAGGCCTTTCTTCCTTTGCATCCGTGCAATTGATGCTCGGCATCGAAGAAGCATTCGATATCGAATTCCCCGACAATCTGCTGAACCGCAAGTCATTTGCGAGCATCAAGGCCATTGAAGACACCGTTAAGCTCATTCTGGATGGTAAAGAGGCAGCCTGATGAACGTCACCGTAGCGCCGCAGGATGAAACGCTGTCCGCGCGCGCGGGCCGTGTCGCGGCAATTGCCGCCAAACACGCGGATG
Organism: Agrobacterium sp. LR_9; assembly: GCF_041954855.1. NCBI lineage: Bacteria > Pseudomonadati > Pseudomonadota > Alphaproteobacteria > Hyphomicrobiales > Rhizobiaceae > Agrobacterium > Agrobacterium sp. LR_9. The sequence continues at coordinate 23,545 of NZ_JAVAYA010000003.1, forward strand.
ATGTGGATGTCACCGGCCGTTTCCCACAGGAAGCCGTCGACGCCTTGCGACAGGAACGCCTGCTCGGCATCCAGGTCCCCTCTTCGCTGGGCGGCGAAAGCGCGTCCTTACAGGAGATCGCCGATATCTGCGCCCGGCTCGGCCAGGCCTGTTCGGCAACCGCGATGATTTTCGCCATGCACCATATCAAGGCATCCAGCCTGGTGGAACACGGCGAGACGAGCGCATGGCATGCCGGCTTCATGAGCCGCATCGCCGGCGAACAGCTTCTGCTCGGCTCCGCCACCACCGAAGGCGGCATTGGCGGCAATCTGCGCAACTCCATCTGTGCAATCGAGGTCGAAGGCGATTTCTGCCGGCTGGAAAAGGACGCCACCGTCATTTCCTATGGCAGCAATGCCGATGCGATCCTCATCACCTCGCGCGCCCACAAGGATGCCGCGCCCGCCGATCAGGTGATGACGGTCTTTCTGAAAAACCAGTACACGCTCGAAAAGACCCATGTGTGGGATACGCTCGGCATGCGCGGCACCTGTTCGGACGGCTTCCTGTTTCGTGGCGAAGCGCCGGCGGCGCAGATATTCCCGAAACCCTTTGCGGAAATCGCCGCACAATCCATGCTTGCAAGCTCGCATCTCCTGTGGAGCGCCGTCTGGTATGGCATCGCCTCGGATGCGGTGCTGCGCGCCCAGTCATTCGTCAGAGCCGCGGCGCGCAAATCGCCCGGCACCGCTCCTCCCGGCGCGATCCGCCTTGCCGAGGTCTCCACCAAGCTGCAGGTCGTTAAATCCAACATCATCGCCGGCATAAAGGCTTACGAGGACACCAAGAGCGACCCCGAAAAACTGATGTCCATGGCCTTTGCCGTCGCCATGAACAATGTGAAGATCTGCTCTTCGGAAACCATTCTCGAGATCATCGACCATGCCATGCTGGTCTGCGGCATCATGGGTTACAAGAACGGCACGCCCTATAGCCTCGGTCGCCACCTGCGCGACGCGCATTCCGCCCGCCTGATGATTTCCAACGACCGCATTCTCGGCAATTCCGCCAATCTCCTGCTGGTTCACAAGCAGGACACCAGCCTCTTGGGATAAAACCATGGACATGCAAACATCGTTTCTCGATCGACTGTTCGAAGAAGGCCTGCTGATTGAAACCGGTGTGGACGGTCTTTATGGACGCAGCGGCCAGTTCGAGGATGTCATTGCCGCATTCGAGAGGCTGATCGACCGCACGGGCGGCGCTGACGGCGCCGAAGCGATCCGCTTTCCGCCCGGCATCAACCGCGCCTATTTTGAAAAGAGCGGTTATATGAAGAGCTTCCCACAGCTCGCCGGCACGGTCCATTCCTTCTGCGGCTGTGAGCTTGACCATGTCAGCCTGCTGAAAACCATGGACGAGGGCGGCGACTGGACCAAGGACCAGAAAGCGACAGACATCGTGCTGACGCCGGCGGCCTGCTATCCGCTTTATCCGACGATTGCCAAGCGCGGCGCACTGCCTGCCGGCGGCGGTCTCTATGACATCCAGTCCTATTGTTTCCGCCATGAACCCTCCAAGGACCCGGCCCGCCAGCAGCTTTTCCGCATGCGCGAATATGTTTGCATGGGCACCGAATCCGACGTCACCGAATTCCGCCAGACCTGGATGGATCGCGGCGTGCAGATGATGAAAGCGGTCGGGCTCGACGTCACCATCGATGTCGCCAACGATCCCTTCTTCGGCCGCGCCGGCAAAATGCTGGCCAACAATCAGCGCGACCAGAACCTGAAATTCGAGCTCTTGATCCCGGTCACATCCACGACCAGCCCGACGGCCTGCATGAGCTTCAATTATCATCAGGATGCCTTCGGCCAGAAATGGGGCCTCAACCTCGCCAATGGCGATGTCGCCCACACCGCCTGCGTCGGTTTCGGCCTTGAGCGCATCGCGCTGGCGCTGTTTGCCCATCATGGTCTCGACGTGAAGAAATGGCCTGCGAAGGTCGTGGAAACGCTCTGGGGCTGATCATTCATGCGGCAGATTTTTCCCGGTCTCGATCCCAAAAACTATGTGCAGCATCCGCTCCATTCCTCCGAGAGAATGTGGCCGGAGACCAATTGCTACATCGATTTGTGGATCGAGGTGCTGGCCTCGAAAGGTCTGCCGCCGGAAGCCATGTTCGGTTTCACGCTCACGCAGGATTTCGAAGGCGACCAGTTCACCTTCTTCAAGGTGCCGCTGGAAGACCTCGAGGCGCTTTATGGCGTTCGCGCCACCGAACTTGCGATCTTCGACAGCGTGGAAAACCACATCGAGGCGCAGCTCGCACGCGGCCGCATCTGCCTGATCGAGATGGACAGCTTCTATATGCCGGATACCCATGGAGTGGGCTACCGGAAGGAACATGGCAAGACCACCATCGCCATCAACCGGCTCGACCTCGCGAAGCGCGAACTCGACTATTTCCATAACGCCGGCTTCTTCCACCTTTCAGATGAAGATTTCGACGGCCTGTTCCAGCATCATCTGGCCGAGACCGACCCGCCTTTCCTGCCCTATACCGAATTTGCAAAATTCGCGGATAGCAGCCCCTCGCCCGCACATATTCGCAAGACGGCCGAACGGCTCCTGAAGTTTCATTTTTCCAGACGGCCCTCCGCCAACCCGGTCCGTGCTTTTGCCGGCGTTTTTCCGGCGCAGGTGGAAAAGGTCGCTGACCGACCCTTCGGCTTTTTCCACAAATATGCCTTCAACACGCTGCGCCAGCTCGGCGCCAATTTCGAACTGGCGGCAAGCCACTTCGAATGGCTGGACGCGGAGGGTTTTTCTGAAGCAAGAGACCACGCGCTCAAGATTTCCGAGGTTGCCAAGACCGTGCAGTTCCAGCTCGCCCGCGCCGTCACCCGCCGCAAATTTGATGCGCTGGCCACCGTGCTCGATCCAGCAGCGGATGCGTGGGATGGCGTTATGGAAGCGCTTTCGACTAAACTCACTGATGCCAGCGAGGCCGCGTGAGGACTTATCTTCCCGGCGAGAGCGAGGAATTGCTGAGCGAAGGCTGGACGCTGACGCTGACACCCGCCGATGCCTGCGAGACGCCGTCCGATATTCCCGCATCGCTTGAAAGCCTTCACGTCTCCGTTCCCGGCACGGTGGCGCAGGCTCTGGAAGCGGCTGGAAAATTCGACCGCCTTGCCCCGGCGCCTCTCAATGACAGGGATGCCTGGTATCGGCTGACGATGATTTCCGATACGCGCGAACGCGCCACCCTGCGCTTCGATGGTCTCTCCACCATTGCCGAAATCTTCTTCAACGGCGACCTGATCGCCGCGAGCCAGAGCATGTTCGAAAGGCTGGAAGTGCCGGTCGAACTCACGGGTGCGGACGAGCTTTGCATCTGCTTCCGGGCGCTTGCGCCGAGGCTTGAAAAAACCGGTCCCCGCGCCCGCTGGCGGCCGCAGATGATGAATACGCAGGGGGTGCGGCTGATCCGCACCACCGCACTCGGTTACATGCCCGGCTGGTGCCCGGAAATCCACGCCGCCGGCCCATGGCGACCCATCAGTCTCATCAGACGGGACGCGGTGCTTTGCACGCTCCGATCTTCGCTGGACGAGGCAGGAACGGGAACGGTCGCCATCTCGCTGGAAACCAACCGGCCCATAAAATCGGCACGGCTTGGCTGCGCGGGTTATAGTGCCGATCTTTCCGGGGATGAGAACGGCAAGTTTTCCGGCGAACTCCATATACCCGAAGTCGAAACATGGTGGCCGCACACCCATGGCAGGCCTGCGCTGCACGACACGCTTTTGGAATTGGACGGCGAACAACATAGGCTGGGGCGCACCGGCTTCCGACGGGTCGAGATCGATCATGGCGAAGACGGTGAGGGTTTCGGCCTCAAGGTGAACGGTCAGCCAGTCTTCTGCCGTGGCGCGGTCTGGACAACGGCCGATATTGTGCCCCTGCCGGGAACCGGGGCGGATTATGAGCCATGGCTTCGAAAAGCCGCGGAAGCCGGCATGAACATGATCCGCATCGGCGGCACCATGGCTTATGAGACTCCGGAATTTTTCGCGCTTTGCGACGAACTCGGCATCATGGTCTGGCAGGACGCCATGCTCGCCAATTTCGATTACCCGGCAAAGGACGAGAGCCTGCGCCAGCATATCGTCACGGAAATCTCGCAGTTCCTCGAAGCCACCGCGCTTTCTCCATCGCTCACCGTCTTCTGCGGCGGCAGTGAAATGTACCAGCAGGGCGCGATGCTCGGTCTGCCGGAACAGATATGGAAGGGAACGCTCACCGAGGAGGTTCTGCCGGAACTCCTTGCCGAGAAACGCCCGGACACAGCCTATGTCGCCAATTCCCCCTCCGGCGGCGCGTTGCCCTTTTTTCCCAATGTCGGGGTCGGCCATTATTACGGCGTGGGCGCCTATTGCCGCCCGCTGGAAGACGCCCGCCGGGCCGATCTGCGCTTCGCCGCCGAGTGCCTCGCCTTCGCCAATATTCCCGAACAGGAAACGCTGGATAGATATCTACCCGGCGTGGCCGTGCACGATCCGCGATGGAAGGCACGCGCACCGCGCGATCGCGGGGCATCCTGGGATTTCGAGGATGTTCGCGACCATTATCTAAAGCTGCTCTACGACGTCGAACCGGATGTTCTGCGTCGCGAAGACGGCGGCCTTTATCTCGACATGTCCCGGGCCGCCACGGCCGAGGTCATGGAGGCGACTTTCGCCGAATGGCGGCGCAGCGGCTCCTCCTGTCAGGGCGCTTTGGTCTGGACCCTGCAGGATCTCGTTCCCGGCGCAGGCTGGGGTGTCATCGATGCGACCGGCAGGCCCAAATCCGTCTGGCACGCGTTGAAAAGGGCGTTCCGCCCCATTCAGGTTACTTTTTCCGATGAGGGCACGAACGGGCTGGATATAAACCTCGTCAACGAGACCGGCGGCGGCCTCGAAGCCATGCTGGAACTGACCTGCCTGCGCGAAGGTGTGCAACCCGTCGTCCACGCCAAACGACCGCTCACGCTTTCGCCGCGACAGAGCCGGACCATTGCCGCAACAGATTTGTTCGGCGCCTTTTTCGATACGACCTATGCCTATCGTTTCGGCCCTCCGTCCCATGACGTAACCGTCGCCCGGCTTCGCGACGTTGCGACAGGACACGTCATCGCCGACGCATTCCATTTCCCTCTGGGCCGTAAAAAGGCGCTGCACGCCGCAAACCTTCAGGTCGCGATCAGTGAAACGAGCGGCAACTGGTTTCTTGAAATCGGCACGGACCGGCTGGCGCAGTCCGTCCATGTCGAGGTGCATGGTTATTACGCCTCGGAAAACTGGTTCCATCTCGGCCCCGGCGAAACCAGAAAAATCAGCCTCCTGCCGGAGACCCCGGCGACGGAAACCCCTCCTTCCGGAGAGGTCGTGTCACTGGGTTCCAGCCGGCGATTTTCCTTCTAGGGCATGACAGCCAAGGCATTTTTACCGCAAATGCGCGAGAGCCAGCCGCTTCACCGCGTCGATATAGATTTGTCTGGCTTCCGGCGTTGAGAGATTGTGATCGGCATCGGGAATAATGGTGAGCGACACGTTCTTATAGGCGGCCAGTCCTTTGCCATTCGCGTCGAAGTAATATTGGAAATGTTCCAGACCATCGTCATTGTCGCTGTAGAGCAGATGAACGGCGGTATCATTCGCTTTCAATTTGTCGAACGCACCATAAACGGCACGCCCTTCCTCGCTGCCCCTGCGGAACAGCCTCGCCGTTTTTGTCGAAAGCCTCTTGATCGTCGCCTTGACGATGTTCAGCCCCGCACTTGCCACATCGACATCGCCGCTGATGAGACGCTTGAATGTCGCGCCCTGACGAAAACGCTGGCTGTATTCCCCAAAGGAACGCGGGCGTTTATGCAGGGCCTCATCCACCGAGCGGCCTTTGCGCCAATGGAAGACGACCGGATTGACCGCGACCACGGCGTCGATCCGCTCATCGGCAATTGCGCCGTTGAAGGCGAGATAAGCGCCGCTACACCGGCCCGCCGCAATGAAAGGTCCCTTGCCGCGCTTGCCGAGAAAATCGAGTGCGGCAGCCACGTCGTCATTCTGCGCGGCATCGTAAAGAACCTGCTCGGGCACGTTTTTAACCGGAGGACTGTCGGCAATATTGGCCGCATCGAAGCGCAGCGATGCCACCCCCTCGCGCGCCAATGTACGGGCCATCTGCACGGAAAGCCTGCCCCAACCCGCATGCCGGTCATAGGCGGCGCCAAGCAGAAGAACCGAAGAAACCACCTCCCGGTCGTCAGGCCCGCAAAAAATACCGAAAAGCCGTCCGCCTTCTCCAAATTGCACCGGCTGCTCGACAAAACCGCGCCCACGCTGCGGGGCATTGACTGTGAAATCCTCCTGGAAGATCGCCGGACTCTCGGCACGGGTCTGGGAGAGAACCCAATCGACCAGCCGGTTGACCACATCGTCGGATATTTTCGAAAGCGTAGGGCTGGAAACGAGATCGTCGTAACCTGAAAACTCCGCCTCCTCCACCGCACCGCCCATCGCAACGAGATGCCTGGCGAAATCGGCATCGGTTACGCGGCCCGGCCGGGAAAGCGCCAGAATGCTGCGCGCCGGAGCAGCGGTCAGATTTGAAAGATTGGCCTTCCTGATCGCATCCGCAACACCGGCAGGCATGGCCATACCGGCAATCGATCCCGCCTCCGTCATCCGTTGCGCGGGCCGGAGACCGAGGCCATCGTCGATCATGGAGGACCACATCGCCAGCTCACGCAGATAGGCGCGGCCGGAAACCACAGGCGCCAGAAGCGCCATGGAACCCACTTCAGCCACATCGGCAAACGCCTGTGCAGCAATCAGGCAGCCAAGGCCCTGAGCGACAACGACCACTTCGGCGCAGCCGGAAAGACGCTTCAGACAGTTGAGCGCCGAGCGCGCGTCGGAAATCCAGTCCGCTGCACGGCCCGCATCGTCAGGGTCGAAGGCGTCACCCGCGCCCAGATAGTCGAATCGCAGGCTGGCAACACCGCAAGCGGCCAGCCGCTCGGCCAGTACCCGTTGAAACTTGCGGCTGCACAGCTCCTCCATACCCCATGGGCTGACGAAAAGAACGGCATGGCGCTGTCTGACGTCCTTGCGCGCCGGATGGAAAATTCCGGTGAGCCCATCAAAAGAGACCGGATGCGCAACCGCCCCATTCGAGGCAATGCCGGAAAGCGACAATGCATCAAGAGACGGATCGCTGCCTGTACGCTCTGAAATATCTATCGCCATCCGCCTTGCCATCATTGCGCCAGTGTCTGGCTCAACCATTACGGGATCATTGTATCGAAGCGTCTTACCGCCTGATCTACAATAAAAACAACAACATTAGAGAAGTCTAAAAATATAGTCGCATTTATATCCATTGCCGCCCGCACGTTGCAAAAATGAATGACGAGATGACGGGCAAGTCCAGGCGGGGCCGCTATTTTACTCGAAACCGCTTGAATATACTGATAAATAGCGAGTCCCATACCTATTTGCAGGAGGAGGTTGCGCCACCCGGCCACTGGATCGTCTAGACACCGCGCAAACCAACACGCCGGGCCACGCCCGACAGGTCATAGAAGTTTTATATGGAACAAAGCCTTACGCGTTATATCTGGTCGCACACGAGGCGGCAGCAGCTTTTCATTCTGCTGATCGTGGCCCTGTCAATGATCCCCTATTTCCTCGCCTTCGATCTGCCCAAGCAGATCGTCAACGGCCCAATTCAGGGGGATGGTTTCGAAGGGGCGAATGCGACGCAGCTTTTCATGCATCTCACGGTCGATATCCCCTACTGGGGCACCGTGACATTATTCCCCGGGCTCGAGCTCAACCGTATGTCGATGCTGATGGCGCTCAGCCTGACGTTCCTTGCGCTTGTCATCATCAACGGGCTCTTCAAATATTACATCAATACCTATAAGGGCCGCCTTGGCGAGCGGCTTCTGCGGCGCATCCGTTTCGAGCTCATCGACAAGATCCTGCGGTTCCCACCCTCCCATTTCAAGCGGGTCAAAGGTGCGGAAATCTCCAGCATGGTGAAGGACGAGGTGGAGCCGCTCGGCGGCTTTACCGGCGACGCCTTCGTGCAGCCGGCCCTCCTCGGCGGCCAGGCGCTCTCCGCGCTCTTCTTCATTCTGGTGCAGAATTTCTGGTTGGGCCTGATCGCGGCTTTCATGGCCGCCATTCAGGTGGGTATCATTCCCAAAATGCGCCGCCGCCTCATCGAGCTTGGCCGCCAGCGGCAGCTGAGCGCCCGCCAGCTTGCCGGACGCATCGGCGAAATGGTTGACGGTATCGGCACCATCCATGCCTATGACACGTCGAATTACGAGCGCGCGGATGCCTCGCACCGGCTCGGCGACATCTTCAAGATCCGCTACGATCTCTACCAGTGGAAGTTTCTGGTCAAGTTCATCAATAACTTCCTCGCACAGCTCACTCCCTTCTTCTTTTATGCGCTCGGCGGTTATCTCACACTGAAGGGCAGTCTCGATGTCGGGCAGCTGGTCGCCGTCATCAATGCCTATAAGGAACTGCCCGGACCGCTGAAGGAACTGATCGACTGGGATCAGGCACGTCAGGACGTGCAGGTGAAATACGAGCAGGTCTTCGAGCAGTTCGATGCCCCGAACATGATCGACGAAAAGGTTCAGAAACTGTCTCCCGGCGCAGTCGCGGCGATCAGCGCCCCGATCGTCGTCGCCAATCTGACACTGGAGGACGATAGCGGCAGCCGGCTTCTGGAACAGGCATCGCTGAAGGTCGAGCCGGGCGAGGTGATCGCCATCGTCGGCGGCTCGGGCGCCGAGGCGCTGGCGGATGCAATCGGCCGCACGCTCTGGCCAACCTCGGGCAAGATCAGCATCAACGACGTCGACATATTGGAACTGCCGGAATCGCTGACCGGGCGGCGCATTTCCTATGTGTCCTCGGACAGCTATTTCTTCCACGCCAGCCTGAAGGACAACCTGCTTTACGGCCTCAAACACGCCCCGCTCGCGGACAGGAACTATGAGGGGGCAGCGCTGGAACATCGCAAGTGGGAAATCCGCGAAGCAAAGATGGCGGGCAATCCGCTGATCGATATCAACAGCGAATGGATTGACTACGCTTCGAGCCCGGCCGGCGACGGCAGGCCGGAAAATCTCATCCAGGCCATTCTGGCTGTCCTCGACAGCGTGGAACTGTCGCAGGATATTCTGGAGTTTGCGCTGCGTTCGTCGATCGACCCTTTGACCGACCTGCATCTTGCCGCGCGCATCGTTGAGCTGCGGCATGTGCTGCGTGCGGAGCTCGAAAAGGAAAATCTGAGCGGCCTCATCGCACCCTTTGAACTGGAGAGCTATAACAGCGAGGCGACGGTCGGGGAAAACCTGTTGTTCGGCACCATGCGGGATTCTTCCCAGACGATCCGAACCGTCATCGAAAGCGACTATTTCCGCTCCCTGATGCGCGAAACCGGCCTCGTGAAAACCCTGTTCGAGATGGGTTACACGATTGCTGAAAACATCGTGGAAATCTTCGCCGACCTGCCGGGAGACCACCCCTTCTTCCAGCAGCTTACCTTCATGACGCCTGACGACATTCCGGTGTATCAGCAGATGCTGCAACGCCTTCAGAGCCGGAGTTTCGACGAGGCCAATGAAAGCGAAAAGCGCGCAATGCTGCGGCTCAGCTTCTTCTACATCGAGCCTCGCCAGCGTTTCGGCCTGCTGTCGCCGGAGATCATGAAGCGGATCGTCGAAGTCCGGCACATGTTCCATGAGAACCTGCCCGACAGCCTGAAAAACGTGATCGAAATCTACGATCCGACCAAATATATGAGCGCTACCAGCCTGCTGGACAATATCCTGTTCGGCAAGGTCAGCCATCGCTACACCGACGCCTCGCGGCGCATCACCCGCATCGTCGCCGATGTCATGCGCAAGCAGGGTGTCTATGAGCGCGTGCTGGCGGTGGGCCTGGACTTCAACCTCGGCGCGGGCGGCAAGCGGCTCGGCCCGCTCCAGCGCCAGAAGCTCAATCTGGCACGGGCGCTGATCCGCAAATCCGATTATTACGTCTTCAACCGCCCTCTTCCCGGCCTCGATCCCCGACAACAGGAGGAAATTGTCGAGCGGGTCATCACACTCCTGAAACAGAACAACAATAACCCGTCGATCATATGGGTCCTGTCGAATGCGACGCTCTCCCGCATGTTCGAGCGGGTGATCGTTGTTCATCAGGGCCTGATCACCGCCGACGGAAGTTACGAGACTCTCGCCGAGGAAAACGGTACATTCAAGGACATGGTCGCAACATAAATCCAAGAAGGTGACCGAGGTGGAACAAGAACAGGGTAAGTCAATGCTGTTTAAAGACGAAATTCAGATGCTGAAAAGGGTGCCGTTTTTTTCGGAAATGGAACCGTCAAAGCTCAAACTACTGGCATTCGCATCCGACCGGGTGTCCTATCATGCTGGCGACGTGCTGTTTCATCAGGGAGATGTTGGCGATGCGGCCTATGTCGTCTTGACCGGAAAAGTCGATGTTCTGGTCGATTCCCCTTCGGGCACGCTGAAAGTGGCCGAAATGACCGGCAATGCCATTGTCGGCGAAATCGCTATCCTCTGCGATAGCGTCAGAACCGCGACCGTTCGCGCCTCCACCAATGTGGAAGCCCTGCGCATCGGCAAGGAACAGTTCTTCAAGCTCATGTCCGATTTCCCCGACATCACGATCAAGGTCATGCGCGTTCTGGCCGAACGCCTTACCCAGACGACGGCGGAACTGAGCAAAGCGCGGGCAGGCGCCCGGACATAAACGACAATTCCTTGCTACCTTGAATGGCGATATTGGAAAAATAAATGTCGTACTATTGCAATATAAATGAAATGCTGACTGAATAAGGGGTAAAGGCGTCCGCCAGAAACGAGCGGATATAAGAATCTATAGAGACAACGGGCTTCATGGGAGGAAAGCGTGCAAGATTCCGTTGTTATTGGGGTGTGTCATGGCGTTCGATTCCGACACAGCAAGTCGGGAAAGTAATAGAAATTTTCGGGTAAAGATCTGGGGTGCGCGGGGAACGCTTCCTGTTTCAGGTGAAAACTTCCGAAAATACGGCGGAAATACCATCTGCATCGAGGTAAGATGCGGCGATCACGTTCTTTTGTTCGATGCGGGTTCGGGCTTGCATCCCGCTGGCCTCGCCCTGCGGGCGGAAGGCATTACCGACGTCAACCTGTTCTTCTCGCATTGTCATTACGACCACATTGTCGGCTTCCCCTATTTCAAGCCCTTTTATAACAGCTCCAACGATGTCGCCATCTGGTCGGGCCACCTCGCCGGCACCATGACCACCCGGGAAATGCTCAAGGACTTCATGAGCCCGCCGTGGTTTCCCGTGCCGCTGGAAATCTGCTGCGCAAAAATCGACACGCGGGACTTCATGCCGGGCGATACGCTCGATGTGCATCCCGGCCTTTCGATCAGAACCGGAATGCTCAACCATCCCGGCAACGCCATCGGATATCGGCTGGACTGGGAAGGAAAGTCCCTCGCCATCATCACCGACACCGAACATGAGCCGGGCGATATGGACGAAACCGTGCTCGACCTGATCAGGGATGTCGACCTTTTCCTCTATGACGCCATGTTCACCGATGAGGAAATGAGCCTTTATCGCGGCTATGGCCATTCATCCTGGCAACAGGCGATCCGCCTCGCCAAACACGCCGGCGCAAAAAATGTCGGCTTCATCCACCATGCCCCAAGCCGCAGCGACGAAGAACTGGACACTATCGAAAAACAGGCGAAAGCCCAGTTCAGCGGCGCCTTCGCGGCCATGGACGGCCAGATCATCGAGCTCTGACGCAATCCGGCTTCGGCGAAGTCGACCTGTCCGACCGCGTTTTCGAAACCCTGAATTCGACATCCCTTGCCATGCGGGCGTTCGAACACGCACAATTGACCGTTTCCGATCAATTGCTCCACGATATTGCCACGAGACAGTCTGCAATAAGGTGCCACCGCATACTACATGATGATTCTGCGCTGAATGACCACATGATGGGATTTGCATGATCCGTTTCTTTTCGGAGACCAATTTGAGACGCGCCCGGATTTTATCCGGCCTCATCATATTTGCTTTCGTATTTTCCCATCTTTTCAATCACTCCCTCGCACTCATCTCCATCGATACCGCCGAACGGGCGCGAAAATGGTTCAGCCTGATCTGGCTCAACCCCGTCAGCAGCCTGCTTTTTTACGGTTCGGTTCTGGTACATGTCTGTCTTGTTCTGCGCTCGCTTTATCTGCGCAGAACGCTGCGCATGCCGCTCCGCGAAGCGCTTCAGGTCATCTTCGGCCTGTCGATCCCGTTCCTGATCATCGGCCACGCCGTCAATATCCGCGTGTCGCATATGCTTTATGGCATCGATGTCGGTTATTATTCGGTCATCCGCAGGCTGTGGATCAACAACCCGATACAGGGCGCCTGGCAAAGCCTCGCCTTGATCGTGATCTGGGTCCACGGATGCATTGGCCTCTATTTCTGGCTGCGTTATCGGGACTGGTATCCGCGGATAGCCGGGCTGTTCATGACGGTGGCCGTGATGCTGCCGCTCCTGGCGCTGCTGGGCTTCAGCGATGCCGGCCGCTGGCTGGCGGAAATCGATGAAAAATACGCGCTCCCACCCGGACTTGCCGACAATACGATTCAAAAGGACGAGCTGCCACTGCAGCGGGAAATGGAAACGCAGATCCGTTTCATCACCGGCACAGCGGAGACGTTGTTCGTCGGCGCGGTAATGCTGGTTTTCGCCATGCGTGGCGTACGCAGCTTTCGGCAACGATTGACGGCGATCGAAATCCGCTATGAACATGGCGCGCAGGCACATGTACCGGCCGGGCTCAGCATTCTGGAAGCCAGCCGCCTTGCGGGAATTCCGCATTACTCCGTCTGCGGCGGCAAGGGGCGCTGCTCAACCTGTCGGGTCAAGGTTCTGAACAGCAAAGGCCCGCTACCGCCACCGGGAGACATCGAGCAAACCACATTGCGGCGCATCCATGCCGATTCCGATGTCCGGCTCGGCTGTCAGCTACGCCCCACCAGCGATATTGATATCGCGCTTCTCGTTTCGCCGCCCCAGCAAAGCGACCTGCCGGCCGATGCACAACCGGCCCGCCCCGGCCGGGAAGAAGAAATCGCTATCCTCTTTTGCGATCTGCGCAACTTCACCACGCTTTCCGAAGCGAAGCTGCCCTATGATGTCGTCTTCCTTCTGAACCGCTATTTCACCATCGTCGGCCAGGCCGTCGAACAGGCGGGAGGCCATCTCGACAAATTCATCGGCGATGGCGCCATGGCGCTTTTCGGACTTGGCGAGGACGCGGAACATGCCTGCCACAACGCCATGAAGGCGGCCGCGACCATATTGCGGGATATCGCAATCCTGAACGAGGGGCTGGAGAAACAATTCGCCGTCCGCCTGGAAGTCGTCGTCGGCATTCATTCCGGTCCGAGCATCGTCGGGGTCATGGGATATGGGGCGGCCAAAACCCTGACGGCAATCGGCGATACCGTCAACGTGGCAAGCAGGCTCGAATCCAAGGCCAAGGAATTCGGCGCAGCCATCGTTGTTTCCGAACCGGCCATCATTCAGGCGGGACAGGTGATTGCCGATCTCAGAAGCGAAGAAATCGCCATTCGCGGCCGCAACTCGCAAATGAAGGTCTTCCTGCTCTCGAAAGAAGAGAGCGAGCGCTATTTATGAGATAGCCCCGACACACCTGTGGGGCGCCCGATCTTAAATCTTGCGATAGAGAAAATAGCGGTCCGTCGGCACGCTTGCCGGCACCGGCAGCGGCTTCAACATGGGATGATCCAGAGGCAGACCGCTGACCGCGAGACCGCCTTTCGCCAGCATGCCCGCCGCAAGATCGGGCAACCATGTGAGGGTAACCGCATCCTTTTCCGGATAGCCCGTGCCGATATCGGCATGCACGAACGCCGCTTCCGTGCCGACGAAAGCCGGAGCGGTTTGCGATATTTCACCGATCACCAGATCTTCCTGTGCCGGAACGGAGGAGGCATGCGCACCCATGGCCCTGTCGAAAGCGATGATGCGGCGGTTGGGGAACAATTCCCGCAGGTGATTGAAGGTGCGCCCATTGCCAAGGCCGATTTCCATGAGCGCGCCTTCATCCGGCAGATCGAGATCGGCTGCGACATGGTTGAGGATATCGCGCTGCGCGGTCAGCCGGCGAATGAAACTATCGAGTCTGCTCATGTTATCAGGCCTTGATGATGTGTTTTGCGGCTATATCCCGACGCGCGAAAACATTGCGCGTGTCGATGATAAGCGGCGCCCATTCGCTTAGAGCGGCATAATCCACATTGTCATGATCGGTCGCAACGAGAACGGCGTCGAAAGCGCCGATCGCCTGCCTGTCCCACGGCACGGATTTCATGCCCATCAGGTGGCTATATTCCCGGGTTTTCGGGATTTCGGCCACGTGAGGATCGAAATAGGCCGCTTCGCCGCCACGCTCCTGAATAAGCTCGATGAGCTTCAGAGAGGGGCTTTCGCGAATATCCGGCACATTCTTTTTATAGGCGAGGCCGACGACCAGCACCTTCGAGCGGCTGAGCGCCTTGCCGGAATGAATATCGAGCGCCTCCGCGACCCGTCCGATGACGTGACGCGGCATGCCGGTATTGATCTCGCCGGCCAGTTCGATGAACCGCGTCGGCAATTCATATTCGCGCGATTTCCAGGTGAGGTAAAAAGGATCGATCGGTATACAATGGCCGCCAAGGCCCGGGCCGGGATAAAACGGCATGAAACCGAACGGCTTGGTCTTCGCCGCATCGATCACTTCCCAGATGTCGATACCCATCGCCTCGTAAACGACCTTGAGTTCGTTGACGAGCGCAATATTGACGGCACGGAAGACGTTTTCGGTGATTTTCACCGCCTCGGCGGTGGCATTTGTCGAGACGGGGACGATCTTTTTGACCACCGAACCGTAAAATGCCGCCATCAGCTTTCCGGCCGCCTCGCCATCGCCAGCGACAACCTTCGGAATGGTCGAAGTTTCGAAATCGCGATTGCCGGGATCTTCCCGTTCGGGTGAAAAACCGATGAAGAAATCAACGCCGGAGACAAGCCCCGTGCTTTCCAGAATGGTCTTCACCACCCCGTCAGTCGTGCCGGGATAAGTGGTCGATTCCAGAACCACGAGCTGGCCCTTGCGCAGATAGGCGGCAATATCGCGACAGGTCTTTTCAACATAGGAAAGGTCCGGCTCGCGATATTTCGTCAGGGGCGTGGGCACGCAGATTGCAATGACATCGCATTCGGCCAGCCTGGAGAAATCCGAGGTGGCGACAAAGCCGTCATCCTGTCTCACACTTGCCAGAACCTCGTCGGAAACGGCCTCGATATAGCTGCGCCCGGTCTCGATCGCAGTAATTTTACCGGGGTCGATATCGAAACCGACAACCTTGAAACCGCCCCTGGCGATCGTCATGGCAAGCGGCAGACCGACATAGCCGAGGCCTATCACCCCCGCTTTGGCGCTTTTGTTTTCAATGCTGGAAAGCAGGTTCCGGGAAATGTCTGGGGAAGTCAAAGCGTGTCACGCTCCGCGCATGTGCAAAAGATGCCTTTCAGTTGGGCAAGAATGACGGACCTGTCAAGGCTCGGCCCTTTCAAATTCCGGTTGACGCCCTAGCCACTGCCAACGCACAACCGTCGCCATGAAGATCGCCTTTTATGCGCCGCTCAAATCTCCCAACCATCCCGTTCCCTCCGGTGACCGGCTGATGGCCCGTTTGCTGATGACGGCGATCACGATGGGCGGTCACGATGTTTCCGTCGCTTCGGAACTGCGCAGCTTCCTGAAACAGCCCGATGACCCGGCAAGGGCGTTGGTCGCCGATGAGGCCGAGCGCGAAATCGAGATCGTCACACGGCGCTGGCGACGGGATGGCGTGCCGGATTTCTGGTTTTGTTACCACCCCTATTACAAGGCGCCGGACTTACTCGGACCGGAACTAAGCAAACGTTTCGACATCCCCTATGTCAGCGCTGAAGCGTCCTATTCGCCGAAACGGAATGGTATGGGATGGCAGGCGGTTCAGGATGGGTTGCTGGCCGCATTGAACGCCGCCGCCATCAATATCTGCTTCACCGCGCGGGATCGTGAAGGGCTTGTGCGGGCCTCGCCCACCCTTCGCTGGGCCATGCTGCCGCCTTTCATCGATACTGGGGCTTTTCTCAAGAACACGCCCAAGCCGTTACCCGCAAGGCTCATCACCGTCGCCATGATGCGGGCGGGTGACAAACTCGACAGCTATCGCGCCCTTTCCGAAGCGCTCGCCCTGTTGCCGCAGGATCTCGACTGGACGCTGGATATCGTCGGCGACGGACCGGAACGCACGGTCGTGCAGGCCATGTTCAGCACGTTTCCCAACCACCGTCTCGTCTGGCACGGGGAAAAAACCGCAGCCGAGATCGCAATGCTCCTTTCAAAAGCCTCTCTCTATGTCTGGCCGGGCCATGGCGAGGCCTATGGTCTTGCCTATCTCGAAGCGCAGGCTGCCGGCCTGCCCGTTGTGGCCGAGGAAGCGGCTGGCGTTCCCGAGGTGGTAAAATCCGGCATCACAGGATTACTGACACCAGAAAATGATAGAGCCGCCTATGCCGACGCGATTAAAACCCTGCTCGGTGACGACAGACAGCGCGAAGAACTGGCACGGGCGGCCCGGCAATTCGTGAGGAACGAACGGTCTCTGGAAAATGCCGCAAAAGAACTGAACCATATCCTGCTGCAAGCAAAGGCGCGAAGATCATGAGTCTGGAAAAACTCGTTGCGGCACTGGACGAATGCGGGCGGCGCGGCATATCCGCCGATCTCTGGCTCCGGGACGACGATGCGGTGGAGCCGACGCCCGCGCTCGACACGTTGCTCGATCTTTGCGGCGGCTTCTCCGCTCCGGTCACGCTCGCGGTCATCCCCGAGATGACGACCGATAAGCTCGCACGGCATCTGGATGTGTCGGACATTGCCCAGGTCGCCGTGCATGGCTGGTCCCATACGAATTATGCCGGCGAGAAGGAAAAGAAACAGGAACTCGGATCGCATCGCGACCCCGCTGTCGTTCTCGATGAATTGCAATCCGGACTGGATAAACTCCACGACCTGCATGGCGGGCGTTTGGTGCCGATGCTCGTGCCGCCGTGGAACCGCATAGATGCCGGTATCGTGAAGGCACTGGCGGGCCTCGGATATCGCGCCCTATCCGTTTTCGGCCCGGAGAAAAGCACCCTGCCGCCCTGCCTGAACACCCATGTCGATGTAATCGACTGGCACGGCAGTCGCGGTGGCCGTAACGACGACGTGCTCTTCGCGGAGACCGCCGCCCGCATCCTGACGACCGCCGAAAACGGCGGCACCACCGGCATCCTCACCCACCATCTCGTCCATGACGACAATGTCTGGCGCTTTCTGAGACGGCTTTTCGAGGTGACCGCCGAACATCCCGCCGCCCGCTGGCGTTCTTCGAAAGACCTCGTCGGCGACATCTCACCATGATTTCCAGGCGATCAGCAACCCGCTCGCCTTGGTGGAAAGTTCCCGCCTGACCGCTTCCACGGTCTCAAGAGGGGCGCGGTCGGGAAGGGACGCGGCAACGAACCCCGCCGGCGCAAGGCTGATACTTCCCGCGCGGGCGATGATGGTGAAGATCAAGGGGCCGGTCGACCACCAGGCAGGCGCGCGCGGCATGTCTTCGATAATCCCGGGAAAGGCTTCCAGCATCCTGCTGAAAACCGGATGTCCGGCAGGCGCAGCAATGAAGGAATTGGCAAGCAGCATGCTGCCCTGCCCCGTGTCCCGTGGCGTTTTTTCGTCAAACACCGTCAGCCCCACCAGAGGCAGGAATGTATCGAAACTCATATCGTCCCGCGCCGGATACCAGTCGCAATCGAGATAGATGCCACCAAACCGCTCCAGCAGCATATAACGGGCCACATCCACCGCGCCCGGATAATCGCCCTTGTCCAGCATGGTTTTGAAGACGCCGTTCGAAAACACACCTTCCCGCTCAAGATCGGCCTCCCGCCAGAGCCGATAGTCGTAACCATGGTTCGAAGCGTGGGCGGCCCATGCCTCAACCGATACCGGCGGGGCTTTTTCCCCGATCCATATCTGGTGAATGAGCCTTGGCACATCTTCACGGCTTTTGAGGCTGATCGTGCGACGTTCTTCCGTGGAAAACCGCGCATATTTCTCCAGCACCTGTGGAGGTGGAACAAGCGTATATTGATAACCGATCTTGGCGACCATATCGCCCTCGGCCTTGGCGAGGCGCAGCCGTGCCGCGTGCAGCCGGCGCGGCAGGCCGAGCACCGTTTGCTCACCCATCAGGTGGCCGTCCTTTGCTGCAACCAGCGATAAGAGAAGCGCATTCGCTTCCGCATACTGACCGCCATTTTGCAACTGCCGGGCCTTATCTAGCTGGGCATCGTAATATTTCTTGTCGGACATGGATCCTCATCCAGAAACGCTCGTTAACATATCGCCAAACAAAAGGCGTCAGGCAAGCCGTCGTGTTTCGGAAGCCGGCTTTGAATTCGCTAAACAATTCGATGTTTCAGAGGCATAGACAGACAACACACCCTGCGATAACGTGGATTTAAGCCCTCCTGAGCAAATTGTCACAAGGCAACGATAAAGAGACGGCAAGGAACCCTTTGGCATGAGCGCAGGCGCAGATTTGCTTCGTATTGAAAATCTGCGGGTCTCGTTTTCTCTCATGGGCGGCACCATAGATGCCGTCAGGGGCGCGAGCCTTCGCATTCTTCCGGGAAAAGTCACGGCTCTCGTCGGCGAGTCCGGCTCGGGAAAATCCGTCATCGGCCAGACCATCATGGGCATCCATCCCAAGACGGCACGCGTGAATGGCCGCGTGCTGTTCACCGATCCGGAAAATGCCGCGGCCGGCCCTGTCGATCTGCTGCAATTGCCGAAGGACGGCCGGGAAATCCGTTCGATACGCGGAAATCGCATCGGCCTGATCTTTCAGGAGCCGATGACGTCTTTCTCGCCGCTGCACACCATCGGCAACCAGATCGACGAGGCGCTCAGAATCCACAGCATCCTGTCACCGGCAGAGCGCGCGGAAAAAATGTATGAAACGCTCGATCTCGTAGGGTTTTCCAAACCCAAAAAGGTCGTAAACATGTATCCCTTCGAGCTGTCGGGCGGCATGCGCCAGCGCGCCATGATCGCCATGGCGTTGATCTGTCGCCCCGCACTTCTGATCGCCGACGAGCCGACGACGGCGCTCGATGTGACCATACAGGCGCAAATCCTCAAGCTGCTGCGCGATCTGCAGAGCCGCCTGAACATGAGCATGCTGCTCATCACCCACGATCTCGGCGTGGTGGCCAATATCGCCGACGAGGTCGCCGTGATCTATCAGGGCGAGATCATGGAGGCCGGTACGGTCGACGACATTTTCAAGTCGCCGAGCCACCCCTATCTCAAGGGCCTGATGGCCGCCGTGCCGCATTTCGACATGAAGCCCGGCGAAAGGCTGAAGGCGCTTCGCGAAATCAACATTGACCACGAAAGCCTCGTCGGCAAAAAAAACGCCGCGGTGAACAAGACCCCCGGCCCGCTTCTGACCGTGGACAATATCAGCAAGACGTTCACGACCCGGAAGTCAAGCTGGTTCCGCAAGGGCGACGCCAACGCCACCAAGGCGGTCAATAGCGTCAGTTTTGAAATTCGCCGCGGAGAATGCCTCGGGCTGGTGGGTGAAAGCGGCAGCGGCAAAACCACCGTCAGCAAAATCCTCATGCGCGCCGTTCGCCCGGATGAAGGCTCGGTGACCTTTCACCGGCCTGAGGGCGACATCGACGTCCTCAATGCCAGGGACGGAGACCTGAAAGAGCTGCGGTCAAAGATACAGATGGTCTTCCAGGACCCGATATCGTCGCTGTCTCCACGCATGACCGTGGGCAACATCCTGAGCGAGCCGCTGGAAATCCACGGACGTGGTGACGCCAAATACCGCGCGGAGAAAGTCCGGGGTCTCGTCAGGGCCATCGGCCTGGGCGAAAGCGCGCTGAACCGCTACCCCCATAGTTTCTCCGGCGGCCAGAGGCAACGCATCGGCATTGCCCGCGCCTTGGCACTCGGCCCCGAATTGCTGATCTGCGATGAGCCGGTCTCCGCCCTCGATGTCTCGGTGCAGGCGCAGATCCTCAATCTGCTGAAGGATTTGCAGCAGGATCTCGGGCTGACCTATCTCTTCATTTCGCATAATCTGGCGGTGGTGGACTATATGGCCGACCGCGTGGCGGTGATGTGCGAGGGCCGCATCGTGGAGCTGGCGCCGCGCGAAATCCTGATGCGCTCTCCGGTTCATCCCTATACAAAATCCCTGCTGGCGGCCGTGCCTTTCCCCGATCTCGACCGCCCGCTCGATTTCCGCACCATCGGCAAGATCAGCGCGACGGGCAAATTCGACTGGGGCAAACAGTTCCGCGACGAGGGTGATGGCGAAATGATCTCCGCCGATCTCGGCGAAGGCCATTTCGTGCTTGCAAACGGCAATGCCGATATCCGGGAGCTTCGCCCTTGATCACGCGTCGCACCACCCTTGCCCTCTTGGCCTCCGTCTTCCTGCCGGCCTATGCGCGGGCCGCTTATACCGACCCCGCCTATTTCAAGGAAAAACGGGAAAAGGGCGAATTGCCCGACGTGGCCGAACGCCTGCCGAAAAACCCGCGTGTCATCGACATGAAAGCGCTTGGCCGCGAGCCGGGAAAACATGGTGGCTCGGTGCGTATGCTCATTGGCGGCCAGCGCGACATTCGCCTGATGCCGATCAGCAGCTATGCCCGCCTTGTCGGTTATGACGAGAAATTCGAGCTTCATCCGGATATTCTCGAAAGCTATGACGTTCAGGAAGAACGCATCTTCACCTTCAAGCTGCGCGAGGGCCACAAATGGTCCGATGGCAGCGACTTTACCTCGGAGGATTTCCGTTATTTCTGGGAGGACGTTGCCCTCAACAGGGAAATCCACAAGGGCGGCCCGCCGATAGAGCTTCTGGTCAACAGCAAGCCGCCGCTTATCGAAGTCATCGACCGGCTGACGGTGCGCTACACGTGGGATGGCCCGAACCCGGATTTTCTGGCGAAGCTGGCGGCGGCCTCACCGGCGCGGCTGTTCCTGCCCGCCGCCTATATGAAACAGTTCCACGTCAAATATCAGACGGCGGAAAAACTCGCCAAGCTGATCAAGAAAAACAAGACGGATGACTGGAGCGGGCTGCATATCAAGATGTCGCGGCAGGTGCGGCCCGAAAATCCCGATCTGCCGACGCTGGATGCCTGGCGCAACACCACCGCGCCGCCGGCCGAACAATTCGTCTTCGAGCGTAACCCCTATTATCACCGGGTCGACGAAAACGGCTTGCAACTGCCATATCTCGATCGTTTCCTGCTCAACGTCACTTCGTCCGACATCATCTCGGCCAAGACGGCGTCCGGCGATAGCGATCTGCAATATTTCGGCCTCGATTTCGCCGATTACACCTTTCTCAAAGATGCCGAAAAGCGCTTTCCCCTGAAGGTGAACCTCTACAAGCGCTCTCAGGGCTCGCGCATCGCGCTGCTGCCCAACCTCAATTGTGCCGACGCAGTCTGGCGCAGCGCTTTTCAGGACGTGCGCGTACGCCGGGCGCTGTCGCTCGCGATAAACCGGCACGAAATCAACATGGTCTGCTTTTACGGGCTGGCAAAGGAAAGCGCCGACACCGTTCTGCCGGAAAGCACGCTTTACCGGCAGGAATTTGCGGACGCCTGGAGCGCTTTCGACCGTGCGGCGGCCAACAGGCTGCTCGATGAAGCCGGTCTCGACAAGCGCGACAATGCCGGCCTTCGGCTCCTGCCGGATGGTCGCCCGGCCTATATCATCGTCGAAACGACAGGCGAAAGCACGCTTGAAACCGACGTGATGGAACTGGTGACGGATCACTGGCGACATATCGGCATTGCCGTTTCCGTCCGCCCCACCCAGCGCGATGTCTTCCGCAAGCGCGCCATGGGCGGCGAGGTGCTGATGTCGGTATGGATGGGCATGGACAACGGTGTGCCGACGCCCGACATGCTGCCATCCGGCCTGGCGCCCACCGGTGACGACCAGCTGCAATGGCCGGTCTGGGGTGTGCATTATCTTTCCGGCGGCCGCGAGGGCAAGGAGCCCGATCTGCCGGAGGCGGCGCATCTGCTCGATCTCCTGAAAAAATGGCGCAGAAGCGTCACCGAACAGGAGCGCGAAGCCATCTGGCTGGAAATGCTGGGTATTTATACGCAGCAGGTGTTTTCCATCGGCATCGTCAACGGCGCGCTGCAACCCGTCGTTCATGTCAAACGCATGCGAAACGTGCCGGACAAGGCGCTTTTCGGTTACGAGCCCACATCCTATCTCGGCGTCTATATGCCGGATGCCTTCTGGTACGACGGAGACGCCTGATATGCTGCGGTATATTTTAAAGCGCATCCTCGTCATGATCCCCACGCTGATCCTGATCTCGATGCTGGTCTTCACCATCATCGAACTGCCGCCGGGCGATTATTTCGAAAGCTATGTCGCCGAACTGCGCGCCATGGGCGAGACGGCGAACCTTGCCGAAATCGAAGAGCTGCGTGTCCGCTACGGTTTCGACCAGCCAGCCCCGATCCGCTATTTCCGCTGGGCGACAGGTATGCTGGTCGGCGATTTCGGTTATTCCTTCGAATATCAGCTGCCGGTCAGCGATGTGGTGGGAGACCGCCTGTGGCTGACGGTGCTGGTGTCGTTCCTTACAATCATCGTAACATGGCTCATTGCCTTTCCGATCGGCATTTACTCGGCCACGCACAAATACAGCTGGGGCGATTACGGGCTCACCTTCCTCGGCCTGCTCGGCATCGCCATTCCCAACTTCATGCTGGCGCTGATCCTGATGTATTTCGCCAATATCTGGTTCGGCATCTCCATCGGCCACCTGATGGACCGGGAATATCTGAACCAGGCGATGAGCTGGGCGAAGTTCAAGTCGATCCTCGAACATATCTGGATTCCCGTCCTCATCATCGGAACGGCGGGCACGGCAGGCATGATCCGCCGTCTGCGCGCCAATCTGCTCGATGAATTGCAGAAACAATATGTGGTCACCGCCCGCGCCAAGGGGCTACACCCCTTCAAGGTGCTCACCAAATATCCGCTGCGCATGGCACTGAATTTCTTCATCTCGGACATTGGCTCGATCCTGCCGGCCATCATTTCCGGCGCGGAAATCACCGCCGTCGTGCTGTCGCTCGAAACCACCGGTCCCATGCTCATCAGGGCGTTGCAGAGCCAGGATATGTATCTGGCCGGTTCGTTCCTGATGTTCCTCGCATTCCTGACGGTGATCGGCGTTCTGGTGTCGGATATCGCCCTTGCCATACTCGACCCGCGAATCCGCTTCGGAGGTGGTAACGTCAAATGACTTCATCCATTCCGAAACCCGGCGAAGCGCTGCCCCATTACGTCTCGACCGCGCCCTTCGACCCGTCGCTGATCGAACCCAACACGTCAGGAATGGCGGCCTTCAGCAAGGCCTCACAGCTGCGTCTCATGTGGTGGCAGTTCCGTCAGCACAAGATCGCGGTGTGGTCCGGCGCCTTTCTGGTGGTGCTTTATCTTTCGATCCTGATCAGCGAATTCCTCGCCCCCTATAATCTCCACACCCGCAATATCGAGCATATATACGCCCCGCCGCAGGCCATTCACCTGTTCAATGACGGAAAATTTGTCGGCCCCTTCGTTTATGGCCGGGAAATGACGCTCGACATGGACAATCTGAGACGGGTCTACCGGGATGTGCCGACGGATATCCAGCCGCTGCGTTTCTTCTGCAAGGGCGATACCTATCGCTTCTGGGGCATGTTCGAGGGCAGAACCCATCTCGTCTGCCCGGCCGAGGACGGTGAATTGTTCCTGCTCGGCACGGATCGTCTCGGCCGCGACGTGCTGTCCCGCATCATCTATGGCGCGCGCATTTCGCTGACCATCGGCCTTCTCGGCGTCGCCATGAGCTTCGTTCTCGGCATTGTGATCGGTGGTCTGGCGGGTTATCGCGGCGGCACATTCGATCTGATCGTGCAGCGTATCATCGAGGTCCTGCAATCCATCCCGAGCATTCCGCTCTGGCTGGCGCTTGCGGCGATCATGCCGGTGACCTGGAGCCCCATCCTCGTCTATCTTGGCATCACCATCATTCTCGGCATGCTGGACTGGACGGGCCTTGCACGCGCCGTGCGCTCAAAACTTCTGGCGCTTCGCGAAGAAGACTATGTTTTGTCTGCACAATTAATGGGTGCCGGCACGCCGCGCATCATCGGCAGACACCTTATTCCCGGCTTCATGTCACACTTGATCGCATCCGCCACCCTGACGATCCCCGGCATGATTCTCGGCGAAACCGCACTGAGCTTCCTCGGCCTCGGTCTCAGACCACCGATCACAAGTTGGGGAATTCTGCTCACGGAGGCGCGCAGCGTCAGCGTCATTGCGCTATATCCATGGCTTCTCATCCCGACGATCCCCGTCGTTCTCGTCATTCTGGCCTTTAATTTCTTCGGCGACGGACTACGTGATGCTGCGGATCCCTTCAGATAAAATGGAACACCCTTTGATAAACTGCCCTTCCGCCATCGCCTTTTTTGTGAAAGGCAAAAAGAGGTGTGGCCCATGACCTCCCGTTTGAACGACGCGCGTATCCTCATGTACAGCCACGATTCCTTCGGGCTCGGGCATCTGCGGCGGTGTCGCACCATCGCGCATGCTCTGGTGGAAGATTATCGCGGCCTCAACGTCCTCATCATTTCAGGCGCGACGATTGCCGGCGCTTTCGATTATCGCGCCCGCGTCGATTTCGTAAAAATCCCGAGCGTCATCAAGCTGCGCAACGGCGAATATACGTCCATGGACAGGCATATCGATCTTCAGGAAACGCTGAAGATGCGCCGCTCCATCATCTACCACACCGCCGAAAGCTTCCAGCCGGATATCTTCATCGTCGACAAGGAGCCCATGGGCCTGCGCGGCGAGGTGGAGGAAACGCTCGCCTATCTCAAGGGACAGGGCACCAAGCTCGTCATCGGCCTGCGCGACGTCATGGATGCGCCGCAGCTGCTCGAAGCGGAATGGAAGCGCAACAATGTCATGACCAAGATCGGCCAGTTCTATGACCACGTCTGGATTTATGGCCCACCCGATTTCCACGATCCGCTGACGGGGCTCGACGTTCCGCACACCGTTCGCGACAAGATGGATTTCGTCGGTTTCCTGCAAAGATCGAAGACGCAGGCCGAAACCGTAGCGCATCGGCCGGAAGGCGATTACCTTCTCGTTACCACCGGCGGCGGCGGCGATGGCAGCGAATTGATCGACGACGTCATCAACGCCTATCGCCATGACAGCGAACTGACGCACAAGGCGCTGGTGGTGCTCGGCCCCTATATGCCGGCGGATCAACGCCAGCGCTTCACGAGCAGTGTTGCCGATATTCCGCATATCGAAATCATCGAATTCGACAACCGCATGGAAGACCTCGTCGCCGGCGCGCAGGCCGTCGTCTCCATGGGCGGTTACAACACCGTCTGCGAGATATTGTCCTTCGACAAACCCGCCCTCGTCGTGCCGCGTACGGTGCCGCGCGAAGAGCAGCTTATCCGCGCCAGCCGTGCCTCGGAGCTTGGCCTTTTCGACATGCTTCTGCCGGAAGATGCCGAGAACCCCGCCAAGATGGCGGCCGCTCTGAAAGCGCTGCCGAACCGCGCACCGCCTTCCGTCAATGCGCGCGGACTGAAGCTGGACGGTCTGGAAAACATATCGCGCCGGATAGCCGAATGGCTGCCGCCCGAGGGCGACAAGGCGCCGATCACGCTGACCGCGTGACCGGTTCCCCGATAAACACCGCTTCAAAAGAGACACGCGCAACGTGACCGATACAAAAAAAATCGTGGTGCTCCTCAAGGGCTATCCGCGCCTGTCCGAGACTTTCATCGCCCAGGAACTTCTGGGGCTGGAAAAGGCAGGGCTGAAACTCGAACTCATGTCGATGCGCCGGCCCACGGACAAGAAGCGCCATCCCGTTCACGATGAAATCCGCGCGCCCATCACATATCTTCCGGAATATCTGCACGAGGAACCGCTGCGGGTTTTGAAGGCGCTTTGGGCCTGCCGCAGGAAGCCGGGCTTCTCCAAGGCGCTTCGCCGGTTTTTCACCGACCTGCCGCATGATCTCAGCCGCAATCGCTTCCGCCGTTTCGGGCAGGCTGCGGTGCTCGCGCATGAATGGCCGGCGGATGCCGAATGGCTGCATGTCCATTTCATCCACACGCCCGCCTCTGTCGCCGCCTATACCCACCTCATCACCGGCACGCCCTGGACGATTTCGGCCCACGCCAAGGACATCTGGACCTCCAGCGACCGCGACCTTGCCGCCAAGCTGCAAAGCGCCCGCTGGGCCGTGACCTGCACTGCCGGCGGCTTCCAGCATCTGCAGACCCTTTCCGGGTCAAGGCAGAATGTGCATCTGAGCTATCACGGCCTCGATCTCACCCGTTTCCCGCATTTCGAAACGCCACGACCGGCAAGAGACGGTTCAGATGCCGATGATCCGGTGAGGATTTTGAGCGTCGGCCGGGCGGTCAAGAAAAAGGGCATCGATATTCTCCTGCGCGCGCTCGCCTCGCTGCCGCAGGATATCCATTGGCGCTTCACCCATATCGGCGGCGGCGATGAACTGACCTCCCTGAAGAAACTTGCAGACGAACTCGGCGTCGCCGACAGGATCGTCTGGACCGGCGCCATGGACCAGAAGCAGGTGCTGGAGAACTACCGGGAAGCGGATCTCTTCGCCCTTGCCTGCCGCATCACCAGCGATGGCGACCGCGACGGCCTGCCAAATGTGCTGGTCGAGGCCGCGAGCCAGGCGCTGACCTGCATCTCCACCAATATTTCCGGCATTCCGGAGTTCTTCGTCAGTGGCGAAAACGGCCTGCTGACGGAACCGGAAAATCCGGCCGCCTTCGCAGAGGCCCTGCGCACGGCCATCACCGATCCGCAATTGCGCCAGCGTCTTGGCAGCGCCGCCGAAAACCGTGTGCGCACCGCCTTCGACCATCGCACCAGCATTGTCGAGTTGAAGGCCCTGTTCGAGACCGAGTGGGAAAAAACGCCATGACCGATACGGAAAAACGCCCCTGCGTCTTCTTTTACGTCCAGCACCTTCTTGGCATCGGCCATATCGCCCGCGCCAGCCGCATTGCCAACGCCCTTCAGGCGAACGGTTTCGATGTCGTGCTGGTCACGGGCGGCACGCCGGTCCCGGGCTTTCCGGGCGAGGGCATCCGCCATGTCGAATTGCCGCCCATCGCCGTCAGCGACGGCAGCTTTGCCGGCCTGGTCGACAGTTCCGGCAAACCGGTGGACGACGACTTCAAGAGGCTGAGAACCGATATGCTGATCGGCGCCTATCACGGCGCCAAACCCGATATCGTTATCATCGAGGCCTTCCCCTTCGGCCGCAGGCAGGTGCGTTTCGAATTGTTGCCGCTTCTCGATGAGATAGAAGACAGCGAACCGCGCCCGCTCGTCATGGCGTCACTGCGCGATATCTTGCAGGAAAAGACCAAACCGGGCCGGGACGAAGAGACCGTGTCACTGGTGAAGAAACATTTCGATGCGGTGCTCGTACATGGCGATCCGGATTTCGCCCGGCTCGAAGACACGTTTCCCCTCGCAGGCGAAATCAGCCAGCGCATCGTCTATACCGGCCTCGTCGCCCCCCTTCCGCCGCCGGAACCGGCAGAAAAATTCGATATCGTGGTTTCCGCAGGCGGCGGCGCCGTTGGGGCCGCACTCATACGGGCTGCTCTCGAGGCTGCCCCCCTCTTGGATGGCATCAAGAGCTGGTGCCTCGTGACCGGTCCAAACATGCCGCAGGCGGATTTCGATGCGATATCCGCGCGGGCGGCGGGCAATGTGTCCGTCTTCCGTTTCCGCAAGGATTTCGCAAGTTTGCTCGCCGGCGCACGGCTTTCGATTTCACAGGCCGGTTACAACACCGTCTGCGATATTCTTCAGGCAAAATGCCGCTCGCTTCTGATCCCCTTCGCAGCCGGGGGCGAAACCGAACAGAGCGCCCGCGCCGAACGGCTGGCGCGGCTGGGGCTGGCGCATGTGCTGGAGGAGAAGGATATTTCTGCGCAAGCGATGGCCGATGCCATAAAGGCCGCATTGTCCCTGCCGGCGCCCGGCACGATCACGCTCGATCTCGATGGCGCGGCCGGAACGGCTAGAGCGCTGCGCCATCTTTATGATGAGCGGTGAGGATCGTCTTCAACTCGCGAACCGCCGCCTCATCGGTAACCTTGCGCCCTGCGCCGGTAAAACCGAGCTTCGCCACCCTGCTTTCCGGATCATAGGATGGAACGGCGGAACAGGATGCGTGGATTTCCGTGATCGGAAAGCGATCCAGCAAGGTCTGAACGCTCTGCGGACGCACGCCAGCACCGGGCATGATGACGATCCGGCCTGCCGCTATCTCGGACAGGTGGGCCAAAGCCTCGATCCCTTCAAGCGCCGAACGCGCGCCGCCTGAGGTGAGAATTCTTGGGAACCCCAATGCGATGGCGGCTTCCAGCGCCTCGTCCATATCAGGCACGACATCAAAGGCCCGGTGCAGCGTCACATCCAGCCCGTCGGCATGGCGGCGCAAATCCTCGAGCAGGACAATGTCGAGCGAACCATCGCCGCGCGATGCGCCGAGCACCACGCCGGAAAGACCGGCGGCACGCGCCGCGTCGATATCGCGTTTCATCACATCCGCTTCGTCGCGCGTGAAGACGAAATCACCGGCGCGCGGCCTGATCATGACGCTCACCGGCAACCCGCAGGACGCCGCGCGCTGCATGAAACCCGCCGATGGCGTCACACCGCCGCCCGAAAGCGCCGCACAGAGCTCGATCCGATCGGCCCCGCCGCTGACCGCCGCTTCCAGACCGGCGACATCGTCCACGCAAATTTCGAGAATCATCGTAACCTCTTTCATTTGAGTGGCCGTTACCTGCGGCGGCCCTTTCCATCAAGCGCGTAAAGCATATAAACGCCGCCAAGCCCTACGATCGCCCCCAATATGGAGGTTCCCGAATAGCTGGAAACCAGGGTTCCAACGGCAAAAATCAACGCGCCCAGACCAGCGCCGAGGAAGATGTTGACGGCGATAAGCGAGCTTCCGAGTCCCGGCCGGTCCGCGATCAGTTCCTGCAAGTAGGTAATTGGAATGCTGATGATCGCGGCGGCGCCCAGCGCACTGATGACCGTTTGGGCGTAGATATGCCACGGCGCTGAAGCAAGCCCCTGCAGAATGAGATAGATGGCGTAAAGCCCCGCTCCCGCCGCAAGTGTCAGTGTCTGCGGAACCTTCTTCTCGATCCAGCCCCAAAGGAGAATGAAGACGATTTCCAGCGCAGCGACGATACCCGCAACAATGCCGATATCCGCCACCGTGCCCTTGGCCTGTCCGGTTATGATGAGCGAGCGCACGGAATCGTTGAGATGCAGCATCGAGCAGATGAGCGCGATGGCGATGATCCGGAGCAGCACCCGCCGCGATCCGATTTCCGCAAGCGAGGCGCGCAGGCCAAACCGCGCTTCAGTATTTGCCGAAGCCGGCGTGGCGGCCCGCGGCAGGCAGAAGGCGACGAGCAGAAAGCAGACAAGCGCGCAGATGCCCGAAAACAGGAACGCCATCAGCATATTGCCGGAATTCACCAGAAAAACACCGACAATGCCCGGCACCAGCACCCAGGAAAGCGAGATGGTTGCCCGCA
The DNA here is from genome assembly GCF_041954855.1 of Agrobacterium sp. LR_9. NCBI lineage: Bacteria > Pseudomonadati > Pseudomonadota > Alphaproteobacteria > Hyphomicrobiales > Rhizobiaceae > Agrobacterium > Agrobacterium sp. LR_9. Next base: position 53,516 of record NZ_JAVAYA010000003.1, read on the forward strand.
TGATCGAATTCACCGCGATCATCTCACCCGTCGAAAGGTTGCGCGCATCGGCGCGCACATGGGCGAAGATCAACGAATTCATCGCTCCGAAAATCGGCAGAAGCACCAGCTTTGCAGCGACGAAGGCGGTGGCGTTGCCGGCCAGATAGACCAGCAGATAACCGCTGACGCCAAAGAGCGCGATATAGAGCATTGGCTTGCGATATTCACCCAGCCTGTCTGCGACAATGCCCATCAACACGCTGGCGCTGACATTGATGACGGCAGCAAACAGCATCAACAGCGAATAGACGCTGTTGCTCAGTCCTATTTCGCGAATGCCGATAACCGCCTGATAGGGGGCGGTCGCCGCATTCGAGAACCCGAAGAACAGGATGGCGAGCGCCCCGATGCGGATCGACGGATTGTTGATGACGATGGAAAGAGCCGACGGCATGGATATTCGCCTGAGATGATCCGGCACCGCCGGATCGCTGGGTAAAAGCTACCGAACCGCAGTCATCGCCAGCGGGCCGAAAGGATGGGCTGAGGGGTATAATCGAAATGCGGCTTCCATGGGTAAAAATCGCCGTCCCGGCGGCGATTGGGAAGGTTTTCGATATCCTGATTGATGACCCCTTCCGTCAGCGCCATGAGGTTGGGATTGGCAATAGGCGCAAGCTCCGGTGAAAGATAACCGGACTTGACGACCAGCAGCCGCACCTCCTTTGGATTAAAGCCGAGACGGGTGAAATCGGAAATCATATGATATGGCCTGCGCCGCGCCGCCAGAATGACCGTGATGCCGCCGATGGCGACTACTGCCTGCCGCTGGTCAGCAACACCTGGATCGTCCAGTTTCACAACGCGGGCCTCGACGGTCACGGACGGGCTCTGCGGATCGAGACTGCCGCCGATTTTCAGGGAAAGCGCAGCACCTTCGCCGGCCGCAAAACAGGCTTCGACCGCCGGCCTGTCGGTGATGCCGCCCAGCAACGCGCCCTGCCAGTTGCGCGCAATCAGCGCAGCCAGAACATCGGCGCGATCGCCAACCCCACCGCCGGTCGGGTTATCGCCGGAGTCGGCCAAGATGATTGGCCGCGTTGCCGTGTTTTCGGCGATATCCAGAATGGCCTCGAGCGGCTCTGTCACGGGGCCGAAACGAAAATCCTGCCGGGCATTCCAGTAGGATTGCGCGATCTCGGTCGCGACCGCCTGTGCGGCCGCTTTGTCCGTTCCCGTCACCACGGCGCAGGCCGTCGCCCGGGGTTCGTCCGCCCAGACGTAGCCGATCATGAAATTCGCATCCCAAATGCCGGGCCGCGCATCGTGATCCGGCAAAACCGCATAAAGGCTTGTAGTGGGTTCGTCTTCCGTGGAGGTCTTCTCCCCCGGCAGCAGAACCGGAATTTTCGCCCAGGCGACGCCGGGCTTTTCGCCCGTCTTCAGGGCCTTCAGCAGCATTGTCCACGCCCGCACCATCGTCTCGCGCACATCGATATGCGGCGCAGTTCGGTAGCCGGCAAATATGTCGAGCTGATCGATGATCGTCTGGCTGACATTGCCGTGCAAGTCATAGCTCGCAGAGACCACGACATCCGGCCCGACGACAGCGCGGGCGCTGGAAATCCAGTCACCTTCCGCATCGTCCATGCCTTCGACATTCATCGCGCCATGCATGGCGAGATAAAGCCCGTCCAGCGGCGGGCAGGCCTTAAGGCGTTCGAGAAACTCCGCCTTGAACGCCTCATAGGCCACGCGCGACACCGGGCCGCCCGGTACCGCCCGCGCATGCAGAAGCGGCAACACGTCCACCCCGCCTTCACCGAGGAAATTGAAATACTCGGCCTCCAGCAGTTCCGCGCCGCGAAAGACGCGAAAATCCTGCTCGCCCATCAGAACCGGGGAATAGGTGCTGCATTCGGTATGAATTCCACCCACGGCAATACGCATGTCGGTTTCCCCTCAATAAACCGGGCTCAAGGGGACGATGGCCGCAAAACGCAGCCAGTCCTTTTGCGCCTTTGGCGTCCACGCCGCCTCGGCAATCGCCGGCAGACGGGGGAAAACCAGATGGTTGAAATAGGCGCGATTGAGGAAATGTTCGGACCAGATGCAGGCCTGAACGCCCTTCATCCGCTCCTTCAACTCCTCGGGAAATTCGCCGACTGCCTCATAGGCATAAGTATGCGAAGGCGGAACCGTGCCGGCCCAGCTTGCGCCCGGCTCCTGCCATGCTTCATCCTGCACCATGTCGAGATAATAGGCCTGACCCGGCGTCATCACCACGTCATAGCCTTGGCGTGCAAGCTCAAGCCCGACTTCCGGCTTCTGCCATGCCATCAGCAACGTTCCGGCAGGATCGACGCCACCACCGTGGGAAACCTCATCCCAGCCCGCAAGCTGGCGACCGCGCTCATGCAGCATCCCCTGAATGCGCTTCATGAAATAGGACTGGATACCGAAGGTGCCGTCGAGCCCTTCCTTTTCCATCAGCGCCTTGGCAAGCGGCGAGGCCAGCCACGACCCATCCGCAACCTCATCGCCGCCAATATGGATCAGCCGCGACGGGAACAGCTCCACCATCTCGTCGAATATCTTGCCGAGGAATTCATAGGTCGGCTCGATGGCCGGGTTAAGCGCATTGTTCGGGTATCCCTGCACAGAGCGGTAGCTGTCCGGCGCTTCCTGCCCGTCCGTCAGCTCCGGATAGGCCACGAGAGCCGCCGTGCTGTGGCCGGGAATATCGACTTCCGGCACGATTTCGACGTTCAATGCCGCCGCATGCGCAACGACCATGCGCACCTCATCCTGTGTGTAATAGCCCGACACCGGCTCAGCCCCGTTACCGAGCTGCGGCAGAAGCGGCGCATCCGGGCCGCGCGTTGCGCCAACGGTGGTCAGCAGCGGATAGGCCTTGATTTCGAGCCGCCATGCCTCGTCATCCGTCAGGTGCCAATGGAAGCGGTTCATGCGCAGCCATGCGAGAATATCGATGAGCCGCAGGACATCGCCTGTCGGATAGAATTGCCGGGAGACATCGAGATGGCAGCCGCGCCAGCTATAACGGGGCGCATCGCTGATGGCGCCGGAGGCCGGGAAGCGGAATTGAGGATCGATGCGCGCGCCATGCAGCAGCTGCGCCAGAACCGTCAGGCCATATTGCAGACCGGCAGCGGCCGAATATTCCACGACCACCGCTTCTTTTGAAAAAGTGAGGCGATAACCTTCCGCTTCCAGCCCGCTGTGGCGCTTGAAACGAAGCGGTTTTCCCTCATGAACCGGCGCAAGGCTGAAGGGCACGTGCCCGACGGCAAAGAGCCGGCGGAACAGCGAAAGCACGGTTTCCACCGCAAGCACTTCTTCTGCACCCGCATCTTCCGCTGGGAAGAGCGCGACGGGAAAACCGTCGCCCGGTTCGGCGTCGATTTCAGCGGGCCAGGGCTGGATGGAAAAGGGCAGATCGAGCTTGCCTTCCGGAAGCAGCACCGGTGCCGGCTCGCTGTGACGCCCATCCAGCATCAGGTCACCGACTTCGACGGCGCGATGCGTTCCATCGGCAAGGCTGACATAGGCGGATTTCGCGCCATCCGTGCGATGCCGGGCCTGCCGCAGCAGGCCATCGACGGTGAAGCGCCAGGATTTCCCCGGCTCGAGCACGAAGCCCGCCGGCGGTGCAAACTCATGGAAATTGGCGTTGCGGCGCAGATAAACGGCATTGTCGCAAGCGGGCTTGTCTACCGTCCGCGTCAACGACGTGTAGACGATGCGAAAATCCTTCAGCGGCTCGCGGGAAAGATTGACCAGGGTAAAGGTAAAACCGCCCGAGGCGGAATCTTTGAGCGGATGCCAGGAATTTTCGAGACGATAATGTGCGAGCGCCATGATGCTCCCCTTTATTGCGCATTGAGCCCTCAGGAGGGCTTCGGTCAGTAATGTTCGGATTGCGAGAAGGTCCGGGCCAGCGGCGCCTGCCCCGCCGTCAGTCCGCAATCGACCGGCAGGCACACGCCGCTGATCGCCTCCGCCTGTGGGCCGGCCAGAAAGGCAACGGCATTGGCCACATCGTTGGGCCTCACGATGCGTTGCAGCGGATACCAGTGCTTCGCCTCTTCGAAGACCTGAGGATTGGCGGCGGCCCGCGCCTCCCATGCCTGGGTGCGCACGGTGCCCGGCGCAACGGCATTGGAACGGATGCCGAATTTGCCGTATTCCACGGCGATCAGCTTGGTCAGATGGATCAAGCCGGCCTTTGCGGCGCTATAGGCCGGATGACCGAAGACCGCCATGCCGTTGACGGACGTGATATTGACCACCGACCCCTGGGTCCGCTTCAGCGCCTCTTCGAAAGCCCTGAAGCAGAGAAACGGCGCTTCCAGATTGAGGGCATTGTCCCTGCGCCATATATCGGCGGTCGTGTCATGCAGGCTGACCGCTCTTGCCGCACCCGCATTGTTGACGAGGGTAGCAACATCGCCCAGCTCCGCAACCTCGGCGGCCAGCCTTGCAAGGTCCTGCGGATCTGTAACATCGCAGGTTTTCGCAACGAAGCGGGGACTGGAAAGCAGGGATAGCGCGCTCGAAAGGGCGCCGGGGTCGATATCGACCAACACGACCTTTGCATGGCTTTCAGCGAGCGCCGTGGCAATTGCCCGGCCAATATCACCTGCCGCGCCGGTAACGACGGCGAGCTGGTCTTTCCTGTCCTTCATCTCCTACAACTCCCTTGAAGCTTTCCGACCCGCCACAAAGCGGGTCTCAGGCAAACCAGCCTGTATTTTCGTCAGCCCGCCTCAGTCACCGAGCAATTGCTTGTCATCCGGGTCACGATGTTCCACGAGCTGCTGCTTGATGTGACGCAACGTCACCATCGATCGTTGCCGTTGATGATAGGCAGCAAGCGTCGCCAGAACATCGACGGCGGCCAGATAGGCGTAGCGCGATGAGGTGGGGCGGAAGATATTGTTTCCCTCGGGCACATTGACCGCCACCACCATGTCGGCGGCTGCGGCAACAGGCGTGTCGCTCTGGGTAAGCGCAATGGTGGTGACCCCCATTTCCCGCGCCAGCCTGAAACATTTCACCAGTTCCATGTTGCGGCCGGAAAAGGACGAACCGATGATGACGTCTTCCTTGCGCGCCGCAGCCGTCATCATCAGCTGCATGCTGTGATCGGCACTGGTCGAAACGCGCAGGCCCAGGCGGAACAGCCGGTTCTGGATTTCCGAAGCGATCATCGAGGAATTGCCGCCTGCGCCGAAGGCATAGATCATGCCGCTATTGGCGATCCTGATCGCCGCTTCATCGGCAAGGGCGGGATCGAGCGTCCTGTGCAACAGGAAAAGCGCTTCCTGTGCCTTGGCGAGCACCTCTTCCGCCACATCCGAGGGACCGGTGCTGGAGGGTTCGGAGGTGAGGTATCGAATACCCACATAGGCCGTCTTGGCGAGGCTGACCTTGAAATCCGAAAAGCTCTGGCACCCCAGCCGACGGCAGAACCGCGTCACGGTCGGCGGCGACACTTCGGCGCGGGCCGCCAGCTCGATGATCGAGGCATTGACGGCGAATTCGAAGTCCGAAACCAGAATATCGGCAATCCGCCGCTCCGACTGCGAGAATTGTCCCCTGTCTTCCTGTATTTTTGCGAAAATATCCATGTTCACCGGGTCTCCGTTCCGCCAAAACTTAAGGCTTGGCCCCGTTTCCGATGCACCCTAAGAAAGCGCGCCCGTCAACCGCATAGATCCATGAATCGAGGATGTTTCGTCTTGCTGACGACACCGCGCGCACCTTTGATTTGAAAATTATTTTCTCTGTTGATTGAGAGATGAGCATATGCCAACAATCAACACCAGAGAAATCTCCAAATCTTGAAAATAATTTCAATAATGGACCGAAACCATGCGTGATCCCTTCAAAAACCCCTTTCCCGAAACAGACATCGCCCGCCATTCCATCTGGGAGATGCTGGTAACGCGGGACATCGACGCTTTCCTTGCCGCCGACTGGTCGAAGGTCGCGGACGATTTCGTCGAGGACGGCTTTCTCGGCATCAACGCCAACCGGGATGCGAACCCGGACAATTGGCGCCTGTCGTTCCCTTCGCTCAGCGCCTATCGCGACGAGTGGCTGCGGCAGGCGCAGGATTTTCAAACCCAGCAATTCGCAGATAACCCGCGCGATGCGATCTTTGCGACCACCACGCTGGAAGAAATCGAAGTGGAAGGTGAGACCGCGCTGGTGCGCAAGAAGTTCGACGGTGGGCTTCGCAAGGCCGATGGCAGCTTCGACGTCATGAAATGGCAGACGCTCTATTATTGCCGGCTGCATCAGGGACGCTGGAAGATCAGCGGTTTCACCGGCTACATGCCCAACCCCATGCCGTGATCCAGCGGACATCTGGAAAAGCTTCGCACGCCGGGCCGAAAGCCCGGCGTTGTTTTTTCGTCTGGAAGGGGCGGAAAAATGCCGGAGACGGATCGCGTCAGGAACAGCCGGGCATGGAAAAACAGATAACATGGCCCGGCTCCTGCGCCTTATTGGATCAGCTTGAGGACTGAAAGATCGACGCGCCGCTCGAGCGCAATGCCGCTTTCGTCAAACAGATGGCAATCCGATGCCTTGATACCGGTGACGATGGGCTCGTCCACGACCACAGGTGCGGAGCCGGAAAGCAGCGCGCAATAATTCTCACCCGTCGGCGCGACGCCATAGGCGATGGTATTGACCCCGAGCCGCTCGATCACGCTGGGCGCGACCGTGACATTGAGGTCGGCCGTTTCGAGGCCGGTATGTTCCGGGCGGATGCCGAGCGTCAGCTGCTTGCCTTCAAGACCGGCGCGGGGCTCCACCGGCACGGTGATCGTCTGGCCCTCATATTCCACCGTCACACCCTCGGCGCTGACGGATTTGCACGTGACCTTCAGGAAATTCATTTTCGGGTTGCCGATGAAACCTGCCACGAAGAGGTTAGCCGGCTTGTGATAAAGCTCGAGCGGCGCACCGACCTGGGCAATTTCGCCGGCATTCAGCACCACGATACGGTCGGCCATGGTCATGGCTTCCACCTGATCGTGGGTGACATAGATCATCGTCGCCTTCAGCGTCCGGTGAAGATTGGTGAGTTCAATGCGCATATCGGCGCGAAGTGCTGCATCGAGGTTGGAAAGCGGCTCGTCGAACAGGAATATTTTCGGCTCGCGAACGATGGCGCGGCCGATCGCCACGCGCTGGCGCTGGCCGCCGGACAACATGCCGGGGCGCTGCTGCAGACGCTGATCGAGCTGGAGAATCTTGGCGACGCCCTCGACCTTCTGCTTGATCTTGTCCTCCTCCATCTTCTCGACGCGCAGCGGAAAAGCGATGTTTTCAAAAACCGTCATGTGCGGGTAGAGCGCATAGGACTGGAAAACCATGGCGATGCCGCGTTTGACCGGCGGCAAGTCATTGACCTTCACGCCGTTAATGACGACGTCGCCAGCGGAAATATCCTCAAGGCCGGCGATCATGCGCAGCAATGTGGATTTGCCGCATCCCGAGGGGCCGACAAAAACGACGAACTCGCCATCCCTGATGTCGAGCTGAACGCCCTTGATGACTTCGAAATGTCCATAGTTCTTGCGGACGTTGTTGAGATAAAGCTGACCCAAGACTTGCCTCTCCCGTCAGCGGCCGACATCTGGCCACGTTCAGAGATGTTCCGAAACAGGGGCAAAGCCACACCGGATCGGAACCGTTGAAAACAGGGGGAAAGAGCATCCCGGAAGACGCAAGGCATTCCCACGGCGAAACTTGCCGGATGCGGACGGCCAGCGCCCGCATCCGTGCTCATGAAAGATTATTTATACTGCTCGAGAGCCGAAGCCGCTTTCTTCGCGGCATCTTCCGGTGTTGCCTTGCCAGTGACGACAGACTGCACCATTTCGATCATCGTGTCCTGGAAGCCCTTGTAGTCCGTGAAGAGCGGCTCAGGACCACCATAGGCGATACCGTCGATCAGCGGCTTCCAGAAGGGATCCTTGGCGATGAATTCATCGACCTTCGGCGACGGACGCAGCGGGGTGAGGCCCGCGCCGCCCTGCAGTTCGTATTCGCCCTGCGGACCGGGAGAGGTGATGAATTTGGCGAATTCGGTCGCCTTTTCTTCCACGCCGGTTCCCTTGAAGATCGCAAGGCTGTCGGTGATGAGCAGCGTGCCGGGACCCTTTGCTTCCGGGCCGAGCGGCAGCGTGGCGATGCCCCAGTTGATCTTAGTTTCCTGCAGGCGCGTGGCGGCGCCCGAACCGGCCTGGATCATGCCGACCTTGCCATCGAGGAAGATGGCGCGGATTTCGTTCTGTTCATAGGCCGTCGGGCCTTCGACGGAATAGGGCGTGATGTCCTTATAGGCCTTCAGCGCTGCAACAACCTGCGGGCTGTCGACGGTGATCTTGTCGCCGTCGATCACCTTGCCGTTGTTGGTGTAAACCCAGTGCATGAACTGGTGCATGGTGTTGTCGAAGGTCTTGGCGGGCAGGCCGTAGCCGGCGATGCCTGTCTTTTCCTTGATCTGCTTGGCAAACGCAATCTCTTCGGCCCAGGTCTTCGGCGGCGTTTCCGGATCGAGACCCGCCTGCTTGAACAGGTCCTTGTTCCAGTAGAGCGCCTTGGTCGAGAAGGCGACCGGCACGCCCCACTGCGTGTCCTCGAAGGTCACGGTGTCGACGATGTTGGGGTAATAGCTCTTCTTTTCGTCTTCGGTCATCGGCACCGGAACGATGAGATCGTTCTGCGCGAACTGCTTCAGCGTGCGCGAACCTACATAGGCCATGGCGACCGGGGTGCCGGCAGCGGCGAGCGTGGTCGCCTTGTCCTGGCACTGGGCCCAGCCGACGACCTCGGGCACGACCTTCCAGCCCTCGTTCTTGCCTTCCCATTCCTTGATGTATTTCTCATGGATGGGGTCCATCTTGTCGCCGCAATAGATCCAGCTGATCTCCTTGTCGGCGGCGTGCGCCGTCACCGTCGTAAGGGCAGTGGAACCGGCAAATGCGAAAGCGCAGAGCGCCAATCCGTAATGTTTCAGTGCCATAGGTAGTCTCCCGTTTTGGTGGTCGTTCCGGTTGTTGATTATTTCACCGCGCCGGCGGTCAGGCCGCTGACGAGATATCGTTGCATGAAGAAGATCACGACCATGGCCGGCGCAATGCCGACGAAGCTGGCCGCCATCAACTCATTCCAGATGACTTCCTGGCGACCGAAATAGGCGAAGAGGCCGATGGGCAGCGGCATATATTCGGTCTTGGAATTGAAGGTGAGCGCGAAGATGAACTGCTGGGCATAGGCGCCGATGAAGGTGGTGATGGAGACGACGGCGATACCCGGCATCGCCAGCGGCAGGATCACCCGGCGGAAAGTGTAGAAATAGCTCGCACCGTCCACATAGGCCGCCTCTTCCAGTTCTCGAGGAATACGCAGCATATAGGTGCGCAGCAGCCAGATGGCGGTGGGGATCAGGAAGGCCGCGCCGGGAATGATCATCGCCAGATAGGTGTTTAGCACACCCATGTTGCGCATAAGCCGGTAAAGCGGGATCAGAAGCACCGCGCCCGAAAACATGTTGATCGCCAGAAATGCGCCAAGCAACTGCCCACGCCCACGAAACTCGAAACGGGCGAAAGCATAAGAAGCCGGCACCACCAGGATGAGGACGATGATGGTCGAAATGGTGGAGATGAAGAAGGAGTTGAAAACGTAGCGGGCAAAACCCGGAACGCTGACCCACATGGTCCGGTAGGCCTCGAAGGAACCGTTTTCCGGCCAGAATTTGTAGGGCGAAGAGAAAAGCAGGCTGAGCGGTTTCAGCGAAACCAGAAATCCTTCCACGAAGGGCGCCAGCACGAAGGTCAGGAACACGGCGATACCGCAATAAATCCCGACGATTTCATACCACCTGTAGCGGTTGATCATCGCATTCTTGTCGCTCATCGGCTGGCCTCCTGCGAGATGCGGCTGGTGATGCGGAAGTAGAAATAGGTGAAGATCGACAGGAAGATGCAGATCAGCACGGCGCGGGCCGCACCTTCACCGTATTTGTAGGAGCCGATCGCCGTCTTGTACGTGTCGATGATCATGGTCGTGGTCTGGCCGGTCGGACCGCCCTGTGTCAGGATCCAGATGATATCGAAGGAATTGAAGGTCGAAATCAGCGAGATCATCGACATGGTAATCATGGCCGGCAGCATCAGCGGCAGCGTGATGCGGCGGAAGCGGTAGAAGCGGCTTGCCCCGTCTGTCCACGCGGCCTCGTAGAGATCCTGCGGAATGGCCTGGATGGCCGCCAGCAGATAGAGCGTCACCATCGGCACGCCGATCCAGACGTCGGTGACGATCGTTGCCCAGAAGGCCGTTCTGCCATAGGCGAGGAACGCGACCGGACCATCCACCAGGCCGAGGTTCTGGAGCACCCCGGAAATCATGCCGAACTGGCCGTTATACATCCAGCCCCACATGAAGATGCCAATAGCCATCGGCACGATCCATGGCGGCATGGTCAGGATACGGAACAGCGCCCGGCCGGGCACGGCCGAATTCAGCAAGACCGCACCGAATGTGCCGATGATCATCTTTATCGAGACGGAAAAGAACGTCCAGATAAAGGTCCGCGTGATGACATCGGCAAAAGTCGCGTTGAAAATCTTCTCGTAGTTGATGAAGCCGACCCAATTCGTCGTTTTTCTAAGCGACGCATCGGTAAAGGACAGGATGAAGGTATCGACGAGCGGATAAGCAACGATAACCGTGATGTATAAAAGCGCCGGCAGAAGAAGAAGCCAGGCAAAGACGACCGCGCTGCGTTTCGCATCCATCGCGCCGCCCCCTCAAGCCGATTTCACAGCGGGGGATTTCGGCTGCCCGTGCAGCGCCAAATCGTATTCCTCCCACACCGGCTTGAGATCGATCACTTTACGGCCATGGCGCGCTTCATCCATGGCAAGCGCCAGAATACCGGCCTCGATCGCATCGAGCGCGGAAACCGGAAGGGCCGCACCCTTGACGATATGGGCGATAACGTCCTCGGCCATCTGCTCGTCCGCGCCATAATGCTGCGAGAGCGCGGTTGCCGCCGAATAGGTCTTGGCCACGGTCTTTTCATTTGTCCGGGCATTGTGCACGTTCAGGAAGCCGCGCACGAAATCGCCCTCGGCCATGCCCTTGGCGCCAATGACGCAGAAACGGCGGAAATCGTCGGGAACGTTGAGATTGGTATGGAAGGCGAGCGACGCGCCGTTCTCATATTCGACGATCGCCGTCTGGTAATCGATGATGTCGCCGTCGCTGTCGAAGACCTTGTCGGAACCCATCCAGCCGCTCGGCTTGCGATGGTAAACCTCCATGTCGTTGATGCCGTCATGCTGCGGCGCGTTTGCCGGCGTGAAGCTCTTGCGCCCGCCGAAGCTCGAGACGAAACGCGGCCGCGCACCGACCACGCCGTTATAGAGATCGAGGTCGTGGCAGCATTTTTCCAGCATGAAGGAGCCGGAATAATTCTCGTAACGCCGCCAGTCGCGCATGAAGAATGCGCCGTGATAGGGCGGGATATGCTCCGAGGCCTCGATGGAAACGACATCGCCCAGCTTGCCTTCGGCCTGCGCGGCGCGCAGATCGCGGTAGAGCGGGGAATAACGCAAAACCAGACCGACGAGCAGCCGCTCATGCCCGTGCTTGTTGAGCAGCCGGGCGAGCTCAAGACTTTCCTCGATGCTGACGACGATGGGTTTTTCCGAGAAGATGGTGCAGCCGGCCTCAAGCCCGATACGGATATGCTCCAGATGCATGTGGTTCGGTGAGCCGATCATCAAGAGATCGAATTTTTCGTTTGCGATCAGCGCCTCGGGACTATCGTAAGCCTTGCCGGCCGAAATGCCCTTTTCCTGCAGGCCCGGCAGGCCCGCCGGCGCGGGATCGACGTAACCGACGATCTCGAAATCCTTGTCGATCTCATGAAAAACGTAGCCCAGATAACCGAGACGGAATCCGAGTCCGATAATTCCCACCTTCATGAACTTTGTTCCCTGTTCATTCGTAATTCATTTTCGCAGAAGCGACCATTTCTGTGCTGGTCATCCAGTTATCTGCGATAATTTCCTGCCACGATGAAATTAATTTTCACAACGGTCAAGCTAAATTCGATTTCGCAAACGCTGCCGCGAGTCGAAAACCGATTTTCCCGGCGCGACGGATGCGAAACGCATCGCCGCCGACCACCGACGTAAAAAACAATACCAAAAAAATGCCAATCGTCCAGAGCAATTCCGTTATCGAGAAAATTTTTTTGGTTAATGCGAAAATATCAAGCATGCAGCCTTATTATTCGGCAAAATATCGAAAAAACCACCGATTAATCGTACAAATCGAGCAATGGTTCTATTTTGGTATTGCCGATTACGCGGCATATGATATAGCCAGAGCCGGCCATATCGCCGACCACATGGATCGTGACAGAGGTTATGGATGAACGGGGCAGCGCTTAATCTGGACGACCTGCAATCAGGTGGCGGCCCGCTTTACCTGAAACTGCGCCAGACGATTGAAGACGCCATCAATGGCGGCCGCCTGAAGCACGGCGACGCCCTGCCGCCGGAGCGGGATATCGCCGAAAGCGCCTGCGTCAGCCGCGTCACGGTGCGCAAGGCGGTGGACGATCTCGTCCGCGACGGCCTTCTCGTTCGCCGGCACGGTTCGGGTACTTTCGTCGTCAAGCCCATCACCCGCATGCAGCAGCCCCTTACCAAGCTCACCTCGTTTACCGAGGACATGCGCCGGCGTGGAATGACGGCAAGCACCCGCTGGCTGGACAGAGGCCTGTTCCACCCGACCGGCGACGAGATGATGGCGCTCGGCCTTTCCCAATCCGCCATGGTGGCGCGGCTCACGCGTCTGCGTCTTGCCAATGACCAGCCAATCGCACTCGAAGTTACCAGCCTGCCGGGCGATATCCTGCCTGACCCGCAACTGGTGGAAAACTCGCTTTATCTGGAGCTTGAGAAAAACGGCATTCGCCCGGTGCGCGCCATTCAGCGCATCTCCGCCCGTAACCTCACCGATGAGGAAACATTGCTGCTCGGGGTTCCGCCGGGCTCGGCAGCGCTTTCCGTTCAGCGAATGGCCTATCTGGAAAGCGGGCGCCTCATGGAAATATCCCGCGCGCTGTACCGCAGCGACGCCTATGACCTCGTCGCCGAACTGACGATGGGGCCCGAGTGACAAATCTCTTGATCAAGGACACGAAACGATGACAACCCTGATGCGCCAGGAAATCGATGAGATTCCCGATGCAGTCGCCCGCCTGCTGGACAATGCCAATGCCGACTTCCACGAAGCCGGAGACAGGCTGAAGGCCCGTGACCCGGCCGTTATCGTCACCATTGCACGAGGCTCCTCCGACCACGCCGCGCATTTTCTGAAATATGCGATCGAATTGCAGACCGGGCTTCCGGTCGCTTCGCTCGGCCCCTCGCTCGCCTCGATCTACCAGACGAATCTGCGGCTGGACCGGGCGGCGGCCTTCGCCGTCTCGCAATCGGGTAAAAGCCCTGACATCGTCGCTCTGGCGGAAAGCGCCCGCAAGGGCGGTGCGCTCACCTTCTCGCTTGTCAACACCCTGCCCTCCCCGCTCGGTGAGGCGGCCAATCACGCCATCAATATCCAGGCGGGCCCTGAAAAGGCGGTGGCCGCAACCAAATCTTTCGTCAACTCCATCGTCGCTGGCCTCGCAATCCTTGCCGAATGGACGGAAGACAGCCTGCTCGCCAAAGCCGTCAGCGCCTTGCCGCAGAATTTCGCCAAGGCCATCGCACTCGACTGGAGCCAGATCGGCGAAGCGGTCAAGGGTGAGGAATCGCTCTATATGCTGGGCCGCGGTCCGGCGCTGGCCATTGCCGCGGAAGCCGCGCTGAAATGCAAGGAAACCTGCGAACTCCACGCGGAGGCCTATTCGTCGGCGGAAGTGATGCACGGCCCCGTTTCGCTGGTCGCACCGAAATTTCCCGTCATCGCTTTTGCCGCGCGTGACCGCGCCGAAACCTCCGTGACGGATATCGCGGCCGGTCTCGCCGGTAAGGGCGCAAGTGTTTTCGTCACCTCCGCAAAAGGCAGCCCTGCCAAGCCCCTGCCGTTTGTGGAAACCAATCACCCGCTGACCGACGCCCTGTTGCTGATCGCGCCGTTTTACGGCTTCATCGAGCAATTGTCGCGCGCCCGCGGCTTCAACCCGGATGCGCCCGTGGCATTGAAGAAGGTGACGGAAACCCAATGAGCAGCAGCAAGGCATTTGTCGGCGCCCGCATTTTCGATGGCGCCGCGTGGCACGATGGCAAAGCGCTCGTGACCGGCGATGGCCACATTGCCGACATCATCGACCGCATGTCCGTGCCCGCAGACGCCGAAATCATCGATGCGGAAGGACTGCTCATTGCGCCAGGCTTCATCGACCTTCAGGTCAATGGCGGCGGCGGCGTGATGTTCAATAACGAGCCGGATGTGGAAGGCATCGCCCGCATCTGCTCGGCCCATGCGCAATTCGGTACTACGGCGCTGATGGTCACGCTCATCACCGACCGGCCGGATATCACAACCAAAGCCGCCGAAGCCGGCATCGCCGCCCACAAGGCAGGGGTGCCCGGCTTTCTCGGCCTGCACTTCGAAGGGCCGCATCTTTCCGTCGGACGCAAGGGCACCCATGATCCGGCGCTGATCCGAAAGATGGAAACGGCCGATCTTGCGGTTCTGACGGACTGCAAGGCGAAGCTTCCCTTCGTGCTGACAACCATCGCCCCGGAAAACGTAACCGAAGCGCAGGTCACAGCGCTGCACAAAGCCGGCATCGTCGTCAGCCTCGGCCATACCGATGTGGGCCTTGGCGTCGCGACGGCCTATGCCGAGGCAGGCGCATCCATGGTGACACATCTCTTCAACGCCATGAGCCCGCTCGGCCATCGCGAGCCGGGACTGGTGGGTGCGGCACTTTCGAACGGCAAGCTGGATTGCGGACTGATCGCTGACGGCTTCCATGTCGATCCTGCAGCGATCGGCATTGCGCTTCGCGCCAAGAATAATCCCGGGCGCATTTTCCTCGTCACCGACGCCATGTCCACCATCGGCACGGATGATGACGGTTTCGAACTGAACGGCAGGCGCGTCTATCGCAACGGCGGCAGGCTGACGCTGGCCGACGGCACGCTGGCGGGGGCGGATATCGATATGCTCTCCTGCATACGCTTCATGCATGAAAAGCTGGACACACCGCTGGAAGAAGCCTTGAGAATGGCGTCTGCTTATCCCGCCGAGGCAATCGGCGCTTCCGGCAAGGGTAAGCTCCTGCCCGGCTTCGATGCGGATTTCGTCATGCTGACGCCCGACCTTCAGATGCATTCGACATGGATCGGTGCAGAAAAAATCCACGATGCCACCCGTTCCGGAGCCTGAATCATGATCGTTTGTTTCGATATAGGCGGAACGACCATCAAGGGCGCTATTGCCTACGCTCCCGACGATATTCGGCCCGTGCCGCGCATCCCGACGCCCAAGACCAGTTTCGAAGACTTCGCCGCCGGCCTGAAATCCGTCATCGACAATAGCGGCGGCACACCCGCCTGCGTGTCGCTGTCGATTGCCGGCGTCATCGATCCCGACACCGGCAAAGCCACTGTCGCCAATATTCAGAGCATCCATGGCAGGGTCTTGAAAGACGAGCTGGAAAAGGCGCTGAACCTTCCCGTCATCGTATCGAACGACGCGGATTGCTTCGTGATCGCCGAATCGGAAATCGGTTCCGGACGGGGTCATCGCGTGGTCTTCGGCGTCATCCTCGGAACGGGTGTCGGCGGCGGGCTGGTGATCGACGGCAAGCTCATCAACAGCGACGGCGGTTTCGCCGGCGAATGGGGACACGGGCCGGTGGCCGCGACATTGGCCGGAAATCCGCCGGTTTCGCTGCCGCGTTTCGAATGCGGTTGCGGGCTTACCGGCTGCGTCGATGCAATCGGCAGCGCCCGTGGCATGGAAAAACTACATTCGCATCTTCACCAGCAGGCAATGACCAGCGAGGATATTATTGCAGCCTGGCAGGCGGGCGATCCGAAGGCCGCAAGAACCATCGATGTCCTTATCGATATTCTCGCCTCGCCTCTGGCAATGGTGATCAACGTCACCGGCGCAACCATCGTGCCGGTCGGCGGCGGACTTTCGAATTCGAAGGCGCTTCTCGCCGCTTTGGACGAGGTGGTAAGGAGCCGCATTCTGAGGCGCTTCGACCGCCCCTTAGTCGTGCCCGCCATCTGCCGCATCGAGCCGGGGTTGATCGGATCCGCCGTTATCGGGCTGAAATATGAGAAAGAAGCCGCCGGCACTGCCTGAGCGGCATCACATCGTCTCGATCTTTTCCCGGCGGAAACCCAGCCCCACCAGCCGGCCGGTCAAATGGGAAAGAAGCGGAAACCGCATGATGGCCAGCACAAAGGCTGGCGGTCCCTTCGGTTTTTCCGCATCTGCCCGTCCCTTTTTGCCGCCGATACGCATCATCCGCTGCAGAAATTGCGTGGCCTTGGTCGGGAAGGATCGCCGCTTTTCAATTGCGGCGAGATCATCATCGGCAATGGCCCGGCCGGAGACGAGCACCGGCACCAATATATTGGCCACCGCAACCGCATCCTGAATGGCCAGATTAATGCCGACACCGCCGACGGGGGACATGGCGTGGGCCGCATCACCGATGCAGATCAGGCCGGGTTTCCACCAGCGCTTCAGCCGGTCGATACGGACGGTCAGGAGATGCACATCGTCCCAACTCTTGAGCTCATCGAGCCTTTCGCGTGGGAAAGGGCAGATTTCCGCAACCCTGTCCCTGAAGGCTTCAATTCCCTGTAGCTTTATGTCAGCGAAAAACCCCTTTCGCACCACATAACCGCATTGCCAGTAATCGCCCCGGTTGATCATGACGAAACCCTGCCGCGAGCCGGCATGCCCCATGGTTTCCGTCGGATCGTCGGGCTGTTTCGAAAGGCGCATCCACAGCACCTCCGTCGGAATGCCGAAGCGCTGCACTTCCAGCCCCGCCGCCTCGCGGACGGTGGAGTTGCGCCCATCCGCCCCCACCACCAGATCGGCCTCTATCTCGATGATGCCTTCCGGCGTGCTGACCGTGAGACCGCCGACATGGCCACCGCGCTCGATCAGCCCGGTCACCGGCGCATTCATCAGCAATCGGAAATTTTCGTATTGTCCCGCCTTGCCGACGATGAAATTGAGAAAATCCCATTGCGGCATAAAGGCGATGAAGCGGTGGCGGACCGGCAGACGGGAAAAATCCGCTATCGTGATACGCTCGCCGCCGATAACCGCATTCAGCCTTGGTGCACGTGTGTGCGGCAGGCTCAGGAACTCATCGATGAAACCGAGTTGCTCCATCAATTCAAGCGTTGAAGGGTGGATGGTGTCGCCGCGAAAATCGCGGAGAAAATCCCCGTGTTTCTCTACGACCACGACATCGATACCGCTGCGCGCAAGCAGCAGGCCAAGCATCATGCCCGCCGGCCCGCCACCGGCCACGGCGACGGACGTGCGGATGCGCTGAACGGCACCGCCGTCATTTCGCGGAGCGATTGTCGCTTCTTCCATCACCTTCCCCCTTACATCCCGCTTGAGGTCCTTATCGTGTATCCGCCGCCGGGAGGTTTACATTCTTCGGCTGCGGCCAGCCCTGCGCATCGAACCGGAACAGCATTTCGGACCGGGCAAAGATAAAGGCGAAGGCCATGGCCGTCCACATGCCGAGCAACAGCCCGGCGGCAACATCGCTTGGATAATGTGCGCCGACGATGACACGCGAAACACCGATGACAAGGGCAAGCAGGAGAAACGCCCAGCGGAAGCGCGGCATCAACATGGCGAAAGCGCCGAAAAACGCCCCGGCGGCGGTCGAATGGCCTGAGGGGAAACTTTCATAGAGATTGTCGCCGGTAAATGGGGTGAGGCTATAGGCGCCCATTTCCAGCACAAGCTCCGGCCGTGCCCGTCCTATCAGGAATTTCAACGTGTGGACGAGAATGCTCGCCGTTCCGATCGTCAGGAAGAAATAGGTAAGAAGCCGCCATGCCGTCCTCAGCCGTCCATTATAGGTCTGCGCCTTTAACACCCGTGCGGCGACATAGGCCAATATCGCCAGAAGGCCAGTGGAATAGAGCATCCAGCGGAAGGTTCCGAAATCGGTAATCGCCCGATTGAAGGAGACCACGCCGCCAGGCAGCGCCTGCGCACTTTCGGAAAGGCGCGGATCAAAAGGAATGAAGACAACGACCAGCACAAGACTTGCCGCAAAAATCCACCCGCTGGAAACCAGAAAACGTCGCATCGATATCCTCTCATTGTTTTTCTTGCATATGGCTTTGCCTTCCGCAAAAACAATAGCCCCGGCTTTGTCCTTGTTATGGCTGGTTTTCGCGGGTAGAGGCTAAGGAATGTTGCTCGAAAGTGCATGGCGTTTTCGGGAAAACGACGTGCACCGAGAGGTGCGAACCGGAAACGACCGACGGACTGAAAATGACGAATGCCAGTGAAATGCCACGCAAGCTGACAATATTGGGTTCGACCGGTTCGATCGGCACCAATACGCTGGATGTCGTCCGCCAACTGGGTGGCCGCGACGCGTTCGAGATCACGGCTTTGACCGGCGCGGGCAACATCGCGCTTCTGGCGGAACAGGCGCGGGAATTCGGCGCGCGGCTGGCGGTTACCGCCGAGGACGACAAATACGAAGCGCTGAAATCGGCCCTTGCCGGCACCGGCATCGCGGTTGCGGCAGGTAAATCCGGCCTCGAAGAGGCCGCGTCGACGGATGCCGGCTGGGTGATGGCGGCGATTGCCGGAACCCCCGGCCTTGCACCTACTCTTACAGCCGCACGGCGTGGCGCAGACATAGCGCTCGCCAACAAGGAATGCCTGGTTTCGGCTGGCGATGTTTTTCTGCGCACGGTCAAGCAGGGCGGCGGCAGGCTGATCCCGGTCGACAGCGAGCACAGCGCAATCTTCCAATGCCTGACGGGCGAACACAAGCAGGCCGTGGAACGCATCGTGTTGACCGCATCCGGCGGCCCGTTCCGCACCTGGTCGCGCGAGGAGATGGCCAATGTCACGGCGGATATCGCCCGCGCCCATCCCAACTGGTCGATGGGGCTGAAGGTTTCCATCGGCAGCGCCTCCATGTTCAACAAGGGGCTGGAAATGATCGAGGCGAAATATCTCTTCGATCTCAGGCCCGATCAGGTGGAGGTGATCGTCCACCCGCAGTCGATCATCCATTCGATGGTGGGTTACACCGACGGCTCCTATATCGCCCAGCTCGGCTCTCCCGACATGCGCACTGCGATTTCTTATGCCCTCACCTATCCGCAACGCGGCAATCTAAGTGTCGAGCGGCTGGATTTTGCAAAACTTGCGCGGCTCGATTTCGAAGCGCCGGATGAGGCCCGTTTCCCGGCGATCCGTCTGGCTCGCACCGCGCTGGAGCGCGGCGGTCTACAGGGCGCCGCCCTGAATGCCGCCGAAGAGACCGCCTTTCACGCTTTCGTTGCGGGCGATATCGGTTTTCTCGATATGGCCGAGATCGTCGAAACGGTCATGGACCGCATGCATGACGGCCGCTCCGCCGCCACGATCGAAGATGTCTTCGCAGCGGATGAGGAGGCCCGTCGTCACGCCCGCGAATTGATCGCCACCAAAGAAAAGGCCGCGTAAACGCGGCCCGGTCTTCTCTTATCTAAACTGCGGCCTCACGCCACCGCCCGCGCCAGCGCACAATGCGACCAGAGCTGGTGCAGCGCGCCGACCAGATGCTCGATATCGGCATCGCTGTGCAGCGGTGTCGGCGTAATGCGCAGGCGCTCGGTCTTGCGCGGCACGGTCGGATAGTTGATCGGCTGCACATAGACACCGTGACTGTCGAGCAGGATATCCGAAATCCATTTGCACTTGGCGGCATCACCCACCATGACAGGCACGATGTGGCTTGGGTTGTCCATGTGCGGAATACCGCGCGCATCGAGAAGGCCGCGAAGCTTGCGCACCCGGTCCTGATGGCGGGCGCGCTCGAAGGGGCTTGCCTTCAGATGCTGGATCGACGCAATCGCGCCGGCAGCAAGCGACGGCGGCAGGGCTGTCGTGAAGATGAAGCCCGAAGCGAAGGAGCGGATGAAGTCGCAGACCGCCGTAGAACCGGTAATATAGCCGCCCATAACGCCGAAGGCCTTGCCGAGCGTTCCCTCGATGATCGTCAGGCGATCCATCAGGCCTTCGCGCTCGGCAATGCCGCCGCCGCGCGGTCCATACATGCCCACGGCATGAACTTCGTCAAGATAGGTCATGGCGCCATAACGGTCGGCCAGATCGCAGATTTCCTTGATCGGCGCGATATCGCCATCCATCGAATAGACGGATTCGAAGGCGATCAGCTTCGGCGCATTCGGATCCGCCGCCTTGAGCTTGGCTTCGAGGTCTTCGAGATCGTTGTGCTTCCAGATCACCCGCTCGCAGCGGCCATAACGGATGCCTTCGATCATCGATGCATGGTTGAGCGCATCCGAGAAAATGATCAGGCCCGGAATTTTCTGACCGAGCGTGCCGAGGGTCGCCCAGTTGGAGACATAACCCGAGGTGAAAATCAGCGCCGATTCCTTGCCGTGGAGATCGGCAAGTTCGCGCTCGAGCAGGACGTGGTAGTGGTTGGTGCCAGAAATATTCCGGGTGCCTCCCGCACCCGCGCCACAGTGATCGATGGCGGCCTTCATGGCTTCGATGACTTTCGGGTTCTGGCCCATGCCGAGATAGTCGTTGGAGCACCAGACGGTCACATCCTTGCGCTCGCCATTGGCGTTATACCGTGTCGCACGTGGGAAATTGCCCTGCTGGCGCTCGATATCCGCAAAAACGCGATAACGTCCCTCAGAATGCAGGCTTTGCAGTTCCGTCGTGAAAAATGCCTCGAAGTCCATGCCATGCTCCAGAATTGACCAGATCGTTTTGTGCCTCGACACCGGGAGCGTCAACCCTTGCGGGCCACATTAACCGCGTCTGCGTCAATTCGCCGTTGTTTTGAACCATTCCAATAAACCGTTTATAGAACCCGATGAAAAGTACAAAATTGATTCACATCAAAAAACCCGGATTTTTGGAACCTTTTTTGCGCCGCGCCGTTGTTTGGGACGCAATCGATTACGCTCGGAGGAATGCCGAAAGTGGAGGCTTCCCTAAACGACATCGAATTGTTAGTTATCTGTGGCGGTCGGAGGTAGCAGTCGCCGCAGATAAATATGGGACGCCTACCGAGCCACAAGAGCTCATTGTAACGTTGGAGAGAGTTTCATGAAAAAGGCAATCATATTTGCGCTGGTCGGCCTGTCGCTCGCAAGCTGCACGCAGACCGAAAAGGGAGCTTCAATCGGCGCCGTTTCCGGTGCTGTCCTTGGCGGCGCTATCACGGGCAACGTTCGTGGCGCGGCAGTGGGTGCGGCAATCGGCGGCGTGGGCGGTGCCCTCATCGGCAATGCTTCCGAACCGGGCTATTGCTATTATCGCGACCAGTACGGTCAGCGTTACACGGCGCGTTGCCGCTAATCGCTTCGCTAAATACCGTTGCACAGAAGCCCCGGTCAACCGGGGCTTTTTGCGTTTTGGGCGGCAAAACACAAGCGCAAGGGTCCTCAAAGCCGTTTATTTATGATTAAATTGCAATGTTAACGGACAGGAAACGGGTTAGGGCGACAATAAAGGCTCAACCATAAAGCAGCTTATGCGAAGAACACGAACTAACCCGAAGACAGGTATTGCGTATCGGAAAGCTGGCACCGCGCTTGCGGTTGCTGTGACGTTCGCCCTGTATCCGGCGTTTACCCGTGATGCCTTTGCCTTCAAACTGTTCGGCATGCGCCTCTGGGGTTCGGAAGAACCGGAGGTCGAGGTTATCAACCCCGTCAAATACGCCGTCACGCTCGATGCCACGGACGCCGATAGTTCCCTGAAAGACAGCCTGGAAAACAGTTCGCTGCTTCTTGCCGACAAGGACAAACCGGCCTCCGGCGATCTTGGCCTTCTGATAAAGGCAAGAGACGACCGGGACAGGCTGATCGCGGCGCTTTATGAAAACGCCCGTTATGGCGGCATCGTCAAGGTCACCGTTGCCGGCAAGGATGTGGATAGCCTGCCGCCCAATCCGGTGTTCGATCATTCCGCTCCGGTGCCCGTGGTCATTACGGTTACGCCCGGCCCGGTCTTCAAACTCGGCAATGTCAGGCTTGAAGGCGATGTCACCGGCCGCAACCTTGAGGAATATGGCCTGACGACCGGCGGCGACGCGGGTTCTCTCGCCATCATCCGCGCCGGCAACAAGCTGATCGATGATCTGAAGGCCGAAGGCCGTCCGCTTGCGAAGCTGACGAAACGCGAGGCCGTCGCCAACCACGCGACAAACACGGTGGACATTACCATGGCGGCCGAAGGCGGTCCCGTGGCGCCCCTCGGCACGGTGACCGTTACGGGGGAAAAAACCGTCGATGGCGATTTTATCCGCCGTTATTCGCGCCTCAATGGCGGCGAGCCCTATTCGCCGGAAAAACTGCGCAAGGCCGCCGACCGGCTGCGGCAGCTGGGCGTCTTTTCCAGCCTGACCATCAAGGAAGCGGGAACGCTGGCGCGCGACGGCACCATTCCGCTTACCATCGAGGTTTCGGAAGGCAAGCACCGCTATTTCGGCGTCGGCGCGCAATATTCCACCACGGAAGGCATCGGCCTCCAGGGTTATTGGGGCCACAGGAACCTGTTCGGGCAGGCGGAATCGCTGCGTATCGAAGGTTCGGTTTCGCGCATCGCAGAGGCATCGAGCGTCGAAGGCATGGATTATTCGGCGGGTATCACTTTCACCAAGCCCGGCATGTTCAATCCACGCACCACATTCAAGACCAGCCTGATTGCCAAGACCGAACACCCGGATACATACGACGCCAAGACCGTGACTGGCACGGCCGGTTTCGCCTACGAGCTGAACGATACCGATACAGCCGCAGCCGGCCTCGAGGTGCAATGGGCCGATACGGAAGACGCATTCGGCAAGAACGAATATCTTACCACTTCCATCCCGCTGGAATTCGTTCGTGATACACGCGACGACAAGCTGAACCCGACAGAAGGCTTTCGCGCCTCTGTGGCCGCCAAGCCAAGCTATGAAGCACTGAACGGCACCTTCTTTTCCTCTTTCGAAGGCTCCATTTCGGGCTATAAGGGACTTGGCGCCGAGGACCGGTTGATCATGGCCGGAAAGCTTTCCGGCGGCGTGCTGGTCGGTGGCAGCGATCTGCAGGACATACCCACCACCAGGCGCTTTTATGCCGGCGGCGGCGGATCGGTACGCGGCTACAGCTATCAGGAAATATCGCCGTATAATGCCGCCGGCGATGCGACGGGCGGCCGCTCCTATGTCGTCGGCTCCATTGAGGCCCGCATCAAGGTCACCGAAACGATCGGCATCGTCCCCTTCATCGATGCGGGTGTGGTTTCGGAAGACGTGGCACCCGATTTTTCCGATATCCGGGCTGGCGCCGGTATCGGTCTGCGTTACGCGACGCCCTTCGGGCCTCTGCGTCTCGATGTCGCCATGCCGCTCGACAAATACGATGGTGGCAACAGTTTCGGCATTTATGCTGGCATCGGTCAGTCTTTTTAAACGCCGCAGTCGAACACCCTTGCAACAGAGTGTAGATTACCCTTTATGAAAACGTTGATTCGATTGCTGAAATGGCTGGGCTACGCTGCCTTGTGCGGCGTGGTGCTGGTGTTGCTTGCGGTTCTGTTCGTCGGTTTTACCCCGATGGGCGCAAGAATTGCCGCAAAGCAGATTTCATCGATCGTTTCCACGCCCGATCAGGTAATCGAAATTTCGCCCCCGAGCGGCCTTTTGACCGGCCGCCTGCGGCTCGACAATGTCACCCTTTCAGACCGGCAGGGACCTTATGCCCGCGTGAGCCAGATCGCCGTCGACTGGTCGCCACTCTCGCTGCTTGCCGGCACCTTCCATGCCGACCGGGTCTCGGCCGGATCGATCGATGTCGAGCGCAAACCGCTTGCCCCGGAGCAGACATCGACCAAGAGCTCCGGCAATTCCTCGCTGCCGATCGAAATCGCCGTCGACAAGTTCAGCTTTCCAGATATCAGCCTCGGCCAATCGCTTCTCGGCCGTCCGTTCGACCTCAACGCGGAAGGCAACCTGACGGCTGCCCAGGACGATATGCGGCTGTCGCTCACCGCCCATCGGCTCAATGCGCCGGATGCGGAGGTCAATGCCGACATCGCCTTCCTTCCGAATGAGAATGTCCTGAAGCTGAAAGCGGAGATGAAGGAGCCCGAAGGCGGTCTTCTCGCCACGCTGCTTTCTCTTCCGGGAACACCTGCGGTGGCGATAGACCTCAACGGCGAAGGCCCGCTTTCCAACTGGACGGGTACGCTGCGCGGCAATGTCGCCGGCAACCCTGTCGTCAACGTCACCGGTCGCCACCTTCTTGCAGATGATGGCACCCGCCGTATCGAAATTGCAGGCGGTGGTCAGCCGGATCTACTTCTGCCCCCGGCCTTCCGTCAGCTTTTTGCTGGCGAGACAAAGCTCGACGCAAATGCAACCCTTTCGCCGCAGGGTCGCATCGAAATCGGCAGCAGCACGCTGGAGACCGGCACCCTGCTGTTGACGGCGTCAGGCACGGTCGATCCGAACGGTCAGAACGATCTCGCCGCCAATCTCATCGGCACCGCTGGCCCCGTGGATTTTCGCTGGCCGCTGGAGAATGGCGAGGTTCAGGCCCTCATCAACGGCCTTGATCTTTCCCTCAAGGGCGGTGCAGACGCCGCGCATCTCAACACGACGGTATCCTTGCGCAGCCTTTCCCTGCCGCAAGGCAGGCTCGATGACGTCAAGCTGACGGCCGAGAGCGCCGATCTCAACATCGCCAACCGCAGCGGCACGATCGCGACGGTCCTGTCCGTGGCGCAATCCTCCTTCGTCAGCCCCGATGTCGACCGGCTGGTGCGGGCGCCCCTCACCATCAAGGCGCCGCTCAGCCTCACTTCGTCAGCTATCGGCTTCGACGGCGCGACGCTGGAAAGCGCCAGTGTCGGTGGGACGTTGAATGGCAGTTTCGATCTCGCCGGCAATCGCCTGACCTCCAGCGTGCAGCTCTTCGCGCTGCCCGCCACCCTTCCACCGGCCCTTGCGGAAAAGTTCGACACCACCATCGCCCTCCAGGGCGATATCGACGTGACCATCGGCGGACGCACCAGCCTTGAAAACCTCGTCGTCAAGTCGGGAACCATCGAAGCAACCGGCAATGTCGGCCTCGAAAACGATGCATTGAGCGCCAGCCTGACGGGTAAATTTCCCGCTCTTGAAAAACTGACGCCACAGGCGAAGGGCGTCGCCGATTTTGCAATCGAGGCCAGCGGCGCGCTGGCAGCACCGGATTTCAACGTCACCCTGAGTTCCGAAAGCGCAATCCTTGCCGGGCGAACACTTGAATCGCTGAAGGTCAATGCAACCGGCAAGGCCGATCCCGCCGCGCCTCAGGCAAAGCTCACCGCCAGCGGCAGCCTCGACCGACAGAAGATCGACGCCCATGCCGATGTGGTGCAGACCGAAAACGGCACGGCCATCCCCGAGCTGCATGTGGCCGTAGGCCGGAACATCCTGAACGGGCAGCTGCAATTCTCGCAGCAATTCCTGCCATCGGGCAATCTCTCCTTCAATTTCCCCGACCTCGCCCTGCTCGCGGCCCTCGCCGCGCAGCAGGCGGATGGCGATATTTCCGGCGATATCGCCCTGAGCAACGCCAATGGCCGAATTGCCGCGACGATCAAGGCCAATGGCAACAGCATCCGCCAGGGCACAACAACGATCTCGAAACTCGCCGCCGATATTTCCATCGACGATCTTCAGGCTCTCGCCATCAATGGCAAGGTCAGCGCCGATAGCGTCAATGCCGGCGCCGCCGCGATATCGGGCCTGAATGCCACCATCGGCCATTCAGGCACGACGACGCAGTTCGACGTCAATGGCCGTTACGACAATGCGCCGCTGGTGGTAAAAGGCAGCGCTGAGACCGGCGGATTGCCGATGACAGTGCGCGTCGACGCCTTTTCCGCCGCCCCCAAGGGCATTGCGGTTCGCCTTGAAAAACCGAGCACCATCGCCATCCAGAACGGCACGGCCCGTATCTCAGATCTGACCATCATCACAGGTGAAGGGCGCGTTGAGGTCAACGGCAGCGCCGGATCGACGCTCGACATCAATGCCGATATCCGTTCGCTGCCCGCCAGTCTCGCAAATGCCTTCGCCACCGGACTGGATGCGGCAGGCAGCATCTCCGGCACGGTGAGCGCCAAGGGTGCGGCATCGAACCCCGCGGTCGATTACAATCTGAACTGGACCAATGCCGAGGTCGCGCAGACACGCGCGGCAGGCCTCGCCGCGCTCGGCATCAAGGCGAACGGCCGCTTTGCGGGCGGCACCTTGCAGATCGACACCAATGTATCCGGCCAGGGCGGCATGTCGCTGTCCGGCGGCGGCTCGCTCGGCATCGCCGGCAATCGTCCGCTTTCCATGGCGTTTTCCGGCAGACTGCCCTTCTCTGCCGTCGCGGCGCAAACCGCATCGCAGGGCCTCGATGTGGACGGCACCGCCGCCATCGATGTGAAGATTTCCGGCAGCGCTTCCGCACCTGTCGTTACCGGCAGCATCACCACCGATGGTACGCGCCTGACCGATGTGCGCCGGAACCTGACCATCAACGACCTGGGCGCCACCATCACCTTCGACCGCGACCGCGCCGTCATTTCGCGACTGACGGGCAAGCTGGCGGGCGGCGGAACGATCTCGGGAACCGGCAGCGTCGGCATAGCCGGTGGTTCTGGTTTCCCCGCCGATATATCGATCACGCTCAATCGCGCCGGTTATAATGACGGCACGCTGGTGACGACGGTGGTAAGCGGCACGCTGACGTTGAAGGGCCCGCTGCTGAATTCTCCCGTGCTGGGCGGTAACCTGACGCTGGACAGAAGCGCCATCACCATTCCGGAAAAGCTTCCGGCCTCGCTGACGGAAATCGATGTCAAGCACAAGAACGCGCCACCGAAGGTGCGCGCGCAGGCCAAGGCGCTCGGGGCTGATCAGGGCGGCAGCGGCAGTTCGTCCACCATCAATCTCGATCTGCAGGTGAACGCACCGAGCGGCATCTTCGTGCGCGGACGCGGCATCGATGCGGAACTCACGGGCAATCTGACGATCCGTGGCACGGCAGCCGTTCCGGTCATTTCCGGCGGCTTCGAAATGCGCCGTGGCCGGCTCGAAATCCTCACTCGCCGCCTCGATTTCACCACCGGCAATATCAGTTTCGGCGGCGGCCTCGTTCCGGTCCTCGATATGAAGGCCGACTCGACAGTCGGTTCGACGACCATCACGGTGGCCGTTTCCGGCAACGCCAACGATCCGACCTTTGCCTTCTCCTCGGCACCGGCCCTGCCGCAGGATGAGGTGATGGCGCAGCTGATCTTCGGCCAGTCCATGTCGAAACTCTCGGCTCTGCAAATCGCAAGGCTGGCCGATGCCGCCGCCCAGTTGGCCGGCGGGCGTTCCACTTCGCTGTTCGACAAGCTCAGAAGCAATCTCGGCGTCGACGATCTCGATATTTCGACCGATTCCGAAGGACAGGCCCGTGTTTCCGCCGGTAAATATCTGAACGAAAGAACCTATCTCGAGCTACAGCAAAGCGGCGAATCCGGCGCAAAAGCCATCATCAACCTCGATGTCGGGCGGGGTGTGAAGCTACGCGGGGAAGCGGGTGGCGATGGCGAAGGCGCAGCCGGCATATTTTACGAGAAGGAATATTAGCATTTCCAGTAAAAGTGCGTGGCGGTTTTTTACATCCGGACAATGCGTAAAATACTCTAGGGCCACTCCGCATTTAGGTTTGCGAAACCATCTGATGATACAAATCATCCATTGAAGACGGAAATATTGTTTCCGGCTGTTCAGGCACCAGGCAGAACGCCAAATCCGCATATGCAAGTGTCGGTGCACTTGCGCCGGCCTCCACAGCGAGCATTGGGAAGAATTCTGATGGCAATGATTAACTCTACCAATTTTGGCGGTGAGACGCTCGAAATCATCGCGTTCCGCCTGCATGATCAGGAATTCTGCGTGAAGACGACGACCATCCGCGAAATTCGCGGCTGGGCGCCTTCTACGCCCATTCCCCACGCACCGAAAGACGTCATCGGCGTCATGAACCTGCGCGGCTCTGTTATTCCGATCATCGATCTGGCTCACAAGCTCGGCATGAAGAGCACTGTCGCCAATGAGAGAAGCGCCATCGTGGTGGCGGAAGTGCACAACATGGTCATCGGCATGCTCGTCGACCGTGTTTCCGACATTCTGACGATCCCGGCAAACCAGGTGCAGCCGGTTCCGGAAATCTCGGCTTCCTTCGACAAGTCCTATTCGGAAGGCATCATCGCCAACGAACACGGCATGATCTGCTTCCTGAACCTTGCGAAAATGTTCAAGGGAACCGAAGCGGAAGATCTCGCGGCCTAATCAGGCCTTTTCGGCTGGCCACGCAACACGAAGACTATCGATCAGTCCAGACCGCCGGCGCTTCCTGCCCGGCGGTTTTGTTTTTACTCTTTACCTCGCCTTACTAAATAAGAACATTTTAATATTATGGATATCTAATATTAAAAGCCCTGGAACAGTATCACGCCGGCAGGAATATCACGCTGGCCCAATACCTGACCGAGGCGGAGAGACGGAAGTGCCTGCATTGCTGCCTTCGGCGGCAAACCTGTTCGTTGTTCAACATGATACGACGTGGACCGCATATCCTGTGCGGCTCACCGCGCCGTGGGCCGTTTTTGGGGGACGTATAATGCTGGGGTTAGGGAAAAGCGCAGATAACAGAAATATACTCGATGCCATATCGAGATCGCAGGCGGTCATAGAATTCGATCTCAAGGGTAATATCCTCACCGCGAATAAAAATTTCTGCACGGCGCTGGGTTATGATCTCACCGAGATCGTCGGCAAGCACCATCGCATCTTCTGCGACAGCGAGCTTGCCGGGTCGCGGGCCTATCAGGAATTCTGGGAGTCTCTCGCCCGTGGCGAGTTCCAGGCCAGGGAATATCGCCGTATCCGCAAGGACGGCTCGGTTATCTGGATCGAGGCCTCTTACAACCCGGTTTTCCGTTCCGGCAAACCCTATAAGGTCGTGAAGATCGCCACCGACATCACCGCCAAGAAAATCAGGGCCGTGGACGATGCGGGCAAGCTGGAGGCGCTCTCCCGTTCGCAGGCCACCATCGAGTTTTTCCCGGATGGCACCATCATTACCGCCAACCCGAATTTCTGCGCCACGGTGAATTACGACCTCAAGGAAATCGAGGGCAGGCATCACCGCATGTTCTGCGATCCGGCCTATGCCGCCTCGCCTGCCTATGGCAATTTCTGGCCGCGACTGGCGGCAGGGGAATTCATCTCGGATGAATTTGTCCGCTATGGAAAGAACGGCAAGGAAATATGGATCCAGGCCGCCTATAATCCGGTGCTGGACGAGGCGGGCAAGGTTGTCAAAGTGGTGAAATTCGCCACGGATGTCACGCCGCGCATGAGCGCCATCAGTGTGCTTGCCGATGCCCTGCGGGCGCTTGCCGAAGGTGATCTTGTGCAGCGCCTCGACAACAGCTTCGTGCCCAGCATGGAAAAGCTGCGCGCGGACTTCAACGAAGTCGTCGCCAAGCTGCAGGCCACCATGCAGACTATCGCCCACAATGCCTCGACAATCGCTTCGGGCTCCGGCGAAATCCGCATCGCTGCCGATCAGCTTTCGCAGCGTACCGAACAGCAGGCCGCCTCGCTGGAAGAGACAGCAGCCGCGCTGGAGGAAATCACCACCACCGTTACCGATGCCAGCCGGCGCGCCGGCGAGGCCGGAAAGCTGGTGCTGCGAACAAGAGAACATGCCGAACACTCCGGCGATATCGTCCAGCAGGCAATTTCCGCCATGGATGCGATCTCGCGTTCCTCGGGTGAAATCACCAATATCATCGGCGTCATTGACGACATCGCCTTCCAGACCAATCTTCTGGCCCTCAATGCGGGTGTCGAAGCCGCCCGGGCCGGCGAAGCGGGCAAGGGTTTCGCCGTTGTGGCGCAGGAAGTCCGCGAACTCGCACAACGGTCCGCCGTTGCGGCCAAGGAAATCAAATCCCTCATCAACACCTCCCGCGAGCAGGTCGCCAACGGTGTGGATCTGGTGGGCAGAACCGGCGGCGCGCTCCGGGATATCCAGTCGCAGATGAGCGAGATCGACACCAATGTCTCGGCGATCGTTGAAGCCTCGCGCGAGCAGGCGAATGGTCTCAGCGAAATCAATCAGGCCGTCAACGTCATGGATCAGGCCACCCAGAAAAACGCCGCCATGGTGGAGGAAACCACCGCCGCCAGCCACGGCCTCGCCACGGAAGCGGAAAATCTGCACGAATTGCTGCGGCAGTTCAGAATATCCCACGAGGCATCGCCCGCCCGCCCGGCCGACAAAAAACCGGCCGTCGTCACCCGGCTCCCGACGCCGCAACCGCGATATGCCGCCGCGCCAAGATCTCACGGAAACGCAGCGGCCGAATGGGCGGAGTTCTAGGCCCGCTCTGAAGCCAAGGGCCGCCGGGAAACGGCGGCCTTAATGTTATAGAAGGATACGATCCGCCCGGGTGAAGATTTCAAAATCCTCACCCCGCACCAGCGCCACAAGTGTGACACCCGAACTCTCGGCCGTTTCGATGGCAAGCGCCGTGGGCGCGGAGATCGCCGCCAGAATGGGGCTGCCAAGAATGGCGGTCTTCTGGACCATTTCCACCGACAGTCGGCTGGTGACCACCACAATGCCCGTATCGGGCGATAGGTCCGCATTGACGACCGCACCTGCGAGCTTATCGAGCGCATTGTGCCGGCCGACATCTTCGCGGACAGCAAGCAGCCCTTTTTGAGGATTGTAGAAACCCGCGCCGTGAACTGCCCTTGTTTCGCGATTGAGGCTTTGCGCTTCATTCAGCGCTTTCACCGCAGCAACGATGTCATCTCCGTCAATGGAGACTTCCACGCCGCTCAACTCCGGTACCACGCGGACCGCCTGTTCTATGGATTCAATGCCACAAAGACCGCAGCCGACGGGGCCTGCCATATGCCGCCGTCTTGCCCTCAGCGCATCCGCATTGGCATCCTGCAAATCCACCTGAACATCGAAGCCCTGCCCGGCCTCGGTCACCTCGATGGAACGGATTTCTGCCCTTGTGGATATGATGCCTTCCGTAAGACTGAAACCGACCGCGAAATCGACAAGATCAGCGGGGCTGGCCATCATCACGGCATGGGTGCTGCCGCCATAGGAAAAGGCAACCGGCACCTCCTCCGGCACCGCCCTCTCGCCCTCCACTATGACCCCTTCGCGCAAAGCGGTTCTTGCGACCCTCCGGTAACTTGCCTTTGCCGACACCCGATCACTCCTCCATGACGAAAATTCGCTTCGTCTCTCTCACGATCTCAAAGCAGCATTTCTTCCCGGTATCACATCTAACCGAAAGCCCTGAAAATCGGAATCGGTTTCCCGGGTGCGCCCGTTGAAGGGGCTCCTTGCCTCACCCATTTTCCGCACGTGCACCACTGATGCCTTCCCGCCAACGCCGTTCGGAAGCTCAGACCGGGCCGGGTGAGGGGCGTCTGTGCGAAAGCAGCCATGCTTCGCCTGATATGGTGAGGCAACAGCCCAAAACAAAAAAGCGACCGAAACGGCCGCTTTCTGCTTTAGGTTTTTTGTGGGCAGTCATTCTTTCGAACCCGCCCGGTGCTTTCAAGCAGCGACAAGAACCTCATGCAGGTTCGTCAGTTCATAAAGATGCTTTTCAAGCTTGGTCAGATGTTCGTGGTGATGATTGCCCTCTTCGATTTCGGCCTTGGCCGCATCGATACGCTTCTGCAGCGTGTCGGGGGACATGTCATCGGCCGAAACGGCGGATTCGGCGAGAAGCGTGCAGCCGGTCGGCAGAATATCGGCAAAACCACCGAAGACGACATATTTATGCGTCTCGCCGGAAGCGAACTTCACCGTTACCAGGCCGGGCTTGATCGTGGTCATCGTCGGCGCATGATTGGCCAGAACGGTCATTTCACCCAGCGTAGCCGGGATGACGACTTCCGTAACCGTTTCGGAAACGAGCAGACGCTCCGGGGAAACGAGATCGAATTTGAAACTGTCAGCCATGGCTATTCACTTCTTTTCAATTACGCGGGCGTCACGGACTTGTCTTTTACAACGCAGGCGAAAGCCGTCCGGTTTCGCCACCATTGTCGGCAGGGCGCGCGGCTAAAGCCACGCGCCCGCCAATTCATGATCAGGCAGCCTCGGCAGCCAGCTTCTTTGCCTTTTCGATGGCTTCTTCCATCGAACCGACCATGTAGAAAGCAGCTTCCGGCAGGTTGTCATACTCGCCGTTGACCAGGCCCTTGAAGCCCTTGATCGTGTCTTCGAGAGCGACCAGCTTGCCCGGCGAACCGGTGAAGACTTCAGCAACGAAGAACGGCTGCGACAGGAAACGCTCGATCTTGCGGGCGCGGGCAACCGTCAGCTTGTCTTCTTCCGACAGTTCGTCCATGCCGAGGATGGCGATGATGTCCTGCAGAGCCTTGTAGCGCTGCAGGGTCGACTGAACCTTACGAGCCACTTCATAGTGCTCTTCGCCGACGATCATCGGGTCAAGCATACGCGAGGTGGAGTCGAGCGGGTCAACAGCCGGGTAGATACCCTTTTCAGCGATCGAACGCGACAGAACCGTCGTTGCGTCAAGGTGGGCGAACGAGGTGGCAGGTGCCGGGTCGGTCAAGTCGTCGGCGGGAACGTAAATGGCCTGAACCGAGGTGATCGAACCCTTGGTCGTGGTGGTGATGCGTTCCTGCATCTGGCCCATGTCGGTTGCGAGCGTCGGCTGGTAGCCCACGGCCGAAGGAATACGACCGAGCAGAGCCGACACTTCCGAACCAGCCTGCGTGAAGCGGAAAATGTTGTCCACGAAGAACAGAACGTCCTGACCTTCGTCACGGAAGTTTTCAGCGATCGTCAGACCGGTCAGAGCGACACGGGCGCGGGCGCCCGGCGGTTCGTTCATCTGGCCGTAAACGAGTGCTGCCTTGGAGCCTTCGCCGCCGCCGAGCTTGTTGACGTTCGACTCGATCATTTCGTGATAGAGGTCGTTACCTTCACGGGTACGCTCACCAACACCGGCGAATACCGAGTAACCGCCGTGCGCCTTGGCGACGTTGTTGATCAGTTCCATGATGAGAACCGTCTTGCCAACGCCGGCGCCGCCGAACAGGCCGATCTTGCCGCCCTTGGCGTAAGGAGCCAGAAGGTCGACGACCTTGATGCCGGTGACGAGGATCTGTGCTTCCGTCGACTGCTCGACATAGGCCGGCGCGTCCTGGTGGATGGCGCGCTTGGAAGCGGTAACGATCGGACCGGCTTCGTCAACCGGCTCACCGATGACATTCATGATACGGCCGAGCGTTTCCGGACCAACCGGAACGGAGATCGGTGCACCCGTGTTGACGACGCCCTGACCCCGAACCAGACCTTCGGTCGAGTCCATGGCGATCGTGCGAACGACGTTTTCGCCGAGATGCTGCGCGACTTCCAGAACGAGGCGGTTGCCATTGTTCTCGGTTTCGAGCGCGTTCAGGATCGGAGGCAGTTCGCCTTCGAACGCCACGTCGACAACAGCGCCGATAACCTGGGTAACCTTGCCCGCGCCGTTCACCGCTGCGGTTTTCTTGGGGGTAGCTGCCTTAGCCATTATCCTTACCCTCTTTCCTTACCTCAGAGCGCTTCCGCGCCCGAAATGATTTCAATGAGTTCCTTGGTGATCTGAGCCTGACGCTGACGGTTGTAGGACAGCGTCAGCTTGTTGATCATCTCACCGGCATTGCGCGTTGCATTGTCCATCGCGCTCATCTTGGCGCCCATTTCACCGGCAACGTTTTCGAGCAGAGCCCGGAAAACCTGAACCGAAATGTTGCGCGGAATAAGGTCTTCCAGAATAGAAGCCGCATCCGGCTCATATTCGTAGACGGCGTTCTGCGTTGCGGCATCCTCTTCCACAACAGGCGTTGCGGCCGGAATGAGCTGCAGGCCGGTCGGGATCTGGCTGATGACGGACTTGAATTCCGAGTAGATCAGCGTGCAGACATCGAACTCACCGGCGTTGAAGAGCGAGATCACCTTCTTGGCGATCTGGTCGGCATTTTCAAAACCGACCTTCTTCACGTCGCGCAGTTCGATGCGCTCGATGATGTTGGCTGCAAATTCGCGGCGAAGGCTGTCGTAACCCTTCTTGCCAACCGTGATGATCTTGACCGTCTTGCCTTCCGAAATCAGCTTGCGGGCGTGATCGCGGGCAAAACGGGAAATCTGCGAGTTGAAACCGCCGCAAAGGCCACGTTCAGCCGTGCAGACGACGAGCAGGTGCACGTCGTCCTTGCCGGTGCCGGTCATCAGCGCCGGAGCAACGTCCGCCTCGACCGCCTTGGCGATGTTGGCGAGAACGGCGCTCATGCGCTGAGAATAAGGCCGGGCGGCCTCCGCAGCTTCCTGGGCGCGCCGAAGCTTCGCCGCGGCGACCATTTTCATCGCCTTGGTAATCTTCTGCGTCGCCTTTACGGAGGCAATGCGGTTTTTCAGATCCTTTAGTGAAGGCATCCGTTATCCGTCCGAGTAAAAGAGCCCTGATTACGAGAAAGACTTGGCGAAGCTATCAAGAGCGCCCTTGAGCTTGCCCTTGGTATCGTCGCTGATAGCCTTTTCCGTGCGGATGGTGTCGAGGATCGCCTTGCCTTCCGAGCGGAGGTAGGAAAGCAGACCCTGCTCGAACTTGCCGACCTGTGCGACCGGAACCTTGTCGAGGTAGCCGTTGACACCGGCGAAGATCACCGCAACCTGCTCTTCCGTCTTGAGCGGAGAGAACTGCGGCTGCTTCAGAAGCTCGGTCAGGCGGGCGCCGCGGTTGAGCAGGCGCTGCGTGGAAGCGTCGAGGTCCGAACCGAACTGGGCGAAGGCAGCCATTTCGCGATACTGGGCGAGTTCACCCTTGATCGAGCCGGCAACCTGCTTCATTGCCTTGATCTGGGCGGCGGAGCCAACGCGCGAAACCGACAGACCGACGTTAACGGCCGGGCGGATACCCTGATAGAACAGGTCGGTTTCAAGGAAGATCTGGCCGTCGGTGATCGAGATCACGTTGGTCGGAATAAAGGCCGAAACGTCGTTACCCTGGGTTTCGATAACCGGCAGAGCCGTCAGCGAACCGGCGCCCATTTCGTCGGAGAGCTTTGCAGCGCGCTCGAGAAGACGGGAATGGAGGTAGAAAACGTCGCCCGGATAAGCTTCGCGGCCCGGAGGACGGCGCAGCAGAAGCGACATCTGACGATAGGCAACGGCCTGCTTGGAAAGGTCGTCGTAGCCGATGAGAGCGTGCTTGCCGTTGTCACGGAAGTACTCACCCATGGCGCAGCCGGCGAACGGAGCGAGGTACTGCATCGGAGCCGGATCGGAAGCGGTGGCCGCAACGATGATCGAGTACTGCAGCGCACCGCGCTCTTCCAGAACCTTCACGAACTGGGCGACGGTCGAACGCTTCTGACCGATAGCGACGTAGACGCAATAAAGCTTGTCGCCATCCGGGCCATTGTCGTGAATGGCCTTCTGGTTCAGGATCGTATCGAGAATGATGGCGGTCTTGCCGGTCTGGCGGTCGCCGATGACCAGCTCGCGCTGGCCGCGGCCAACCGGGATGAGCGCATCAATGGCCTTGAGGCCGGTCGACATCGGCTCATGAACAGACTTGCGCGGAATGATGCCGGGAGCCTTGACGTCAACGCGCGAACGCTTGGCGGCATTAATCGGGCCCTTGCCGTCGATCGGGTTGCCGAGCGCGTCAACGACGCGGCCGAGCAGTTCCGGACCGACAGGAACGTCAACGATAGCGCCAGTCCGCTTTACGGTGTCGCCTTCCTTGATGTCACGGTCCGAACCAAAGATAACCACACCGACGTTGTCGGCTTCGAGGTTGAGCGCCATGCCGCGAATGCCGCCGGGAAACTCGACCATTTCGCCGGCCTGAACATTGTCGAGGCCATAGACGCGGGCGATACCGTCACCGACGGAAAGCACCTGACCGACTTCCGAGACTTCCGCCTCGTTGCCGAAATTTTTGATTTGATCTTTCAGAATTGCGGAAATTTCCGCGGCGCGGATATCCATCAGCCAACCTCTTTCAGTGCAAGCTTAAGGGTGGAAAGTTTGGTGCGAAGAGACGTATCGATCTGGCGAGAGCCGACCTTGACGATCAGGCCGCCGAGGATCGACGGATCGACGGTAACGGAAACCGCCACATCCTTGCCGGTAACGCTCTTCAGCGCCGCCTTCAGTTCAGTTTCCTGCGCCTCGTCGAGCGCATGTGCCGAGGTAACCTCGGCGGTGATTTCGCCGCGGTGGGCAGCGGCAATGGTGCGGTAGGCTCGGATCATGCCGGGAACGGCAAAGAGACGGCGGTTATTCGCAACGACCTTGAGGAAATTGAGCGCGAGACCGGCAATGCCGGCCTTTTCGCAGATCGCGGTGATTGCCTTGAACTGATCCTCGGCGGAAAACACCGGGCTCGCAACCAGACGCTTCAAATCGTCGCTTTCGTCGAGAAGTGCGCCGAACTTATCCAGATCGGCCTGAACCGCTTCGACCGCACCCGCTTCCAAAGCAAGCTCGAAAAGCGACGACGCATACCTTTCCGCTACACCGGATGTTCCATGGGAGGTGTCTGCCACGGGCACTTTTTCCCTGCTAATCGTCCAAGACCATCAGCGATGGGGCTCCACCGCATCAAATTCTTGAAATCGTTTCAATTTCCCCGAAAAAGACCGGAATTCCCCCCTGCCTTTTCCCAATTTCGCGGTCCGTCTAGCATAGGACGCCGGGACTCGCAACACGCGTAATAGCGGAAAGCGCCGTTTGGGCAAGGGGGAATGCGTTTAAATTTTCCGATTTCGCCCAGGATGCGGCATCTGTGCGTCACAAAAGGCAAAAAGCCCGCTTCAGACCAGCCCGAACACGTAGCTCAACGACAGTGCAGCGAGCAGAAAGTGTACAACCAGAAGTAAGAAATTCCGCATGGTTGCGCCACCATCGGAGAGTATGGAGAGAATGCCGCCAAAGACACTGAGGCCGAAAGCCGCCCCAAAGGCGAGATAGACCATGGGCTGCGCGAGAAGCAGGGCGGCGGCGCCGAGACCGAGATAGAACCCGGCAAGCGACGAGCGCACGAGTGCATAACCATCCCTGCGCTCACCCGCCGGCTGGAGACCGAAGGCACGAAGCGTAATACCCGGCGCAAACATGAAAAAAAGGCCCATCACGGCCGAAACCACCGCCGCTCCGAAGGCCAGCTGCTCGCCGAACTCGGCGGGAAAATAAAACTCCATCTCGTTCCCCAAATCATTTTGACTGCCTGCTGCGTTATGACACGGTCATGACAGCGGGAAAACGCCCCGGCGGCAAAGTTCAAAGGAAACTTTGCGGGTCGATATCGAGCTGCACATGCACGCTGCCGCGCTCTTTCGGGCCATTGGCCAGAAGCGTGCGGAGAAAAGACTGCATGTCGGAATTGCGCCGCCCGTGCACCAGCAGGCGGAAACGGTGGCGACCGCGGATGAGCGCGAGCGGCGCTTCCGCCGGGCCGAGCAGCATGATGCCGGCAACTTGCGGGGCTGCGGCCCTTAAACCACGGGCATGGGTTTCCGCTTCCCCGCGCGTATCGGCCGAAACGATGATCGAGGCAAGCCGTCCGAAAGGCGGCAGAACGGCTTTTTCCCGCTCCACGATTTCCCTTTCGTAGAAGGCCGATGCATCGCCCGAAACGATGGCCTGCATGACGGGATGCTGCGGCTGATAGGTCTGCAACAGGCCATGGCTCTTCAACCCCGTTCGCCCGGCGCGCCCCGTCACCTGCGACAGCAGCTGAAACGTTCGCTCCGCAGCACGCGGATCGCCATTGGCAAGGCCGAGATCGGCATCGACGATGCCCACAAGTGTCATCAGCGGAAAATTATGTCCCTTGGCGACGAGCTGCGTGCCGATCACGATATCAGCCTCGCCCTTGACGATCGCCTCCAGCTCCAGCCGCAGGCGCTTGACGCCCATGAGATCTGAAGAGAGCACGATGGTGCGGGCTTCCGGGAAATGTTTCTCCACCTCCTCGGCAATGCGCTCCACACCCGGCCCGCAGGCCACCAGATGATCGAAGGTGCCGCATTCCGGGCAATGATCGGGCGTCGGCTCGTTGTGGCCGCACTGGTGGCACTGCAATTGATTGCGGAACCGGTGCTCCACCAGCCAGCTGGAACATTGCGGGCATTGGAAACGGTGGCCGCAGACCCGGCAGAGCGTCAGCGGCGCATAACCGCGACGATTGAGGAACAGCAGCGCCTGCTCACCCTTTTCGATGGTCTTGCCAATGCCGCGCAGCAGGACGGGTGACAGAAACCCTCCCCTCTCCGGCGGATGACGCCGCATATCGACAAGATGCAGGTCAGGCATTGCCGCATCGCCGAACCGCGTATGCAGGTGAATAGTGTTGTAACGCCCCGAGCTGCCATTAACCTGGCTTTCCACCGAAGGCGTGGCCGAAACCAGCACGACCGGAAATTCGGCGATCCGCGCCCTCACCACCGCCATGTCGCGGGCATTATAGAAGACGCGGTCTTCCTGCTTATAGGCGGGGTCGTGCTCTTCATCGACGATGATGAGACCGAGATTGTCGAAGGGCAGGAAAAGTGCCGAGCGCGCGCCGGCCACCACCTTCACTTCGCCCGTCACCGCCTGCCGCCAGACTTTTTCGCGCATGCGCGGCGACAGGTCCGAATGCCATTCCGCCGGTTTCGCACCGAAACGGTCCTGAAAACGCTCAAGAAAGGCCGCCGTCAGCGCAATTTCGGGCAGCAGGATGAGAACCTGCCTGCCCTGCCGGAGCGTCTCGGCCACCGCCTCAAAATAGACCTCTGTTTTCCCAGAACCTGTGACGCCGTCGATCAGCGAAACATGAAAGCCACCCTTGCGCACATCCTCGAGTATCTCCGAAGCGGCCTGTTTCTGCGGGCCTTCCAGACGCGGCTCGACATAATCAGGATCGGGTTCGGCCACGACAGGCGGCGCCGGCAGAAACACCGTCTCGAACACGCCCTGCTTGACGAGACCATCGATCACGCTGGTCGAAACGCCGGCGGCATGGGCAAGCCCGCTCTTCGTCCAGCCATGCCCTTCAGCCGCCAGTTCCATAACCCGCTCGCGGGCGGGGGTCAGGCGCTCCGGCCGGCCTTCGGTCAGCCGCAGCCCCTCGATCATCGGTTCGGGATCGAAGGCCGCGGGGGCTCTGAGCGCCATGCGGGCCACGAGGCCGGGCGGAGAAAGCGTATAGGCGGCGACCCAGTCCACAAAGCGGCGCATTTCCGCCTTCAGCGGCGGGCACTCGAAACTTTTGGTGATGGGCCGCAGCTTCTTCGGATCGACGCCCTTCTCGCCCGCATCGTCCCACACCACGCCGAAGACTTGTCGGGGGCCGAGCGGTACCTGCACGACGGAACCGGTCTCCACCACCATATCCTCGGGCACCGAATAGCTGTAGGGCCCGGGCGCCGGCATGGGCACGAGAACGGGCACCGTGCGCGTGGGCGACGGCGGGTCGAACAGAGCCCCAAACAGATCGGACGAATCTTTTGCCATGATGTGGCGACCATGCCCCGGCGACAGGAAAAAGGAAACCGCCCGGATGTAGTGGGCGCGCCTTGCAAAGTCTACCTCTTAACCAAATGCTGACCATAAGCGCATAGTTTCGAAGCATGGAATGGAGCGCCGCGTGACCGAAATCCTGACATTTGCCCAAGCCGATCTTCTCGATGAGCGCCAGTCCTGGCTCTCCGCCCTCGCGGGCGAACGCCGGCTTTCGGACAATACCGTCGAGGCCTATGAGCGCGATACCCGGCAATTTCTGACATTCCTGACAGGATATATCGGCAAACCGGCCTCCATCACCGATATTGCCGATCTGCGTCCGGTCGATCTTCGCGCCTTTCTGGCAAACCGGCGCAAGGAAGGCGCCGGCGCACGTTCGCTGGGCAGGCATCTGGCAGGCCTGCGCTCCCTGCTCCATCACCTGCAGAAAAAAGGTCTGGTGAACGCCGCAGGCGCCACCGCCATGCGCGCGCCCAAACAGCCGAAATCGCTACCGAAACCGCTGACCGACCGGCAGGCGCTGAAAATCACCACGAGTGAAGCGCAATTGAACGACGAACCATGGATCGCCGCCCGCAATGCCGCGGTTCTTTCACTGCTTTATGGCTGCGGCCTTCGCATTTCCGAGGCGCTCGGTCTTACCCCGGCCGATTTCCCGCCCGGCGCCCGCAGCCTGCGCATTACCGGCAAAGGCAACAAGACGCGGATTGTGCCCCTGCTGGCGGTGGTGACGGAAGCCGTCGATACCTACAGGAAGCTTTGCCCCTATGCCCTGTCGGCGGATGAGCCCATGTTCCTCGGCGCACGCGGCGGAAAGCTGCAGCCCGCCATCGTCCAGAGGGAAATGCAGAAACTGCGCGGCGCTTTCGGCCTGCCGGAAAACGCCACGCCGCATGCGCTGCGCCACTCCTTCGCCACGCACCTTCTCGCCGGCGGCGGCGACCTGCGCACGATTCAGGAACTGCTCGGCCATGCGAGCCTATCCACTACGCAGGTTTATACCGGGGTCGACACTACGAGACTGCTGGAAATCTACGACAACGCCCATCCGCGCGCATGAAGCAGGAAATGGTTAACCATAATAATTAACCAGACATCCAAGCCGCCGTTCTATAAGCGAACGACAACCGGATTGGACCGATGCACAGCCTGATAAAACCGCAAAACCTCACCGCCACCCTGATGGGCAAGACCGGCGACGCCCTGCTGTGGCTGCTTGCCGCCCTGCATGTCACCGCCGTCGCAATCCTGCTCATGACCTTGCTTTCGCTGGGGCAAGCGGAAGCCGCGCAACAGCAGATCACCTGCACCGGCAGCGACATTCTCGTGGAGATGCGCAAGACCGATCCGCAAGCCTTCGCAAAGATCGAGCAGGAAGCGGCCGCGATCCCGAACGGCAAGGGCAATTTCTGGCGCATCGAAAAGGCGGGAACGCCCACGTCCTATCTTCTCGGCACCATGCATGTCACCGATCCGCGTGTTCTGGAAATGCCTGCCGCCGCCAGCCCCGCCTTTGAAAAAGCCGCGACGGTGATCGTTGAATCGGACGAAATCGTCGATGACAAGAAGGTCGCGGCGTCGCTGCTGAGCAAGCCCGAACTCACCATGTTTCTGGATGGCAAATCGATCACCGACATCCTGTCGCCGGAAAATGTCGCGCGTCTGGAAAAGGGCCTCAAGGAGCGCGGCATTCCGCTGAACGCCGTATCGCGCATGAAGCCATGGATGCTTTCGAGCTTCGTCGCCCTTCCCGCCTGTGAGTTCGCCCGCAAGGCAACAGGCCTCTCCTTTCTGGACAAGAAGCTGGCCGAAGATGCCATTGCTGACGGAAAACACCTTGTCGGGCTGGAGACTATGGTGGAACAGCTGACGGCCATGTCGGAGCTGCCGATGGAATTTCATCTTCAGGCGCTGATCGAAACGCTCGAACTGGGCGACCGCATGGATGACATCATGACAACCATGACCGATCTCTACGTCGCTGGCGATATCGGCATGACCATGCCCATGCTGAAAAGCATGGACCCCAAGAAAGCCGCAGCGGAAAGCGAACAGGGCTACGCCGCCTTCGAGCAGCGTATCATCACCGACCGCAACCACGTCATGGCGGAACGGGCGGCCCCCGAGCTTGCCAGGGGCAATGTCTTCATGGCCGTCGGTGCACTGCATTTGCCGGGCGAGGAAGGCCTTGTCGAATTGCTGCGCGCGGAAGGCTTCACCCTCACGCGGGTCGATTGACCGGCTCACTCCCGATGCTGACAGGCCGGACATTGGCGCAGAACGGCCGCATCGTCGCCGGCACGATGCGGCGGTGAAACGGTCCGACGACAAGAAGATAAAGCCGCCCAAACAGGTTCTTGCGCCTGACAATGGTGGTGACACTCACCAGCTGGCTGTTTTCCCTCTCTTCGAGATCGACAACGATCCGGAAATCAAGATGGCGGTCGTCGAAGCCGAGCACAGTCCGCTGTGGCGTGGAGGACAGGACTGGAAAACCACCCGCCGACGTCCCAGCCACCATTTCGACCGTTCTTAAACCGAAAAGCGCCACCACGCGGTTTCGAAGCGCCATAAGGCTGCGGATCCATGCAGGAGGATGATGGAGAAGGAGCCTGCTCACATCGAGTGAGGACGGCTCCGGCGTCACCATCTCTCCCTGATAGCGATCCTGCCAGTCTGCGCCCGGTAATATGTCTTCGATATCCTGCATTCCTGAACCCCGGCCGCGCCATGCGGCAGGGGCCACCTTCCTCTTTTTCCGAGAAACCGGAAACGCGACAAACCGCCGCTTAGCCGTGCGTCATGCGCTTCAGGACATTGGTGCGCCAGTAGAACTGGTGAACCAGAACGGCGACGACGTGACCGGCGATCAACACCCATATCAGCGCCTTGAAGGGTCCGGAATGCAACTGCCCGGCCGGCTGAGCGCCGAAGTAATAAGCGGCAATACCGGACAGGGGCAGGACGAGGAACAGGGCATAAAAGGTGAAATGCGCCAGCTTCGCCGCAATCTGAAACGGTCGCGGTTCTTCGGCGGGATGCGGCGGCACGCCCTGGAAGAAGCGTAGACAGAGGCGCAGCACTGCAAGCAACAGAATGGTGAAGCCGACATAGGCGTGAATATTGGCCGAAGATACCTGTTCCGGCGTCAGTGTTTCGCCCCGCCGCATCAGCCGGTAGGCATGTTCCATGCCATCGGGAAACAACAGGTTGAAGAAGATCAGAAGCGCCATCGCCCAATGGATGATGCGCTGCGGAACGGTGAAGGAAACTTGACTTGGAAACGCCATTTTATTGCCTTTTATCAAAAGGTTAGACAGGCTGTGGCGCGAGTATGGAAAACCCCGGCCTGCATGGCAAGCCGGGGTTTGGCAGATGACTGAAATTTAATGTTGGAGCAGCGGGCTCCAACACCGATCACATGTGGATCGGCTTGAAGAAGGTCGCGAGCGCAGCTTCCTTCACGGCTTCCGACATGGTCGGATGTGCATGGCAGGTGCGGCCCAGATCTTCCGAAGAACCGCCGAATTCCATCAGCACGGTGATTTCGTGGATCATTTCGCCAGCGCCGAAGCCGACGATGTGGCCGCCGAGAACCCGGTCGGTTTCCTTGTCGGCAAGGATCTTCACGAAACCATCCGTCACCTGCATGGCGCGGGCGCGGCCATTGGCGGTGAAGGGGAACTTGCCGACCTTGTAGGCGACGCCAGCGGCCTTCAGTTCTTCCTCGGTCTTGCCGACGGACGCGATTTCCGGCTGCGTATAGACCACGGCCGGAATGACGTCGTAATTCACATGGCCGCGCTGGCCGGCGAGGATTTCCGCGAGAGCAACGCCCTCGTCTTCCGCCTTGTGCGCCAGCATCGGGCCCTTCACCACGTCGCCGATCGCATAGATGCCGTCGACATTGGTCTTGT
Source organism: Agrobacterium sp. LR_9 (assembly GCF_041954855.1). Lineage (NCBI taxonomy): Bacteria > Pseudomonadati > Pseudomonadota > Alphaproteobacteria > Hyphomicrobiales > Rhizobiaceae > Agrobacterium > Agrobacterium sp. LR_9. The sequence continues at coordinate 97,353 of NZ_JAVAYA010000003.1, forward strand.
AGTGACCGTCGATTTCAACGCGGCCGCGGCTGTCCAGCACAACGCCGGCTTCCGCAAGGCCAAGACCTTCGGTATAGGGCTTGCGGCCGGTGGAGATCAGCACGACATTCGCTTCCAGCGTTTCGGCAGCGCCGCCCTTGACAGGCTCGAACACCACCTTTGCACCGGCAGCGGTCTTTTCAACGGCCGTCACCTTCGCGCCGAGCTTGAAATCGAGACCTTGCTTGGCCAGCAGGCGCTGGGCCTGCTTGGAAACTTCACCATCCATGCCGCCGAGAATATTGTCGAGATATTCGACGACGGTAACCTTGGCGCCGAGACGCGACCAGACCGAACCGAGCTCGAGGCCGATGACGCCGCCGCCGACGACGATGAGCTTTTCCGGAACCTTGGAAAGAGCGATCGCACCGGTAGAGGACACGATGACGCTTTCATCGATATTGACCTGAACGCCCGGAATGCCGGCAACATCCGAACCCGTGGCGATGACGATGTTCTTCGCTTCGATCTCCTGCGTCTCACCCTTGTCGTTGGTGACGGAAACCTTGCCGGCGGAAACCACCTTGCCGGTGCCCTGGAAGGCATCGATCTTGTTCTTCTTGAAGAGGAAGGAAACGCCGTCGACATTGGCCTTCACCACGCCGTCCTTATGGCCCATCATCTTTTCAAGGTTCAGCTTCGGCGCGGCGACTTCGATACCGAGCGAATCGACACCATGGGCGACATGCGCGAAGGTTTCGGACGCGTGCAGCAGCGCCTTGGACGGGATGCAGCCGACATTGAGGCAGGTACCGCCATAGGTCGCGCGCTTTTCGATGACAGCGACCTTCAGGCCGAGCTGTGCCGCCTTGACCGCGCAAACATAACCGCCGGGGCCGGTGCCGATTACAACTACATCATATGCCATATTCTGGTTCCTGCTTTATAGGGGCAAGATATCGGATCAATGCCCAGCTTCCGTTTGACCTGAAACTCAGGCCGCTTTTTCCGTTGCGAGTTTTATACCGAGAGCGATGAAGACCACACCGCTGGTGCGGTCGATCCATTGGCTGGCGCGCTGAAATGCGGCGCGCATGCGCGGCGTCGTCATGAACAGGCTGACACCGACGAACCACAGGATAAGGCAGCTCGCCATCACGAGACCATATCCGAACTTGATGGCGACCGGCGTGTGAGCGTGAACCACCGTCGAAAAGATCGACAGGAAGAAAAACACCGGCTTGGGATTGAGTGCATTGGCGGCAAAACCGAGCGTAAAGGCCTTAAGCGCGGTCTGGCTGCTTTTCACCTGAACGCCCTCAGCTTCAGCGGCGGGCAATTCGGTCTTGCCGGCGCGCAGCGCCTTGACGCCGATATAAATCAGATAGGCGACGCCCAGCCATTTGACGATGTTGAAGATATAGATCGACTGAGAAATGATGAGGCCAAGTCCGAGGATCGTATAGGTGACGTGGAACATCAGAGACGTCCCAACCCCGAAGCTGGTGATGATGGCCTGCTTGCGACCATGCACCATTGCCTGGCGCATCACCATAGCGAGATCGGCGCCGGGCGAGACGATCGCAAAGGAGAAGATCGCCATCAGGGATGCAAGTTCGATGAGATATTGATGCATCACGAGCCGCCTTCAAAACATCAGCACGATAAACATGAGTGCCAGACCAAGCATTGAGCCCAGCCAGACGAACGAGCGGATATAAGGAACGCCCGTAAGATAAAGCGGGATATAGACAACACGGCAGATCAGCCAGAGCCAGGCACCAATAAGCGCTAGCCCGGATGGGTCACCCGCCATGATAACGCCGAAGGCGAGTGCCACAAAAGCCGGATAGGTCTCCCGGAAATTCGCCGATGCGCGCGAAGCGCGACCGGAGAGCTTGCCCTGTGGCTTCTGCTCACCGTCCCTAGGACCGGCATTCCATTCACGACCCAACTCTCTGGTCGCCATTATCCCCTGTAACAGGACATGCACGACGAGAAGAAGAACGCTTAGACCGATAAGCGGTAAAAAAGGCGAAGCGGCAAGAAATGTCGGCTGCACGTCTGCTCTCCCGGGTGGTCTTTCAGCGGGGCCTCACTTGAAACCCCGCTGAAACGAAAAGCAAGACCGATTAAAGATCGAGAACCAGACGTTCCGGATCCTCGAGGCTTTCCTTGACGCGAACGAGGAAGGTCACGGCTTCCTTACCGTCAACGATACGGTGATCGTAGGAGAGCGCAAGATACATCATCGGGCGAATGACGACCTGACCGCCGATGGCGACCGGACGCTCCTGGATCTTGTGCATGCCGAGAATACCCGACTGCGGTGCATTGAGGATCGGCGAGGACATCAGCGAACCGTAGACACCGCCATTGGTGATGGTGAAGGTGCCGCCCTGCATGTCGGCCATGCCGAGCGAACCGTCACGCGCCGCCTTGGCGAGGCGGCCGAGTTCCTTTTCGACACCCGCGATGGAGAGCTGGTCGGCATCACGGATGACCGGAACGACGAGGCCCTTGTCGGTGCCGACAGCCATGCCGACGTGACAATAGTTCTTGTAGATGATGTCCGTGCCGTCGATTTCAGCGTTGACGGCAGGCAGTTCCTTGAGCGCGTGAGTCACGGCCTTGGTGAAGAAGCCCATGAAGCCGAGCTTGACGCCATGCTTCTTCTCGAACACGTCCTTGTAGCGGTTGCGCAGGTCCATGACGGCGCTCATGTCCACCTCGTTATAGGTGGTCAGCATGGCGGCGGTGTTCTGCGCGTCCTTCAGGCGACGGGCGATCGTCTGGCGCAGGCGGGTCATCTTCACGCGCTCTTCGCGAACGGCATCCTGCTCGGCGGAAACCGGACGGGGTGCAGCAGCCGGAGCGGGAGCGGCAGCCGGTGCCGAAACGCCCTTGGCGACAGCGGCAAGAACATCACCCTTCAGAACCTGACCGCGCTTGCCCGAACCGTCGACCTGATCGGCGGACAGGTTGTTTTCAGCAAGCAGCTTGCCGGCGGCAGGTGCAGGCGGCATGGAGCCGGTTGCCGGTGCGGCAACGGCGGCAGGTGCCGGTGCGGCAGCCGCAGCAGGCTTTGCCGGTTCTGCGGCAGGTGCGGAGGTCGCAGCGCCGGCAGCACCTTCGGCGATCTGGCCGAGAAGCGCGTCGAGACCGACGGTTTCGCCGTTCTGCGCAACGATTTCGGTGAGAACGCCGGACGCAGGCGCCGGGACTTCGACGGTAACCTTGTCGGTTTCCAGTTCAACGAGAGGTTCGTCGGCCTTGACGGTGTCGCCGACCTTCTTGAACCAGGTGCCGACGGTCGCTTCGCTGACGGATTCGCCGAGGGTTGGTACGCGGATTTCAGTGGCCATGATCTAGTTCCGTTATTCAGGTGTCTTTTTTGCGGGGCGGTGCGGGAGAGTTTTCACTCTCCCAGCGCGTCTTCCAGGAACGCAGCAAGCTGCGCCAGGTGCTTGGACATCAGGCCGGTCGCCGGAGAGGCGGCAGCCGGACGGCCCGTGTAACGGACCTTCTGGTACTTGGCGTCGATATGCGCCAGAACCCATTCCAGGTAAGGATCGATGAACGACCACGCACCCATGTTCTTCGGCTCTTCCTGGCACCAGACCATTTCCGCATTGCGGAAGCGCGACAGCTCGTTGATGAGCGCCTTGGCCGGGAACGGGTAAAGCTGTTCGATACGCAGCAGGTAGATATCGTCGATACCGCGCTTTTCACGCTCTTCGAGCAGATCGTAATAGACCTTGCCCGTGCACATGACGACGCGGCGGATCTTCGAATCCTTCTGCAGCTTGATCGGGCCGTCCTTGATGACCTCGGCATCGTCCCACAGGAGACGGTGGAAGGAGGACTCGCCTGCAAGCTCGGCCAGCGAAGAGGTGGCGCGCTTGTGACGCAGCAGCGACTTCGGCGTCATCAGGATCAGCGGCTTGCGGAAGTCGCGCTTCACCTGGCGGCGCAGGATGTGGAAGTAGTTGGCCGGGGTCGTGCAGTTGGCAACCTGCATGTTGTCTTCGGCGCACATCTGCAGCCAGCGCTCCAGACGGGCGGACGAGTGTTCCGGACCCTGACCTTCGTAGCCATGTGGCAGAAGGCAGACGAGACCGGACATGCGCAGCCACTTGCGTTCACCCGACGAGATGAACTGGTCGAACACGACCTGAGCACCGTTCGCGAAGTCGCCGAACTGGGCTTCCCAGAGCGTCAGCGCATTCGGACGGGCGAGCGAGTAACCGTATTCGAAACCGAGAACGGCCTCTTCCGAAAGCATCGAGTTGATGACTTCGTAACGAGCCTGCGTCGGCGCAAGGTTTGCCAGCGGGATGTAGCGTTCTTCGGTTTCCTGATCATAGAGAACCGAGTGACGCTGCGAGAAGGTGCCGCGTTCGCAATCCTGACCAGAAAGGCGGATCTTGTGGCCGTCAACGACGAGCGAACCGAACGCAAGCGCTTCCGCCATTGCCCAATCGATGCCTTCGCCCGTCTCGACCATCTGCGAGCGGTTTTCCATGAAGCGCTGGATCGTGCGGTGGGCGCTGAAGCCTTCCGGAATGGTCGACAGCTTCTTGCCGATCTCCTTCAGCTGCTTCATCGGCACGCCGGTCTTGCCGCGACGCTGCTCATCGGCATTGTCGGCAGCACGCAGGCCCGACCACTGGCCGTCCAGCCAGTCGGCCTTGTTCGGCTTGTAGGACTGGCCTGCCTCGAATTCCTGCTCGAGATGAGCGCGCCAGTCGGCCTTCATCTTCTCAAATTCGCCTTCGTTGATCAGGCCTTCGGCGATCAAACGGTCAGCGTAGATGCGCGCCACGGTCTTGTGGCCGCGGATGACCTTGTACATCTTCGGCTGCGTGAACGCCGGCTCGTCGCCTTCGTTGTGGCCGAAGCGGCGGTAGCAGAACATGTCCACGACGACGGGCTTGTGGAACTTCATACGGTATTCTGTCGCAACCTTCGCCGCATAGGTCACAGCTTCCGGATCGTCACCGTTGACATGGAAGATCGGCGCTTCGATCATCTTGGCAACGTCGGACGGATAGGGCGACGAACGCGAGAAGGCCGGGTTCGTCGTGAAGCCGATCTGGTTGTTGATGATGAAGTGCATCGTACCGGCAACGCGGTGACCGCGCAGACCTGAAAGGCCGAGAATTTCAGCAACCACGCCCTGACCGGCAAAAGCGGCATCGCCATGCAGAAGCAGCGGCAGAACCTTGGCGCGCTCGGAAAGCGGAATGATATCGCCGTCCCACTGCTTGGCCAGCTGGTCCTGCTTGGCGCGGGCCTTGCCCATAACGACAGGGTTGACGATTTCAAGGTGCGACGGGTTGGCCGTCAGCGACAGGTGAACCTTGTTGCCGTCGAATTCGCGGTCGGAGGAGGCACCGAGGTGGTACTTCACGTCGCCCGAACCTTCGACATCGTCAGGCTTGAACGAACCGCCCTTGAACTCGTGGAACACGGCGCGATGCGGCTTGCCCATCACGTTGGTCAGAACGTTCAGGCGACCGCGGTGAGCCATGCCGAGAACGACTTCTTCCAGACCTTCCTGGCCGCCACGCTTGATGATCTGCTCCAGCGCCGGGATCAGCGATTCACCGCCATCGAGGCCGAAACGCTTGGTGCCCTTGAAACGCACGTCGAGGAACTGCTCGTAACCTTCGGCTTCGACCAGCTTGGACAGAATGGCCTTCTTGCCTTCAGCCGTGAAGGCAACGCCCTTGTCCGGACCTTCGATGCGCTCCTGAATCCAGCCTTTTTCTTCCGGGCTGGACATGTGCATGAATTCGACGCCGATGGTGGAGCAGTAGGTGCGCTCCAGAATATCGATCATCTCGCGCACGGTCGCATATTCGAGGCCGAGCACGTTATCGATGAAAATCTTGCGGTCGTAGTCGCTTTCCTCGAAGCCGTAGGACTTCGGCGACAGCTCGTTGTAATCCTCAACCGCGACCGCGATGCCGAGCGGATCGAGCTTGGCATGCAGGTGGCCGCGCATGCGGTAGGCGCGGATCATCATGATGGCGCGAACGCTGTCACGGGTCGCCTGCAGAACTTCCGCCTGGCTGACCGGCTTGCCGGTGTCAGCGCTCTTGGCCTCAGCTTTCGCCTGAACCTTCTTCTCGATGGCCTTTTCGACCGTGGCCCAGTTGCCGTCGAGTGCGGATACCAGTTCGCCATTCGCCGGGATCGGCCAGTTGGCGCGCTTCCAGGAGGCGCCCTTGGCCGCCTTCTTCACGTCTTCCGGATTATCGGACAACGCCTTGAAGAAGCTCTGCCACTCCGGCGACACGGAAGAGGGGTCCTCTTCGTACCGGGCATAGAGCTGCTCGATATAGGCTGCATTCGCGCCGTCCAGAAACGACGTGATCTGAAACTGCTCGTTCGCTTCTTGCCTTGCCATTGTGTTCTTGCGGACTTATCCGTCCGCCTCCTCGATGCCGTTAGGGCCGTTCGCTGGCCTGCCGCTTTGATTATTGCTGTCTGCCGCCGGGGCGGTATGCCGTTCTGTCTGTCGTTCCTTGCGGCATCGGGCAGCGTGGCATTGAAGCCGCGCCGCCCGCTACCGATGTCATGTGGTCTCAGCCCTTGAGGACTTCAACCAGCGTCTTGCCGAGGCGCGCCGGGGAAGGCGATACCTTGATGCCCGCTGCTTCCATGGCAGCAATCTTGGATTCCGCGTCACCCTTGCCGCCGGAAACGACAGCGCCGGCGTGGCCCATGGTGCGGCCCTTCGGAGCCGTACGGCCTGCGATGAAGCCGGCCATCGGCTTCTTGCGGCCCTTCTTGGCTTCGTCGATCAGGAACTGTGCCGCATCTTCTTCAGCCGAGCCGCCGATTTCGCCGATCATGATGATCGACTGCGTGGCGTCGTCAGCGAGGAACATTTCAAGCACGTCGATGAACTCGGTGCCCTTGACCGGGTCGCCGCCGATGCCGACAGCAGTGGTCTGGCCGAGGCCTTCGTTGGAGGTCTGGAACACGGCTTCATAGGTGAGCGTGCCCGAACGCGAAACGATACCGACCGAACCCTTGCGGAAGATGGAGCCCGGCATGATGCCGATCTTGCATTCTTCCGGCGTCAGGATACCCGGGCAGTTCGGGCCGAGCAGGCGCGACTTGGAGCGGTCGAGGCGAGCCTTGACGCGAACCATGTCCATGACCGGGATACCTTCGGTGATGCAGGTGATGAACGGAATTTCCGCATCGATGGCTTCGATGATGGCATCTGCTGCACCTGCCGGCGGAACGTAGATTACGGATGCGTCTGCACCGGTCTTTTCCTTGGCTTCGGCAACCGTTGCGAAGATCGGCAGGCTCTCACCCTTGGAACCGGTCCAGGTTTCGCCACCCTTCTTCGGGTGAATACCGCCAACCATCTGCGTGCCGTAATAGGCAAGCGCCTGTTCGGTGTGGAAGGTGCCGGTCTTGCCGGTCAGACCCTGAACGAGGATCTTCGTGTCTTTATTAACAAGAATAGACATTATTTCCGGTCCCTCAATTAGCCGTTGATCGCCGCGACGATCTTCTTGGCTGCGTCGTCCAGATCGTCAGCAGCCGTAATCGCAAGGCCAGATTCGTTGAGAAGCTTCTTGCCAAGTTCGACGTTGGTGCCTTCAAGGCGAACGACGAGCGGAACCTGCAAACCGACTTCCTTCACCGCGGCGATTACGCCCTCGGCTATGACGTCGCACTTCATGATGCCGCCGAAGATGTTGACGAGGATGCCCTCGACCTTCGGGTCGGCAGTGATGATCTTGAAAGCTGCCGCGACCTTCTCCTTGCCAGCGCCACCGCCGACGTCGCAGAAGTTTGCCGGCTCTTTGCCGTAAAGCTTGATGATGTCCATGGTCGCCATGGCAAGACCGGCGCCGTTGACCATGCAGCCAATGTTGCCGTCGAGGGCCACATAAGCGAGGTCCCACTTGGAGGCTTCGATTTCCTTGGCGTCTTCTTCGGTCTCGTCGCGCAGCGCCTTGACGTCGTCATGGCGGAACATGGCGTTGCCGTCGAAGGAAACCTTGGCGTCGAGAACGCGCAGATGGCCATTTTCCATGACGATCAGCGGGTTGATCTCGAGGAGAGCCATGTCTTTCTCGCTGAAGGCCTTGTAGAGGATCGGGAAGAGCGACTTGGCGTCTTCGGCTGCAACGCCGTCAAGCTCAAGCGCCTTGGAGATCGCGGCAACGTCAGCGTCGCTCACACCCTTTTCCGGGTTGATGGCGATGGTATGGATCTTTTCGGGCGTGTCGTGGGCGACAGCTTCGATATCCATGCCGCCTTCAGTGGAAACCACGAAAGCAACCTGACCGACCGAACGGTCCACCAGCAGCGAGCAATAGAGTTCGCGGGCAATGTCCGCGCCGTCTTCGATGTAGAGGCGGTTAACCTGCTTGCCGACATCGCCCGTCTGCGCCGTTACCAGCGTGTTACCGAGCATGTCCTTGGCGTGGGAAACGACTTCATCGATGGACTTCGCCAGACGAACGCCGCCCTTGGCGTCGGGGCCGAGTTCCTTGAACTTGCCCTTGCCGCGGCCGCCAGCATGGATCTGGCTCTTGACGACGTAGAGCGGGCCGGGAAGCTGCTTGGCAGCAGCTTCGGCTTCTTCGACCTTGAGAATGGCGACGCCTTCAGCAACCGGCGCGCCGTAGCCCTTCAGAAGAGCCTTGGCCTGATATTCGTGAATATTCATGGAATAATCCCTGTTTGGAGCCGCTAGGCTATTACTTCAGCGACGGAGCGATGTTGATGCAGGCTTCGCAGAGACCAGCGACAGCGCCGACGGACTTCTGGAAGGCGGCTTCTTCTTCCTTGTTGAGTTCGATCTCGATGATGCGCTCGATACCGCCTGCACCGATGATGGTCGGTACGCCGACATACATGTCGTCAACGCCATACTGGCCCGAGAGGTGGGCAGCGGCGGGCAGAACGCGCTTCTTGTCCTTGAGGTAGGATTCAGCCATTTCGATTGCCGAAGCGGCCGGCGCGTAATAGGCCGAACCGGTCTTCAAGAGGCCGACGATTTCCGCACCGCCGTCACGGGTGCGCTGGATGATCTGCTCGAGGCGCTCGGCGGTCAGCCAGCCCATCTTGACGAGATCGGTCAGCGGAACGCCGGCAACGGTGGAGTAGCGGGCGAGCGGAACCATGGTGTCGCCATGACCGCCGAGAACGAAAGCGGTGACATCTTCAACCGAAACGTTGAACTCTTCGGCGAGGAACAGGCGGAAACGGGCGCTGTCGAGAACGCCGGCCATGCCGACGACCTTGTTCTTCGGCAGGCCGGAGAACTTCTGCAGTGCCCAGACCATCGCGTCGAGCGGGTTGGTGATGCAGATGACGAAAGCGTTCGGGGCATATTTCTTGATGCCGGCGCCGACCTGCTCCATGACCTTGAGGTTGATGCCGAGAAGATCGTCACGGCTCATGCCAGGCTTGCGGGCAACGCCAGCGGTGACGATGCAGACGTCAGCACCTTCGATGGCGGCGTAATCGGAAGCGCCGGTGAGCTTTGCATTGAAGCCTTCAACCGGGCCGGACTGGGCAATATCCAGACCCTTGCCCTGCGGGATGCCGTCGGCAATATCGAAGAGGACGATATCGCCCAGTTCCTTCAGGCTGGCGAGATGCGCCAGCGTGCCGCCGATCATGCCAGAACCAATAAGTGCAATTTTTTTGCGAGCCATCGAATGCTTCCTCTTGAGCTTCAATTCAATTTCACCGCGCCAAACCGGCAGCCAAATTGTCGCACTCCGATTAGCCCCATTGGCTAAAATTGGCAACAGATTCTTTTCCGGTGAATATTTTCAATCGTTTAGATCATTATTTTCTTACGTAAACGTAAGAAAATACGTCACGAAAGTGTCAAACTTTCTGGCGTTTTTCGTGATGCTGCGCCAGATAGTCCGCGCTGCGCATTTCAAACAGGCGCGAGGCGGTGCGATCGAACTCGAAACCTTCGGTCCCCTTGCGCTTGCCGAGCAGGTCTTCCGGCATGGCGGCAGCGGAGGCAAAAAGCCGGACGCTGTGGTCGTAAAGCGCATCGATGAGGATGATGAAACGCTTGGTCTCGTTGCGCTTGTCCGCGTTCAAGAACGGAATATGGTCGATGAAGACCGTATCGAAACGATTGGCGATGGCAAGGAAGTCGGAAGCCCCAAGCGGCTTTTCGCAAAGATCGGAAAAGGAAAAGCGAGCCACCCGGCCGCTGGCACGCGGCACCAGAATGGAACGGCCCTTCATCGGTATCTCGGTCGGTGCAACGAGGTGACCGGCAATCATGTGCCGCCAGGCCATGTCCATCGCCTGATCCGCCGAACCGTCGAGCGGCGTGACGTAGACGGGAAGGCTTTCCAGCTTCTCCATCCGGTAGTCGGTGGGGCTATCCAGCGTCACCACCTCAACATGCTTCTTCAAGAGATCGACGAAAGGCAGGAACAGGCCGCGATTGAGACCGTCCTTGTAGAGATTGTCCGGCACGACGTTGGAGGTCGTCACCAATGTGCAGCCATTGGCGAACAGCTCGCTGAACAGCCGCGCAAGGATCATCGCATCGGCAATATCAGTGACCGTAAATTCGTCGAAGCATAAAAGCTCCGCTTCCGCCAGGAGCTGGGCGGCGACGGGCGGAATCGGATCGGCCTGTTTGGTTTCGCCATTCTTCAGCTTCTGCCGATGCGCATGCACGCGATTGTGCACATCCGCCATGAATTCGTGAAAATGGCAGCGCCGTTTGGAGGAAACGGGCGCCATCTCGTAGAACATGTCCATCAGCATCGTCTTGCCGCGGCCAACGCTGCCATAGACATATAGTCCCTTGACGGCGGCGGCAGGTCCGGACTTGCGCGCAAACATCCAGCCGAGCGCGCTCTTCTTCTTGGCGGGCTTGCGCGCCTTCAGATCGGCAAGGATACGGTCCAGATGCGCCGCCACGCCAAGCTGGGCGGCATCGGCCTGCAAGGTGCCAGCTGCCGTCAATGCGTTGAGCTGTTCAACGACACTATGATTGTAATCGGGCAAGGGCTTCATGGATAAACGCCTCGGACGCGGGCGCACAAAGGCACCCGCGACGAATGGACAGGCTTAGAGCGAAAAGAGCGTTCCGGCTGCACCGGAAAGACTCATCGGCTGAGGCTGAGCGGCTGGCCGCTATTGGTCGTGCCGTCAAAACGCGCATCGGCGCTCTTGTAGACGCGGCCGATCGTGTCACCCGAACGGTTCTTGAAGAGAACCATCTTGCCGGACACTTCCCAGGACCCCATCGCCGTCAGCTCGCCCGCACAACCGCGCGTGCCGCCACGCGAGCCGCTGCCGAGGTTGGTGAGTGTCAGGAACATGTCGCAATTGGCGCCGCCATTGGAAACGCGCCAGTTGCCGACCATGGATTCCTTGGTAACGTCAAGTGCGGCCGCCGGCGGAGCGGCAGAAGCGACGTTGGTTCCGCCAGGGGCGGCCGAGGCAGGTGCCGACGGGAACTGGCTGCCCGTGGCGCCACCGGGCGGCGGCAGGGCGCCGGACTGGACGGAGGGCACCGGCTGCGCCTGCAAAGGCGGCGTATAACCGGGATTGTTGCTGCCGTTGTTGTTGTAATCGTAGGAGGTACGTTGGCAACCGGCGAGAGTCATCACAACCGCAAGGCCCGTCACCACATATCTGAATTGCATATCAAGCTCCCGATTCTCTCGCTTCCGGAAAGATCATGATCAAACAAGAAGGCTGAATTATTACCAAAGCCTTATCTTGCGCAAGCGATGGCCGGGATAATTACCATTTCGGTCGATTTTTACCGAATTTTCCCACGCCGGGTTGTAAAAAGGGCCGCGGTCGAGACCGCGGCCCGCTAGATTTTCTGTCGTCAGCGAATCGCCTTTAAACGCGGCGCTCGACCATCATCTTCTTTATTTCCGCGATGGCCTTGGCCGGGTTCAGACCCTTCGGGCAAGCCTGCGCGCAGTTCATGATGGTGTGGCAGCGGTAAAGGCGGAACGGGTCCTCGAGATTATCGAGACGCTCGCCGGTTGCCTCATCGCGGCTGTCGATCAGCCAGCGATAGGCCTGCAGCAGAACGGCCGGACCGAGATAACGGTCGCCATTCCACCAGTAGCTGGGACAGGAGGTGGAGCAGCAGGCGCAGAGAATGCACTCATAGAGACCGTCCAGCTTCAGGCGGTCCTCATGGCTCTGCTTCCACTCCTTGGCGGGCGTCGGCGAAACCGTCTTCAACCAGGGCTCGATGGAGCGGTGCTGGGCGTAGAAGTTCGACAGATCGGGAACGAGGTCCTTCACGACAGGCATATGCGGCAGCGGATAAACCTTCACCGTGCCGTTGATTTCTTCCATGCCCTTGGTGCAGGCAAGCGTATTGGTGCCGTCGATGTTCATGGCGCAGGAACCGCAGATGCCTTCGCGGCAGGAGCGGCGCAGCGTCAGCGTCGGGTCGATATTGTTCTTGATGTAAAGAAGCGCGTCGAGAACCATCGGCCCGCAATCGTCGACATCGATATAATACGTGTCGATGCGCGGGTTCTGGCCGTCATCCGGGTTCCAGCGATAGATGCGGTATTCGCGCACATTCTTGGCGCCGTCCGGCTTCGGCCAGACCTTGCCTTCGCTGATCTGGGAATTCTTGGGGAGAGCGAGTTCAACCATATCCAGTTCCTCAAATCAGTAGACGCGCGCCTTCGGCTCGATCTTTTTCGGATCAATGCCGTCGGCGATCAGGTCGGTGTGAACAGGGCGGTAGTCGAGCTTGACGTCGCCTTCCGGGCTGACCCAGGCAAGCGTGTGCTTGCGCCAGTTCACGTCGTCGCGACCGGCGAACGGACCGTCGACGAAATCCTCGCGGGCGTGCGAACCGCGGCTTTCCTTGCGTGCTTCCGCGCCATAGACCGTGGTGATCGCATTGGCCATGAGGTTGTGCAGCTCGAGCGTCTCGACCAGATCGGAGTTCCAGACCATCGAACGGTCGGTGACCTTGACGTCAGGCAGTTCCTTCCAGATGGCGGAAAGACGCTGGCAACCGCTTTCCAGCGAGTCCTGTGTGCGGAAAACGGCCGCATCGTCCTGCATGGCGCGCTGCATCTTGTCGCGCAGCACCGCCGTCGGCGTCGAGCCGTTGGCGTAACGCAGGCTGTCGAAACGCTCCATGATCTTGTCGCAGGCAGCCGTATCGAGAGCGGGAACAGCCTCATCACGATTGATGACCTGAGCGGCACGGATCGCCGCTGCACGGCCGAAGACCACCAGGTCGATCAGCGAGTTGGAACCGAGGCGGTTCGCACCATGAACCGAGGCGCAACCGGCTTCGCCAACAGCCATCAGGCCGGGCGCGATGCGTTCCGGGTTGTTGGCATCGGCATTCAGCACTTCACCCCAATAGTTGGTCGGAATGCCGCCCATATTGTAGTGAACCGTCGGCAGGACCGGGATCGGCTCGCGGGTGACGTCAACGCCGGCGAAAATCTTCGCGCTTTCGGAAATGCCCGGAAGACGCTCATGCAGGATTGCCGGATCGAGGTGATCGAGGTGAAGGAAGATGTGGTCCTTGTTCTTGCCGACGCCGCGGCCTTCACGGATTTCCATCGTCATGCAGCGCGAGACAACGTCACGCGAGGCGAGATCCTTCGCAGAAGGCGCATAACGCTCCATGAAGCGTTCGCCTTCGGAGTTGACGAGATAACCGCCTTCGCCGCGTGCACCCTCGGTAATCAGGCAGCCTGCGCCATAAATGCCGGTCGGGTGGAACTGTACGAACTCCATGTCCTGAAGCGGCAGGCCGGCGCGGGCGATCATGCCGCCGCCGTCGCCGGTGCAGGTATGGGCCGAGGTGGCGGAGAAATAGGCGCGGCCGTAACCGCCGGTCGCCAGCACCACCATCTTGGCGGAGAAGCGATGGATCGTGCCGTCATCGAGGTTCCAGGCGACGACGCCGGTGCAGCGGCCGTCCGGAGACATGATGAGGTCGAGCGCGAAATATTCGATGAAGAATTCGGCATTGTTGCGCAGCGACTGGCCATAAAGCGTGTGCAGAATGGCGTGGCCGGTACGGTCGGCGGCGGCGCAGGTGCGCTGCACCGGCGGGCCTTCGCCGTAATTCTGCATGTGACCACCGAACGGGCGCTGGTAGATCTTGCCTTCTTCGTTGCGCGAGAAAGGCACGCCGTAATGTTCCAGCTCATAGACCGCCTTCGGCGCTTCCATGGCGAGATATTGCATCGCGTCGACGTCACCCAACCAGTCGGAACCCTTTACGGTGTCGTAAAGGTGCCACTGCCAACAGTCGGGCGTCATGTTGGTGAGCGATGCGGCAATGCCGCCCTGCGCCGCGACCGTGTGCGAGCGCGTCGGGAAAACCTTGGTGATACAGGCTGTGCGGAAACCCTGTTCCGCCATGCCGAGCGTTGCGCGCAGACCCGCGCCGCCGGCGCCCACCACGATCACGTCGTAGGAGTGATCGACATAGGTGTAGGCCTTGCCATTCTGGGATGGTGAACTGATCGATGCCATGGCGGGATTATCCTGCGAATGCGATTTTCAGAATGGCGAAGATGCAAAGACCGCCAATGAGAATCGCGAAAAACATATTGAGCATCAGAAGAACGAGCTTCAAAACCTCGGCGTGAATGTAGTCTTCAATGATGACCTGCATGCCGAGCTTCATGTGGATGAGGCCGGAAACCAAAACCAGAGCCATGATGACCGCAACGAGCGGGTTCGACAGCGCCGCAACGACTTCCGGATAGGGCGCGCCGGCATATCTGATGAGGAAGACGACAAAGAAGGTGAGCAACGGAACGTTGGCGACCGCAGTCACGCGCTGACGCCAGAAATGGTCGGTGCCTTCCTTGGCGGAGCCGAGGCCGCGAACCTTTCCGAGAGGTGTACGCATATCCATGAAAAATCTCCTCAGCGCACGATCAGGGCAATGACCCAGATCAGCGCGGTCAGACAGATCGACACCACCCACGAGGCCTTCGCCAGCTTGGTGGTAAAGTGCTTTTCGAAGCCGTATCCCAGATCCCACATGAAATGGCGAAGGCCGCCAAGCATGTGATGAACCAGAGCCCAGGTGTATCCGATCAGGATGAGCCTGCCGATGATCGTACCCATCGCCCAGTTGACCCAGTCGTAATAGGCCGGACCCGAGGCGATAGCGATCAGCCACCAGGCAACCAGAAGCGTTCCGAAATAAAGCGCGCCGCCCGTGATGCGGTGCACGATGGATGCAACCATCGTCGGAATCAGCTTGTAAACTTGAAGATGCGGCGACAGAGGCCGGTTATTAGTCGCATTCGCCATCAGAACCTCGCGGCGTTTTCCCGTGCGCCCATCAGACAGGACGCCCCCAAGCAACAGCACATGACGAAAGAATGTGCATTGCACCAACCGCGACGTTTAATCACATGGGAGCATCACGACAAGCACATTTCATGGCCGATTCCAATTTAATCGATTGGTTCGCGAATTTTTTTTGGAATTTTTTTGCGTCAAAATAAAAAATCGAGCGTTTCCAAGATTTACGCCCCTAAAATATTTACCTTTACGTAATTCATGAATCGTGTAATTTACCTTTGGTTAACCAAGAAAATCCGGAGAATGAGGCTCATGTTACAGCGCCGAATCGCCGCTTTGACCATGATGGTCGCAGGCGTAATTTTCACTGTGGTGCCTCCGGCGGCGGCAGAGAATTCTTATGGCCGCCGTGATTATCAGCACAACTATCACCATCGTCAATCGCAGGTGAGCTTCTCAACGGACGGGCTGCCATCCACCCTCTCCGGCGGTACTTACGTGGGTGCGATATCGGCGCTACGCGTTCGCGGCAACGGCAATTATTTCGCAATCGGCGGCGGGCTTTCACGGAAAGGCGCAGCGGTTGCGACGGGCACGCAGCTTGCGCCAAAGGCGAAAATCATCAATGTCCGCGCTGAAACCGCTGGCGACCCCTGCGCCTATGAACATGGCGTCTGCATTATCCGGCCATAGAGTATTTCCGGCAAGAAGCTGGTTTACTGCAAATGTGTGATGGGCTGATCAGATGAAACGCCACACCGTGGTCTTCTTCACTTCGCTGTCTTCCAGCGCCCGCGTCACCGGCACCTGATAGGTCGCCTCCGCACGGAGCCGCTCTTTGGGCAAATAAGCGCGTCCAGGATCGCCGACGAGAACGCTCACGCCTTTTTTCGTCAGTTCCAGAAACCATGGAACGAGAAGTTCGGCAAAGGCGCGGTCGTAAAACACGTCGCCGGCCAGCAGAACATCCGCTTCAACCGCTTTCCCAACCAGATCGAGCCCGGTGAAAGCAATGGTCACGCCATTGAGAGCCGCATTCAGCCGAATGGCCGCCTCTGTCCACGGATCGATATCGGCCGCCAGAACAGTATCCGCGCCCGCCTTTGCCGCAGCGATGGCGACCAGACCGGAGCCGCTGGCGAAATCCAGCACGCGCCTGCCGGAAACGCTGTCGGGATGATCGAGAACATAGCGGGCAAGCCCCTGCCCGCCGGCCCAGGCGAAGGCCCAGAAGGGCGGCGGCAGACCGATCGCTTCCAGCTCCTCCTCCGTCTTCAGCCACAGCTCATGGGCTTCGGTGGCGAGATGAAGACGCAACTCCGGCACATGCGGCGGATGCATGATGGCGGTATTGTCGAGAATGAAGCGTTCGGGATCGGTCCTCACCGAAGCATCAGTCCGGTGACTTCGGTGGGTTGGCCAGACCCCCCATGCGGCAGACCTCGAGATATTCCTCTTCCGTCACCGGCTGCACGGAAAGCCGCATGGAAGTGACAAGCGACATCTTCGCCAGCTTCGGATTGGCTTTCACATCCTTCAGCGAAACCGGCTGCGGCATGTCGCACACGGCGCGGATATCCACGCAATCCCATTTCAGATCGCCTTCGGCGGTCGAGTCCGGATGCGACAATGCGCAGACTTCGACGATGCCGACGACATCCAGCCCCTCATTGGAGTGATAGAAGAAACCCTTGTCGCCGATCTTCATGGCGCGCATGTTGTTGCGCGCCTGATAATTGCGCACGCCGGTCCATTCTTCGCCCGCCTCGCCCTTGGCCTTCTGCATTTCCCAGGACCATTTGAACGGCTCGGACTTGTAAAGCCAGTAATTCGCCATGTCCGGTCATGCTCCCGGATTGTTGAAGACCCAATTATAGGGCTTCACGTCAACGCTTTCGAACAGGCCGGCCTTGGCGTAGGGATCGGCATCGGCAAGAGCCTTCGCGGCATCGATATCGGCGGCGTCAACGATCACGAGGCTGCCGTTCGGCTTGCCTTCGGCATCCAGAAACGGACCGGCGATCTTCAGCGTGCCCTCGGCATTCAGCTTGTTCAGGTGCTCCAGATGCGCCGGGCGCGTTTCCATGCGCACATTCAGATGGCCGGGCTTGTCCTTGCAGATAAAGGCAAACAGCATTTTCGTCTCCTCGTTAAAACATCTCTTCCAAACGCGTCAGCGGTTTGGAGCGAAGACCCGCCCTCATTCGGTGGTGATGGGCCGTGTCATCAATTGTTGCATGGCGCTCGCCACATCCAGATTGCCGTCGATGATAGCGGCCACCGCTTCGGTAACCGGCATGTCGACAGCGTGACTTTCCCCGAGCCGGGCGGCGACGGCTGCCGCAAAAGCGCCCTCCACCAGCCCGCCGGACATGTCCTTGCCCTCACCCCGTCCGAGCGCGATACCGAAACGCAGGTTTCGCGACTGGTGACTGGTGGCGGTCAGCACGAGATCGCCAAGGCCCGAGAGGCCGCGCACCGTGTCCGCCTTCCCGCCCATCGCAACGATGAGACGCGACATTTCGGCAAGGCCGCGCGAAATCAACGCCGCCCGGGCGGAATCGCCAAGGCCCGCGCCTTCGACGATGCCGGCGGCAATGGCGAGGACGTTCTTCAGCGCCCCGCCAAGCTGCACGCCGATGCGGTCGGTAGAGGCATAAAGCCGGAAGGTCTTACCGGAAATCGTGGTCGCAAGCCGCTCGGCTATCACCGCATCTTCCGCCGCAATCGCCATGGCCGTTGGCAGGCCCCGTGCTATGTCGGCCGCAAAGCCCGGACCGGACAGAACCGCAATCGGATGATGCGGCAGTTCCGCTTCCAGAAGTTCCGTCAGCAGCCGGCCGGAGCTGCGGTCGATACCCTTGGCGCAGGTAACAATGATTGAGTCATTAGCCAGATAAGGACCGTACTGACGGGCCGCATCGGCATGAGCCTGCGAGGGCATGGCGAAGAGGACGATGCCGGCGCCCGCCAGCACATCTGGCTCGGCGGAAAATTCAAGCGCATCTGGCAGATCGACGCCCGGCAGGGCCGCCTCGTGCACGCGGTCGCTCCTGAGGTCGGCCATCAGCGATGGGTCGCGGCCGAGCAGGGTCACGTCATGCCGGTTTTCCAGCGCGATGACCACAGCAAGCGCTGTTCCGAAGGCGCCGGCGCCGATGACGACGATTTTCTCCCGCTGCATCAGGCCTTGGCTCCCCTTTTACCGAAACCTATCAATGTCTCCGCGCTGCCATCCAGCGGCCAGCGCGAGCGCGGCGGGATTTCGAGCGGATCGGGGTCCCGGCCGTCCGCCATGCGCTCCAGCCCCGCCCAGGCGATCATCGCGGCATTATCGGTGCAGAGCCGGTGCGGCGGCGCGACGAAGCGGAAGCCATGGGTATCGCAAAGCGATTGCAGCGTCTGGCGGATTTCCTGATTGGCGGCAACGCCGCCGGCGACGACCAGAGCAGGCTGGTTTTCTGTATGCGGAAATTCCTGGCTGAAACGGGCAAGGCCGCGGCCGATCCGATCCTTGAGCGTGCGCGACACCGCTTTCTGGAACGAGGCGCAGATATCGGCAATATCCTGCTCGGAAAGCGGCGCGATGGCGGTCGCCGCCTGCCGCACCGCCGTCTTCAGGCCGGAAAAGGAAAAATCGAGCCGTGCTTCGCCGACCATGGGACGCGGAAGCGGAAAGCGGTTCGGATCACCCTTCGCCGCCGCCTTCTCGACCGCAGGCCCGCCCGGATAGGGCAGGCCCAGAAGTTTCGCGGTCTTGTCGAAGGCCTCCCCCAGCGCGTCATCGATGGTGGTGCCCCAACGCTCATAATCGCCCACGCCGCGCACCAGCACCAGCTGGGTATGGCCGCCGGAGACGAGCAACATCAGATAAGGAAAAGACAGACCGTTGGTGAGGCGCGCCGTCAGCGCGTGGCCTTCCAGATGGTTGATGGCGTAAAGCGGCTTGCCGGCCGCCTTGGCGATGGCCTTGCCCGTCATCAAGCCCACCAGCAGGCCGCCGATGAGGCCGGGGCCGGAGGTGGCGGCGATGGCGTCGACATCGGCAAGGGTCACGCCCGCCTGCTCCAGCGCTTCTTCCACCAGCGTATCCAGCGCCTCGACATGGGCGCGCGCGGCAATTTCCGGCACCACGCCGCCATAGGCGCTGTGTTCCTCAAGCTGCGACAAAACGACGTCGGAGACGATCTCGCCATGGCCGTCCGCATGCCGAACCACAATGGATGCAGCGGTTTCGTCACAGCTTGTCTCTATGCCGAGGATACGAAGAAAGGGGGTCATCAAATCTGTTCGTTCATTGCGATCATGCGCTGAGTTGGTCTAAGACAACTCCGGTAACAATGGATAGACGCGGATGCAAACAAAACCTTTCCGAATCGGCACGCGCGGCAGCCCGCTGGCGCTCGCGCAGGCTTACGAGACGCGCAACCGGCTGATGGCGGCGCATGGCCTGCCGGAAGAAATGTTCGAAATCGTCGTGCTGTCCACCAAGGGCGACCGGATAACCGACCGTGCTTTGTCGGAGATCGGCGGCAAGGGCCTGTTTACCGAGGAGCTGGAAAGCCAGCTTCTATCCGGCGAACTCGATATGGCCGTGCATTCCTCCAAGGACATGCCGACCCTTCTGCCCGAAGGGCTCTATCTGTCCGCTTTCCTGCCGCGCGAAGACATACGCGACGCCTTCATCGGCCGCACCGCACCGAAGCTGCTGGAGCTGCCGCAGGGCGCCGTGGTCGGCTCCGCATCCTTGCGCCGCCAAGCGCTGATCCGCCGCCTGCGGCCGGATCTGAACGTTATCATCTTCCGCGGTCAGGTCGATACCCGCCTGCGCAAGCTGGAGGAAGGCCAGGCGGATGCGACGCTTCTCGCCTTTGCTGGCCTGAAGAGACTTGGTAAGGACAATGTGCCGACGGAAATTCTCGACCCGAAGGAATTCCCTCCTGCTCCGGCCCAAGGCGCAATCGGCGTGGAAAGCCGCATCGGCGATACGCGCATGGACGAACTGCTCGCACCCATAAACGACAGGCCCACTCATGATGCCGTCACATGCGAGCGCGCCTTTCTGGCAGCCCTCGATGGTTCCTGTCGCACGCCGATTGCCGGCTACGCCACCTGCCATAGTGAGGAACTACATTTTTCCGGCCTGATCCTCACTCCCGATGGCCAGACGAGCCACGGCATCGAAATCTCCGGCAACCGCCGCGATGCGGCAAAGCTCGGCCGGCAGGCCGGCGAAGACGTGCGCGCCAAGGCGGGCAGCAATTTCTTCGAAGGCTGGAGCTGAGCCGATGCGGATCGTCGTCACCCGGCCGCAGCGTTCGGGCGAAAGGACAGCCGCAAAGCTTGAAGCGCTTGGCCATGCGCCGGTGCTTCTTCCGCTGTTTTATCCCGCCCATCATGGCGAACGCGCCGTCTCGGCGCTATCCGCCCCGCTGGCGGCCATCGCGGTGACCAGTGCCGAGGCGCTGCGGGCGCTGGAAACATCACGGGACGGGCTGGCTCCCTATCTGTCAAAACCGCTTTTCGCCGTCGGCGGAGCAACGGCGGAAGCGGCGGGAAAAACAGGCTTCGAACGGATTTTCACCGCCTCCGGCGACGCCGTGAGTCTGACCGCGCTGGTGACTGAGCACCGGACTCTATTTTCCGAAGAAGAGCCCCTGCTTTATCTCGCCGGCAGGCCCCGTGGCGCCGTCTTCGAGGAAGGCCTTACCGCCGCCGGCATTCCGATCAGAACGGTCGATTGTTACGAGATGCTGCCCTCCGACATTTCGGAGACGATGCTAGAGACGGCGCTTGTCGAAAGCGCTGCCGATGTGGTCCTGCTCTATTCATCGGAAGCGGCGCGGGCGTTTTTTCATCATGTATCGACGGAAAAATACGTGGCGGCGCTGGCAACGACACAATTCATCTGCATCAGCCGCAACGTGTTTTCTCTCGTTCCGGAAATCTTCCGCGCAAACGCCAAGGCCGCCGAAGAACCGAGCGAGGCCGCGATGTTCGAACTTCTACGCCACAACTCTGGAACCTAATTCGAGCTCGCCTCTTTCCTTTGCCGCCGTCACTGACTAGGTTTAGATTACTGCAGGCAGAAATGAGGTTGTCATGGTATCGGGAAAGCCGCCACGCCACTCCAAGTCCAAAGCCGAACCGGTCACCATCGACCTGGACGCCAAAGACGTGAAAGCAATTTCCGCTGACGTGGACGCTGCCAAGACGGACGAAAAGCCCGGTGACAAAACACCTGAGGCCACCGCAGAGCCGGGTGTTTCGGAGACAAAGCCCGAAGCAGCCGCAACGGGAAACCCCGCCCCCATCTGGGACCAGCCCAAGAAAACCCCTATCGAGCCCGAACCCAATGTCGGCAAACCGGAATCCGTAGCCACGGCACCGAAGGCTGAGAGCGCCGCAGACAAGCAGCCCGCAGACAGGCAGAAAGACCCCGTCTCGCCGGCCCCCGTTTCGCCTAAAGCCGATACAAAACCGTCGACGGGCACGACTGACAAGAGCACGGCTGCAGCAGCTGCTGCGAAGCCGGCCTTCGGCTCCACAGCGTCCAGCAGCGCCACCGCTGCAAAACCAACGACGGCGACCTCCTCCTCCTCGGGGCCGGCAAAGCCCTCCACACCGCAGCAGGAGGAGCGCAAACAGGCCGCGACCTCCGGCCTGATCGCGGCAGGTATCGTCGGCGGCCTTGTCGCGCTCGCCGCCGCCGGCAGCATGCAATATGCCGGCATCCTGCCCTCCTTCAATGCAGGCAGGGCGGGAAGCGAAGAAATCGCCGCACTGAAAACCGATCTCGGCAGCTTGCGGCAGCAGCTTGCCAATGCGCCGGTCGGCGACACCTCCGCGCTGGAACAGCGCATCGCAACCCTCGAAGGCGCAAAGGGCGAGGCACCGCAGGTGGATGGGCTGTCGGAAAAAATCGCCGCGCTGGAATCCACCCTCCAGTCGGAGCGATCCGCGCAGGCATCGGCGACGGCGGAACTGACACGCCGCCTTGCGGATGCGGAAGCCAAGATCAACGAGCCGCGCGACGATATCGAAGTCGCCCGCGCCATCGCTTCCGCGGCGCTGAAGGCCGCGATCGATCGCGGTGGGCCGTTCCTGACGGAACTCGACACACTGTCCAAGGTAACGCCCGACGATCCGGCCATCGCATCGCTGCAATCCTTCGCCGCAACCGGTGTGCCGTCACGCTCAGAGCTGATGCAGAAATTCCCTGACGTCGCCAATGCGATGCTTTCCGCGATCAACCAGCCTGACCCCAATCAGGGCATCATGGAACGCCTGACCGAAAGCGCTTTTTCGCTGGTAAAGGTGCGTCCGGTCGGAAATATCGAGGGCGAAACCTCTGAGGCCAAGATCGCGCGCATGGAAAACAAGCTGCGCAACGGCGATCTGCAGGGCGCAGCACTTGAATGGAACGGGCTTCCCGATGCCGCCAAGACGGCATCCACCGATTACAAGAAATCGCTGGATGCGCGCATCGAGGTCGAGAATCTGGTCGGCGGCACGTTGAACCGCGCCATCACCAGCACCGGCAGGCAGGGGTAAGGGCATGACCAGAATTCTGACTTTCGCCGTTATCGTTCTGGCTCTCGGCTTCGGTTTCTCCTGGCTGGCCGACAGGCCTGGCGTCCTTTCCATCGTCTGGCAGGGCCAGCTGATCGAAATGAGCCTGATGGTCGCCGCCTCCATCATCGCGGCGCTGGTCGCCGCCGTCATGCTGGTCTGGTGGATCGTCAATGCGATCTGGACCTCGCCCAATGCCGCCCGTCGTTATTTCCGCGCCCGCAAGCGCGACCGGGGTTATCAGGCGCTCTCCACCGGGCTCATAGCCGCCGGGGCCGGCAATGCCATCCTCGCCCGCAAGATGACGGCCCGTACTCAAGGGTTGCTCAGCGCCGATCAGGAGCCGCTGATCCATCTGCTCGATGCACAGGCTGACCTGATTGAAGGCAAATATGACGAGGCGCGGCGCAAATTCGAAGCCATGGCCCGCGATCCCGAGACTCGCGAACTTGGCCTTCGCGGCCTTTATATCGAGGCCCGCCGTCAGGGCGCCTATGAAGCCGCCCAGCAATATGCCGAGGATGCAGCGGAAAAGGCCCCCTATCTGCCCTGGGCCGCGCAGGCGACGCTGGAAAACCGCTGCCGCAACGGACAGTGGGACGATGCCATCCGCCTGCTCGACCAGCAGAAGGCGGCCGGCGTTATCGAACGCGGTGAGGCGGAACGTCTGAAAGCCGTGCTTCTTACTGCCAAGGCCGGCGAAAAGCTGGAACGCGATCCCGTTGGCGCGCGCGAGGATGCCAAGCACGCTCTCAAGCTTGCCAGGAGCCTGGTTCCGGCAGCGCTGATCGCGGCGAAATCCTATCTCCGGGAAGACAATCTGCGCAAGGCAGCCACGGTTCTGGAGCCCGTCTGGAAGAACGATCCGCACCCGCAGATCGCCGAACTTTATGTCCGCGCACGCAGCGGCGATACCGCCATCGACCGGTTGAAACGGGCTGAGCGGCTTGAGGGCCTGAAGCCCAACAACATCGAATCTCTGTTCGCCGTGGCGCAGGCAGCGCTCGACGCCAAGGAATTCGCCAAGGCGCGAGCCAAGGCCGAGGCCGCCGCCCGGATCGAACCGCGCGAGAGCATCTTCTTGCTGATGGCCGATATCGAGGAGGCCGAAACCGGCGATCAGGGCCGTGTACGCTACTGGATGGCGCAGGCGCTGCGCGCGCCGCGCGACCCCGCCTGGGTGGCCGACGGCATCGTTTCGGAAAAATGGCTGCCGGTCTCGCCGGTCACCGGACGTCTCGATGCTTTCGAATGGAAAGCGCCTTTCGGCCAGCTCGAAGCGCCCGTTGAAGACCTGACAATCGAAAACGCGATTGCCGCAGCGCCTGCACGGGCCGAACCGGCCGCGAAGACGATTATTGTCGAAGCCGCGCCGGAGACGCCCGCCGAACCGAAACCGGCCCCGGCCGCACCGATCGAGGTCAAGCCGGCCGTATCGGTCCCGCAGGAGAAAAAGCCGGTCACAATCGAAGCGCCAGTGGAAACCGATGTCACGGATGAAAAGGCGGAAGCCGTGCCGTTTTTCGGCGGCGCGCCGGATGATCCGGGCGTCAAGAAACCCGGTGCGGAAGCCGAACCCAAGACCCGGCTCAAACTCTTCTGACGAACAGGATATCGATGTTCCAGCAAATACAGTCGTTTATTCAGAACCTCGTCGGCCCGCATGGGGATGATTTCAGCCCGGACGATCTGAGGGTGGCGGTGGCCGCCCTCTGTTTCCAGGTCATGGAAGCGGATGGCACCGTCTCGAAAAGCGAGCGCGACCGCCTGCGCGAAATCCTGCAGGATTATTACCATCTCGATGCCGGCAAGTTGGACGCGCTTCTCGCCGCGGGCCAGGAGGCCGGCAAGGAAGCCGTCGATTATTACCGCTTCACCACCGATATACGCCGCCATCTCGATGAAGAGCAGCGTGTGGAGCTTATTGGCATATTATGGGATATTGTTTACGCTGACGGCGAACGAAGCGAAATGGAAGACCATGTGATCTGGCGAGTCGCCGACCTGCTTGGTGTATCCGTGCGCGACAGGGTTCTGCAACGTCAGCAGGCCGCCACGAGGTCCGGGCCCGCTGAAGAAAGCGAAAACGACGACGATGCTGTTTGACCCTTCCAGGCAACAGAGAAAACAACCATCGCTGCTCATCGTCCTGCATCAGGAACGTTCCACGCCCGGCCGCGTCGGCCAAATGCTTGTGGAAAAAGGCTATCGTCTGGATATAAGACGCCCTGCACTCGGCGATGACCTGCCGCAGACACTGGAGAAACACGCGGGCGCCATCATCTTCGGCGGCCCGATGAGCGCTAACGATTCTCATGACTACGTCAAAGCCGAAATCGACTGGCTGAAGGTGCCGCTGAAGGAAAACAAGCCCTTTCTCGGGATCTGTCTCGGCGCGCAGATGTTGTCCAAACATCTCGGCGGCAAGGTGGAGCCCGACAGGGAGGGCAAGGTGGAGATCGGCTGGTATCCGCTTCATGCCACCGAACATGGGCGGCTTCTGATGCCGCATTGGCCGAAGATGGTCTATCATTTCCACAAGGAAGGGTTCGAGCTGCCGCGCGGAGCCGAACTTCTGGCCTCCGGCGAGACCTATCCCAATCAGGCCTACCGCTATGGAAAAAATGCCTGGGGCCTGCAGTTTCACGCCGAGCTGACCCGCGCCATGATGCATAGCTGGGTGGTGCGCGGCGCGCAGCGCTTCGGCATGCCCAATGCGCAGGTGGGCAGCCAGCATCTGGAAGGCCGCATGCTGTTCGACACGCCGCTCAGGGCCTGGCTGGGCAATTTCCTCGATCTCGTTTTTGAGGGGAAGGCGCAGCGCTGAGGCCCGTGGCCGTCAGTGCGGCGCATCCAGATTGTCGATCTTGCGCAGCCTGGAGAAACCGAGCGCCCAGATAACCGCCACAGCAAGCGTGCCCGCCCCGCCGATGACAACGGCCGGTACGGCCCCGACGACATGCGCCATGGTGCCGGCGCGGAATTCGCCCAGCTCGTTCGATGCGCCGACGAACACCATGTTCACGGCATTCACACGCCCGCGCACCTCATCCGGCGTCCACAGCGCGATCAGGGTCTCGCGAACATAAACCGATACCATGTCGGATGCGCCCATGACCACCAGCGCGGCGATGGACAGCCACGCGGTTTGCGAAAGCCCGAAGACCACGGTGGAGATGCCGAAGAGGCCGACGCCGGTAAACATCAGCAGACCGGCGTGGTGACGAATGGGCTTGAAGGCCAGAATGACCGCAACGGTGATGGCCCCGATGCCGGGTGCTGCCCGCAGAAGCCCGAGGCCCCATGGCCCGAGCGTCAGCACTTCCTTGGCAAAAATCGGCATCAGCGCCACCGCGCCGCCCAGCAGCACCGCGAAAAGATCGAGCGAGATCGCACCGAGAACGATTTTTTCCTGCGCGATGAATTTGAACCCGGCGAGCATGGTTTCGAGACTGATGGCTTTTGCCGGGCCGCGTTGTTCCGGCTTGCGGATCGTCACCGCAAGCGCCGCCGATACGATGAAGAGCACGAATGCCACACTATAGGCGACGGAAGCACCGAGGCCATAAAGCAGGCCGCCGGCGACGGGACCGAGAATGGACGCCATCTGCCACGAAGAGGAATTCCAGGCGATGGCGTTCGGCAAATCCTCTACCGGCACGAGATTGGGCGCCAGCGACTGAACCGCCGGCCCCATGAAGGCGCGCTCTATGCCGAAGACGACAAGAATGGCGAAGACCGGCCAGGGGGAAAAGCTGTGCGTCAGCGTAAGACCCAGAAGAGCGGCAGCGCACAGCGCCGCAATCAGCAGGCATATGGACATGATGCGCCGACGATTGTGCCGGTCGGCGACCGTTCCGGTGACGAGGATCAGAAGCAGCGACGGCAGAAACTGGAAAAGACCGATCAGGCCGAGATAAAAGGCGTTGCCGGTCACCTCATACATCTGCCAGCCGACCGAGACGCTGACGATCTGGATGGCGAAGGCCGAAAAAAACCGGGCGCTGAAAAAGCGGCGATAGGAACTGTGCCGGAATGCACCGAAACGGTTTTCGGCGGAAGGGAGGGACATCGGCTGGGTGCTCGCGAGACAATATGAGAGCTTTGCAATAGAGCGATATCACAGGAATCACCAGCCCTCACTGACGGGATGACGAAAAGTGTGAGCGGTTTTCGTCTGAAATCCCGCTGCAAAGCCACGAGCCAGATTGTGATGATCGCCGGTCGATCAGATCAAAGATCACTACGATCTGGCGCAACACTTGCCGGTTCACGGTTCAATGTCTAAATGTCTTGCAACCAAGATACGGAGATATTGATGCTTGCCCTGTTTCAGACCATCGATCTGGCCTTGAACCTCTATACGTGGGTGCTGATCGCCAGCGCTATTTTTTCCTGGCTTTACGCCTTCAACGTCATCAATTCCCGCAACCAGTTCGTGAACGCCATCGGCAGCTTTCTGTTCAATGTCACGGAACCGGTTCTGCGCCCCATCCGCCGCATTCTGCCCAATCTCGGCGGCATAGACATTTCGCCGATCATCGTGCTCCTGATCATCTTCTTCATCCGCTCCTTCATGTGGAACACGCTTTACCCGATGGTCGCTTGAGCGCCTGCTGGCAGAAGCATAGCGACCATGTCCGCCTGACCGTCCGCCTCACACCGAATGGCGGGCGGGACGCCATCGAGGGCGTGGAAAAGGATGCGGAGGGAAACGCGCATCTGAAGGCCCGCGTCAGCGCCGTGCCGGAAGGCGGCAAGGCCAACAGAGCCCTGATTGTTTTGCTGGCGAAAAAACTCGGCCGGCCGAAATCCTCCATCAGCTTTGTTTCAGGCGAAACGGCGCGTAAAAAAATCCTCCGGATCGACACCGACCCGGAGGATTTCGAAGAGCTATTCAAAAAGCTCGAAAACTAAAGCGCATCGCGTTTAATCTGATTCATGCGACGCGCTTTAAATCTTTGTTTTCAAGCATGTCTAGGTCCCAAAACCGCTGCACACTTTTGGGAGACATGCTTTAGATCAGCCCTGCGCCTTGTAGCGCTCGATGGCTTCGACGATCAGCTTCTTGGCGACGTCGACATCCTGCCAGCCGCCCATCTTCACCCACTTGCCGGGCTCCAGATCCTTGTAGTGCTCGAAGAAGTGCTCGATCTGCTTCAGCGTGATTTCCGGCAGGTCGGTGTAGTTGTGGACCTTGTCGTAACGGCGCGTCAGCTTCGGAACCGGCACGGCGAGAATCTTCTCGTCCTTGCCGCCGTCATCTTCCATGATCATCACGCCGATGGGACGGACATTGATGACGCAGCCCGGAACCAGCGGACGGGTGTTGCAGATGAGAACGTCGATCGGGTCGCCATCGTCAGACAGGGTGTGCGGCACGAAACCATAGTTACCCGGATAGGTCATAGGCGTGTAGAGGAAGCGATCGACGATCAGCGCACCGGCATCCTTGTCCATCTCGTACTTGATCGGGTGTCCACCGACCGGCACTTCAACGATGACATTCACGTCATCCGGCGGATTCTTGCCTATGGAAATTGCATCGATACGCATTCGCTTCCCTCATTCGACGGGTTGGATTTGGTTTTTCGATACTGGGAAAGTCGCCGCATTGCAACATGGCTTTGAGCGGATAAGGCAGAATGCGGGATTTGAGGCTATCGCAATTGCGCATGGCCGGCCGCGAGAATGAACCCGAGGCCAAATCACCCGGCATTGTTTGTCAGTTCCAGACGAAACCGACCTTGCGAAGCGACTTGCCGTCGAAATCTTCCATGCCTTCGGCGATATCGCGGCCACCGTGAGAGCGGAAAAAGCGGTTGGCCACATCGCTGTCTTCAAGGCACCAGACAACGATGCCGTTGCAGCCAAGCGAGGTCAGCAGTCTGCGCGCTTCCGTAAACAGCAGCGAGCCAAGCCCGATGCCCTGATATTCCGGCCGGAGATAAAGTTCGTATATCTCGCCGTCCTGCGGCAGCCCGCGTGCCCGGCTGAGGCCCAGTGTCGCATATCCGGCGACCACACCGGCCACCTCTACCACCAGCATGGTTGCGGAGCCTTTGGTTGCCTTTTTCCACCAAACTTCTCCACGACGCTCGAGCATCTGCGTCAACGGCCGATGCGGGATAAGGCCGGCATAGGCCTGTTGCCACGACAGACGGTGCGCCTCGGAAATGGCGCGCGCATCATGCGGTTCAGCACGGCGAACATCGATGGATAACGTTTTCATAACGCGATTCTGGCCCCGGCCACGGAAACTTACCAGTCATAAAGGTTAACGCCGGCAAGCTTACCCACAGCCTATTCATGTGGACGACCGATAAAAATTAACGCATCCTTAACCTTTGGCACAAGCACCTTTCGACTCATGCACACATAAAAACGAACGCATAAAAAAACCCGGCTCAAGGCCGGGTTCTTTCAAATTCATAACGACAAGCCGCAATCAGACAGCGAGCTTGGCCTTTTCAAAACGCTTGCGATCGTTGGCGTCCAGGAACATCTTGCGCAAACGGATGGACTTCGGCGTCACTTCCATCAGCTCATCGTCCTGAATCCAGGAAAGCGCGCGATCGAGCGTCATGCGGATCGGCGGCGTCAGCTTCACGGCTTCATCCTTGCCGGCAGCGCGGATGTTGGTCAGCTGCTTGCCCTTCAGCACGTTCACTTCGAGATCGTTATCGCGAGAGTGAATACCGATAATCATACCGGCATAGACCTTCTCACCCGGCTCGATGATCATCGGGCCACGATCTTCCAGGTTGAACATGGCGTAAGCAACAGCTTCACCCGAACCGTTCGACAAGAGAACGCCGTTCACGCGACCGGCAATCTGGCCCTTGAAGGGCTGATAGTCGTGGAACAGACGGTTCATGATCGCCGTACCGCGCGTGTCGGTCAAAAGCTCCGACTGGTAGCCGATCAGGCCACGGGTCGGCGCATAGAACTTCAGACGAACGCGATTGCCGCCGGAAGGACGAAGCTCGGCCATTTCAGCCTTGCGCTCGGACATCTTCTGGACGACGACGCCGGAATGTTCTTCATCAACGTCGATCACGACTTCTTCGATCGGCTCCAAGAGGGTGCCGTTCTCATCCTTGTGCATCACGACGCGCGGACGCGAAACGGCAAGCTCGAAGCCTTCGCGACGCATGGTTTCGATCAGAACCGCCAGCTGCAATTCGCCACGACCGGAAACGAAGAACGAATCCTTGCCTTCGGCTTCTTCGATCTTCAGCGCAACGTTACCTTCTGCTTCCTTGAACAGGCGGTCACGGATAACGCGGCTCGTAACCTTGTCGCCTTCGGTGCCAGCCAGCGGGCTGTCGTTGACGATGAACGACATGGTGACGGTCGGCGGGTCAATCGGCTGTGCCTGCATCGCCTCGGTAACCGACGGATCACAGAAGGTGTCGGCGACGGTGCCTTTGGAAAGACCGGCGATGGCGACGATGTCACCCGCATGGGCCTCCTCAATTGCCGTGCGCTCGATACCGCGGAAGGCGAGGATCTTGGAAATGCGGCCTGTTTCAATTGTCTTGCCGTCCTGGCCAAGCACCTTCACAGCCTGGTTCGGCTTGATCGAACCGGACGCGATGCGGCCGGTGATGATGCGGCCGAGGAAGTTGTTGGCTTCAAGGATCGTGCCGATCATGCGGAACGGGCCCTCTTCTACCTTGGGCTCCGGAACGTGCTCAAGAACCAGATCGAGCAGCGGCGCAAGACCCTGATCCTTCGGACCTTCCGGGTTGACGTTCATCCAGCCGTCACGGCCGGAACCGTAGAGGATCGGGAAGTCGAGCTGCTCGTCGGTGGCGTCGAGGTTGGCAAAGAGGTCGAAGACTTCGTTGATGACTTCTTCATGACGCCCATCTGGACGGTCAATCTTGTTGATCGCGACGATCGGGCGAAGACCAACCTTCAGCGCCTTGCTGACCACGAACTTGGTCTGCGGCATCGGGCCTTCCGAGCTATCGACCAGAACGATCGCACCGTCCACCATCGACAGGATACGCTCGACTTCACCGCCGAAGTCGGCGTGGCCGGGGGTGTCGACGATGTTGATGCGGACACCCTTCCACTCCACCGAGGTCGCCTTGGCGAGAATGGTGATGCCACGTTCCTTTTCGAGATCGTTGCTATCCATCACGCGCTCGGCGACACGCTGGTTGTCGCGGAACGAGCCGGACTGCTTCAGGAGCTCGTCCACGAGCGTCGTTTTTCCATGGTCAACGTGCGCGATGATCGCGATGTTGCGAAGTGCCATTGTTCAAAATCTCTGAGGTTGGGCGCTATATTAATGAGAAACGCCAATTTAGTTTGGCGCGCTCATAACCTTTTTTTTGCAAATGCGAAAGGGGGGGCCTTGTCATAAGCCCCCTGCACTCAGGTTCTAGCTCAGAAATATGACAGTCTTTTATACCGGACCCTTATGCCAGACCACGCTTCAAAAGCATGGCGTCCGGGCTTGGCATCTTGCCGCGAAAAGCAAGATAGGCCTCTTCCGGATCGATGGAACCGCCGACGGAATAGATATTGTCTTTCAACTTGCGCGCCATCTCGCCATCGAAGGGATTGCCGGTTTCCTCGAAGGCCGAAAAGGCATCGGCATCCAGAACTTCCGACCACATGTAGGAATAATAGCCTGCCGAATATCCATCGCCGGAGAAAACGTGCTGGAAATGCGGGGTCGCATGCCGCATGACGATAGACTTCGGCATGTTCAGGGTGGAGAGCACCTCACCCTGCACAACCATCGGATCGCTCACGTTTTCCCGCGTGTGGAACGCCATGTCGACAATCGCCGACGAGGTGAATTCCACCGTGCTGAAACCGGCATTGAAGGTCTGCGCGGCCAGAACCTTGTCCAGCAGCGCCTTCGGCATCGGCGCGCCCGTGTCATAATGCAGGGCGTATTTTTCCAGAATTTCCGGCACCGTCAGCCAATGTTCGTAAAGCTGCGACGGCAATTCGACGAAATCGCGCGAGACGCCCGTTCCGGAAACGGAGGGGTAAGTGACATTTGACAACATGCCATGCAGCGCGTGGCCGAATTCGTGAAAAAGCGTGCGGGCATCGTCGAGCGAAAGCAGCGCCGGTTTGCCTTCGGCTGGTTTGGCGAAATTGCAGACATTGTAGATGATCGGAATTTCTCCGACCGTGCCGTTCTTCAAGGGCAGCTTGTGCTGCGACTGGAAGGAGCTCATCCACGCGCCGGAGCGCTTGGAGGGGCGGGCGAAATAATCGCCGAGGAACATGGCCTTCAGACCGCCCTTTTCGTCGCGGATTTCGAAAACCCGCACATCCGGGTGATAGGCGGCGACGCCTTTGACTTCGACCGCCCGAATCCCGAACAGCCGCCCGGCCACATCGAAGCAGGCCTCGATGATCTTTTCGAGCTGGAGATAAGGCTTCAACTCCGCCTCGGAGAAGCTGAATTTCCGTGCCCGCAACTTTTCGGCATAATGCCGCCAGTCCCAGGGCAGCACTTCGTGATTCCTGCCCTCCTCGGCGATGATTGCGGCCAGTTCGGCCTCTTCCTCGCCCGCACGGCGCACGGCCTTTTCCCAGACCTGCCCTAAAAGGCCGTTCACGGCATCCGGCGTCTTCGCCATCGTGTCATCAAGCTTGTAGGCGGCGAAATTCGCGTAACCGAGAAGCTTTGACTTTTCCTCGCGCAGTTCGAGCGTGCGGTGGACGATATCGCGATTGTCGGTCTCGCCGCCATTCTCGCCGCGCGCCACCCAGGCCCTGAAGGCCTGCTCGCGCAGATCGCGGCGTTCGGAAAAGGTCAGGAAAGGCTCGATGATGGAACGGGAAAGGGTGACGGCAAATTTGCCGTCCGCGCCATGCTCACGGGCCGCACCCGCCATCGCGTCGCGCAGGAAACCGGGAATACCGGCAAGTTCCTCTTCCGTGGAAAGCAGAAGCTTCCAGTTCTTTTCATCCGCCAGCACATTCTGCCCGAATTTCGCACCGAGACCCGCAAGCTCCTCATTGATCGCCGCCAAGCGTTCCTGCCGGTCCTTCGGCAGCTTGGCGCCGGAGCGCACGAAACCCTTCCAGTGCCGCTCAAGGACGCGGCTTTCCTCACCCGTCAGCCCAAGCGTTCCGCGCTTTTCCCACAATGTATCGATGCGCTTGAACAACGCTTCGTTCATGCCGATCTTCGAATAGTGCCGCGACAGTTTCGGTGCGATCTCGCGCTCCAGCGCCTGGATCACACCATTGGTATTGGCGCCTGCCCTGTTCCAGAACAGCGCCGAAATGCGCGAAAGATCGTCTCCGGCGATTTCGAGCGCGGTCACGGTGTTTTCGAAGCTCGGGGCCTCAGCATTGCCGGCAATAGCATCGATTTCCTGTTCGTGGGACAGAAGGGCGGCATCGAAGGCCGGAGCGAAATCCTCATCCCTGACCGCATCGAATTTCGGCAGACCATTGTGGCCGTTCCAGTCAACGAGTGCGGGATAAAGCGCGGTCTTGGATGGCATTTCATCTTCCTTGAACGATTCCGGTTTAAGCCCATATGGGCACGCCTCCACCGGCAATTCAATGCCGGACTTTGGTGTAAGGAAGATTGGCTGCGACCTGATTTTTGCTTTTGCCCCAACTGCCGGCACAGACGCCGGATACCGATGGCAGGTGACCTGTGTAAGGGACTTGACCGACGATATGGACCGGGATGTCCGATCTTCTTTGCTTTGGCGTAACAATCGTCGTTTATGTTGCCGACCGTAACGCAATCGAACTGACACATACTTTACTCGATTTTCAACAATATGATTTATGCGCCATTGATTATCGCCGGGATTTTAGTAAGGCTGACTTACGAAAAGGCGAAGCATGGGCACTAAACGCGAAAAAGACTCATTGGCATTTTTACTGAACAGCGGCGCACGCCTGCTGAACAGTGCGTTTGAGCGCCGAATTTCTGAAGCCGGACTGGGCCTGACGCCCGGCGAAGCGCGCGCATTGCTGACGGTTGCCGTCGTTGATGGCAGCAAACAGTCGGATATCGCCGCCCGGCTCGGCATCGAGCCGATGACGATCTGCGCCTATCTCGACAAGCTGCAATCTCTCGATCTCATCGAACGCCAGCAGGACCCGCAGGACAGGCGCTCCAAGCGCATCGTGCTGACAAAAAACTCCACCGACATGCTGGAAGCCGTGCGCCAGGAAATCGATGAACTCGTCCGTCACGCCACGCAGGGCCTGAACGAAGAAGAAGTCGCGCTTTTCCGCAGCTTCCTGCAGACCCTTCGCAACAATCTCCAGCCGGAACAGCCGGGCCAGAGCTGCTGATCGCAATGTCGCCAGAAACGATCATGTCCAGAAAGCGCACGGCCATACTCGGTGCGTTGCTGACGGCGCTGGCGCCGATTTCCATGGCGATCTACACACCGGCCATGCCGGAACTGACGCGGGTTTTCTCCACCACGGAATCCGCCGTCAAACTCAGCCTCTCGCTTTACTTCGCCGGTTTCGCCATCGCCCAGCTGCTCGCCGGCCCGGCATCCGATGCCTTCGGTCGGCGAAAGGCGAGCCTCGTTTTCCTCTCCATCTTTCTGGGCGGCGGACTGCTGGCGATCTTCGCGCCAACAATTGAAGTGCTGCTCTTCGCCCGGCTTGTTCAGGGCATTGGCGCCTCCGTCGGCATGACGGTGGCGCGCGCCATCGTGCGCGATCAATTCACGGGCGCCGAAGCCTCCAGCATCATGAACCTCATTGGTATCATGCTGGCCGTTGGCCCCGCCATGGGCCCTACCATCGGCGGGCTTTCGCTTACGGCTTTCGGGTGGCAATCGGTATTTTTCCTCATGGCCGGCCTCGGGGCCATCGCCATCTTCTCCGTCGTGGTCTTCCTGCGCGAGACGACGAGCCCGGACAAGAACCTGATCCGCCCGCACCGCCTCCTGTCGGCCTATGGGACATTGCTCACCGAGCCGCGTTTTCTTCTGGCCGCACTGGTGCTCGGCGGTTCCATCGGCGCGCTTTATGCGCAGGCGACGATGCTGACCTTCATCCTCATCAACAAGGTCGGCATGACACCCACCGCCTTCGGCATCGGCATGCTGATGCAGACCGGCGCTTATTTCTTCGGCTCCATCGCCCTGCGTTATATCGCACCGCGGCTGGGCGACCGCCGTTCGGTCGTCCTCGGCCTCTGTTTTTCGGGAACAGGCGGTCTCCTTATCCTGCTGTCGGTGTTCCTGATACCGCCATCCTTTCTTTCGATCATGGGACCCGTGGCGGTGGCGACGGTCGGCATCGCCTTATTGACGCCATCCATGGTGACGGCGGCCCTCGCCCCATTCCCACATATTGCCGGCTCGGCATCGGCGATGATGGGGTTCATTCAGATGGGGTCGGGGTTTGCGGGCGGTGCCGCAGCCTCGCTTATCGGTTCGCCGTTGACCGGCTTCGGCATCATCATCCCCGTGATGGAATTCACCGCAATCGCCAGCTATATCGGCTTCCGCATCGTCTCCAGACGAGAGACATGAAAAAACCCGCCGGCGTCGCCGCCAGCGGGGTCTCATTATGTCCATTCCAGCAGAATTACTTGCTGATATTGCGCTTTGCGAGCGTACGAAGACGCAGCGCGTTGAGCTTGATGAAGCCTGCCGCATCCTTCTGGTCATAAGCGCCGTGGTCGTCCTCGAAGGTCACCAGAGCGTCGGAATAGAGCGACTTGGCGCTCTCGCGGCCGGTTACCATGACATTGCCCTTGTAGAGCTTCAGGGTCACTTCGCCTTCCACATGTTCCTGGCTCTTGTCGATCAGCGCCTGCAGCATTTCGCGCTCTGGCGAGAACCAGAAGCCGTAATAGATGAGCTCGGCGTAACGCGGCATCAGCTCGTCCTTGAGGTGGGCTGCACCCCGGTCAAGCGTGATGGATTCGATGGCGCGATGCGCGGCAAGCAGGATGGTGCCGCCGGGCGTCTCGTAAACGCCGCGCGACTTCATGCCGACGAAGCGGTTCTCGACCAGATCGAGGCGACCGATGCCGTTTTCGCGGCCATAGTTGTTCAGCGTCGCAAGAAGCGTCGCCGGCGACATTTCGACGCCGTTGATAGAGCAGGCATCGCCCTTGCGGAAACCGATCTTGATGACGGTTGCCTTGTCGGGCGCGGCTTCCGGGGAAATGGTGCGCATATGCACATATTCCGGTGCTTCCTGCGCCGGATCTTCCAGAACCTTGCCCTCGGAAGAGGAGTGCAGCAGGTTGGCGTCGACCGAGAAAGGCGCCTCGCCCTTCTTGTCCTTGGCAACCGGAATCTGGTGCTGTTCGGCGAAGTTCAAGAGGTCGGTACGGCTCTTGAACGTCCAGTCGCGCCAGGGAGCGATAATCTTGATATCCGGGTTCAGCGCATAGGCCGAAAGCTCGAAACGGACCTGGTCGTTGCCCTTGCCGGTGGCGCCATGGGCGATGGCGTCGGCGCCGGTCTTCTTGGCGATTTCGATCAGGTGCTTGGAAATCAGCGGACGGGCAATGGAGGTGCCGAGCAGATAGACGCCTTCATAAACGGCGTTGGCGCGGAACATCGGGAACACGAAATCACGCACGAACTCTTCGCGGACGTCCTCGATGAAGATTTCCTTGATGCCCAGCATCTCGGCCTTCTTGCGCGCGGGCTCAAGTTCTTCGCCCTGGCCGAGATCGGCGGTGAAGGTCACGACCTCCGCGCCGAGTTCCGTCTGAAGCCATTTCAGGATGATCGAGGTGTCGAGACCGCCGGAATAGGCGAGAACGACTTTCTTAACGTCTTTCGGAAGTGCCATAGTGATGTCCATCTGCATGATGACGGCATTGGGACACCGCCATTTCCTTGGGATTTCGGCACTTTTACAGTGCAACCCGAAATGTGTGAAGCGCTTTTCCGTGAGATAAGCGACAAAACAATTGATGGGCGGGTACGACAGCGGTCGATGACCGGGCGCATCGATGGGAACGAAGCAATTGTCACATGCATTATGAAAATTCGCGCTTTATCATAAGCGGCGCGATCGACTTGAAGACCGTGAATGAAGCCACTCAGGTTCAGGCAACGTTGCAAACCGCTGGAAACAGCCGAAACGACGCGAAGGAGAAACCTATGACGACCATCCACCCCGCATTCAAGGAAGATAATGTCGCTGTCATCACCGGTGCGGCATCCGGCATCGGACTTGCCGCCGCCCGCAAATTCGCCGGTTTCGGCATGAGTGTCGTGCTCGTCGATCTCGACGGCGACAGGCTTGCCGCAGCCCATGCGGATATCCTGGCCGTCGCAAAGGACGGCGAAGCGCAGATCGTCGCCATCCCGACCGACGTCTCGAAACTCGATGAGCTTGAGGCGCTGGAACGCGCCGTCATCCAGCGTTTCGGCCGCGTGCACGTCCTCATGAACAATGCCGGCATCCAGCCCGGCAGCGCCATCTTCGGGCCGCAGGCCAATTGGGAAAAAATCATCAACGTCAATCTGATGGGCGTCGTGAACGGCAGCCGCGTTTTCGGCCAGGGCATGATCGCCCATGGCGAGCCGGCACTCATCATCAATACCGGCTCGAAACAGGGCATCACCACACCTCCCGGCGATCCCGCCTACAACGTCTCGAAATCCGGCGTCAAAACCTTCACGGAAGCGCTTCAGCACGAATTGCGCAATATTCCGAACGGCTCGGTTTCCGCCCATCTGCTGATCCCCGGTTACGTTTTCACCGGCCTCACCGCCCATGGCAGAACGGAAAAGCCGGAGGGCGCATGGACCGGCGAACAGACCGTCGACTTCATGGTCGAAAGCATCGGCCGCGGTGATTTCTACATTCTCTGCCCGGATGGCGAGGTGGACCGCCCGACGGATGAAAAACGCATTCTCTGGGCGGCCTATGACATCGTCCAGAACCGCCCGCCGCTGTCGCGCTGGCACACGGAATATTCCGCCGCCTTCACCAGCTTCCTGAAAAACTGAATGTTCCGGGCCGCCGCGATGTGACCGTTGCGGCGGCCTCTCGCGCCGATGCACTGGCGCTCAAAAACATTGGCAGAAACGCGAAATCGCGTTAAGCACGGCAACCTCCAGATTTACGGGTG
Organism: Agrobacterium sp. LR_9; assembly: GCF_041954855.1. NCBI lineage: Bacteria > Pseudomonadati > Pseudomonadota > Alphaproteobacteria > Hyphomicrobiales > Rhizobiaceae > Agrobacterium > Agrobacterium sp. LR_9. Next base: position 135,286 of record NZ_JAVAYA010000003.1, read on the forward strand.
CCGCGATGGATTTCGTTCCAGGCCTGCCAACATTGATCGCCTTCACCATCGCCATTCTGCTTCTGGCGGTGACGCCGGGGCCTGACATGACGCTGTGGATCAGCCGCTCGCTGCGCGAGGGCCGGACGGCGGGTTTCATGACGCTTCTGGGAACCAATATCGGCATTACCGTGCACACGATGCTCGTCGCCTTCGGCGTCGCCGCCCTCATCGTCGCTTCGCCGACGGCTTTCATGATCCTGAAGACCGGCGGGGCCGCCTATCTGGTCTGGCTCGCCATTCAGGCGATCCGCAAGGGCTCGGATTTCGTGATGGTGAAAAGCACCGGCGAAAAAGCGCAGTCCTCGCTGAAATCAGCGCTGTTGAACGGCATCTGGGTGAACCTGCTGAACCCGAAGATCATCATCTTTTTCATGACCTTTCTGCCGCAATTCGTCAGCGCATCCGACCCGCATGTAAGCGGCAAGCTGATCTTCCTCGGCATCTGGTCGATCATCGTCGCGCTGCCGATCGGCATCGGCATCGTGATCGCCGCAGATGTTCTTTCAGCCTGGCTGCAACGCAACCGGAAAATTCTGCGCGGACTGGATTATACGATCGCCGGCGTCTTTTCGCTTTTTGCCGTCAAGATTTTCTTCACGCAGGCGCGCTGACGGCAAACAAAAAAGGCGCCTTACGGCGCCTTTTTACAATCAACCGATCAGCAACTCATCATCGTCGAGCTTCTGGCCGCGTATCTTGCGGAACATGTCAATCAGGTCCTCGACCTCGAGATCCTTGCGGCTGTCACCGGAGACGTCGAGCACGATCTCACCGGCATGCAGCATGATCGTGCGAGTGCCATAATCCAGCGCCTGACGCATGGAATGGGTAACCATCAGCGTCGTCAGCTTGCGCTCCGACACGACCTTACGGGTCAGCTCCATCACGAATTCGGCCATGCCGGGATCGAGAGCAGCCGTATGTTCATCGAGCAGCAGCACATCCGAGCCGGACAGTGTCGCCATGACGAGCGAGACCGCCTGCCTCTGGCCACCGGACAGAAGGTCCATACGGTCCTTCAGACGATTTTCCAGCCCGAGATTGAGCGAGGCAATGCGTTCCTTGAAGAAATCCCGACGGCCGCGCCCAAGCGCCGGCAGAAGGCCGCGACGCTCGCCGCGCGAAGCTGCCAGCGCCAGATTTTCCTCAATGGTGAGCGCGCCGCAGCTGCCCGCCAGCGGGTCCTGAAACACCCGCGCCACCCGCCCAGCCCGGCTGGCGGTCGGTTTGCGGGTAACATCGGCGCCACCGATCATCACCTTGCCCGCCGTCGGCAAGACATCGCCCGCCAGAACGCCGAGCAGCGTCGATTTGCCGGCGCCATTGGAACCGATGACGGTGACGAAGGAGCCATCGTCGATGGTGAGGTCGATTTTGGAGAGCGCCTGCTTCTGCAGCGGCGTGCCGCGACCGAAGACAACCTGGATATCGGAAAGGGAAATCACGATGTTGCTCCCCCGCGGCGCAGTCGGGGCAGGATCAATGCGATTGCCACCAATACCGCCGTTACGAAATTGAGATCGGACGCCTTGAGGCCCAGCACATCGCTCGACAGGGCAAGCTGAATGGCGAGACGATAGGCGATGGAGCCGAAAACGCAGCCGATCAGCGCGATCAGAATGCCACGCGCGCCGAACAGCGTTTCGCCGATGATGACGGCGGCAAGGCCGACGACAATGGTGCCGACACCGGAGGTCACATCCGCAAAGCCGTTGGTCTGCGCAAACAGCGCGCCGCCGAGAGCGACCAGCGCATTCGAAAGCGCCATGCCGAGGTAAATCTGGTTGCCGGTCTTCACGCCCTGCGCCCGCGCCATCCGGGCATTGGCACCCGTCGCGCGCATGGCAAGGCCCGCATCGCTTTCAAGAAAACGCCAGACCAGAATGACCGCGATCAGCACCAGCGCGCCGACGAACAGCGGCCGCACCAGATATTCCGACAGGCCGAGGCCGTAAAACGGCGAGATCATCGTATCCTGATTGAGCAGCGCGACATTCGGCTTTCCCATCACGCGCAGATTGACGGAAAACAGCGCGATCATCGTCAGGATCGAGGCAAGCAGGTTGAGGATCTTGAAACGAACGTTGAGCGTCGCGGTCACGATGCCGGCGGCGGCACCGGCCACCATCGCAATCGCCGTCGCAACCCAGGCATTTAGACCGGCGATGATCAGCACGGCAGCCACGGCGGCGCCGAGCGGAAACGAACCGTCCACGGTCAGGTCAGGAAAATCAAGCACCCGGAAAGCGAGATAAACGCCGATCGCCACGAAAGCGAAGACCAGTCCCAGCTCCACGGCACCCCAGAAGGCGATTTGGCTCACGGTAATGTCCTTGTTATTGCCGCCATCAGGCGGAGACGGGCACCATCTCGTGCCACGTAAAACGGGCGGCGAATTTGCCGCCGCCCGTTATTCAGTCTGGTTTCGGTTCAGTCGATGACCTTGGTGGCGCGCTTGGTGATGCTTTCCGGGAAGGTAACGCCAGCTTTTTCGGCGGCCTTCTTGTTGATCACCAGATCAGTGCCGACAGCAACGGTTGCCGGAATATCGCCCGGCTTTTCACCCTTGAGAATGCGGACGACGACGGCGCCGGTCTGCTTGCCAACGTCGAAATAGTTGAAACCGAGGGCGGCAACCGCACCGCGGGCGACGGAATCCGTATCGGCGGCGTAAAGCGGGATCTTGGCTTCGGATGCAACGCCGGCAGCCGCTTCGAAAGCGGAAACGATGGTGTTGTCGGTCGGAACGTAGATCACATCGGCCTTGCCGACCAGTGCGCGGGTTGCGCCCTGCACTTCTGCGGACTTGGTGGCGACGGATTCAACAACCTTGAGACCCGCCTTCTCGGCTTCGGCCTTCAAGAGGGCCAGCGTCGAAACGGAGTTGGCCTCGGCCGAATTGTAGATGAAGCCGATCGACTTGGCGTTCGGCGAGATTTCCTTGATGAGCGCCAGATGTTCGCCAACCGGCAGCATGTCGGAAAGGCCGGTCACGTTGCGGCCGGGCTTTTGCATGTCCTTGACGAGCTGTGCGCCGACCGGATCGGAAACCGCCGTGAAGACGACCGGAATGTCGCGCGTGGCGGCAACGACGGCCTGCGCGGACGGCGTCGAGATCGGCACGATGACGTTGGGCGCATCGCCTACGAACTGGCGGGCGATCTGCGCCGCGGTGCCGGGATTGCCCTGCGCGGACTCATAAAGGAACTTGAGGTTCTCGCCTTCCTTGTAACCAGCCTCGGCAAGCGCGGCCTTGACACCATCACGGGCGGCATCAAGCGCCGGATGTTCAACGATGGCGGTGACGGCGACGGTGACGTTTTCAGCCTTGGCCGGCAGAACGAGGGCGCTCGCGGCAGCGAGAGCCAGAATGAATGCGCGCATGGATATCCTCCTGTTGGTTCCCTGTTTTCGTCTTCTTAGGAACAAGACAGCCCGAAATCAATCGGAGAACCGCTGCAAAACAAGCTTTCAGGCGGCAATTGCGGCTTATTCAGTCATCCGCGCCATGGTTGGCGATCATCATCGCCTCGAAAGCCAACCTTTCGGTCTTGCGCATGCGCTCGGATTCCGACTTCAGCTGGCCGCAGGCAGCGAGAATATCGCGGCCGCGCGGCGTGCGGATCGGCGAAGCATAACCCGCCTGATTGATGAAATCGGCGAACTTCTCGATCTGCGCCCAGTCCGAGCACTGATAGTTCGTGCCCGGCCATGGGTTGAACGGAATGAGGTTGATCTTGGCCGGAACACCCTTCAGAAGCTGCACCAGCATCTTGGCGTCTTCCAGACTGTCATTCACATCCTTCAGCATCACATATTCGAAGGTGATGCGGCGGGCGTTGGAGAGGCCCGGATATTTGCGGCAGGCTTCGATCAGTTCCTTCAGCGGATATTTCTTGTTGATCGGCACCAGCATGTCGCGCAGCTCGTCGCGCACCGCATGCAGCGAAATCGCCAGCATCACGCCGATCTCATCGCCGGTGCGGAAGATTTCCGGCACAACACCCGAGGTGGAGAGCGTGACACGACGCTTGGAGAGCGACAGGCCATCGCCATCGGTGGCAATCAGAAGCGCGGTCTTCACATGCTCGAAATTATAGAGCGGCTCGCCCATGCCCATCATCACGATGTTGGAGACCTTGCGGCCTTCGCTCGGCACATAAGCGCCAACCGGCGTCGAACCATCGGGAAAATCGCCGAGCCGATCACGGGCCAGCAGAAGCTGGGAGAGAATTTCCTCAGCCGTCAGGTTGCGCACGAGGCGCTGGGTGCCGGTGTGACAGAAGGAACAGGTCAGCGAACAGCCCACCTGGCTCGAAATGCACAGCGTGCCGCGACCCTCTTCGGGAATATAAACCGTCTCGATTTCGACCGGACGTCCCGCACCGCGCGGCGGGAACCGCATCAGCCATTTGCGGGTACCGTCATTGGAGATCTGCTCCTCGACGATTTCCGGGCGGGCGATGGTGAAGGCCGCCTTCAGCTTCTCGCGAAGCTCCTTGGCGACATTCGTCATATTGTCGAAATCGGAGACGCCGCGCACATAAAGCCAGTTCCACAACTGGCTGACGCGCATCTTCACCTGCTTCTGCGGCACGCCGATCTCGGCCAGTGCCTCGCCCATGTCCTCACGCGTCAGGCCGATCAGCGACGGCTTGCCGGACATCAGATCGCTATTGGCGATCAGCGGGGTTTTGACTGCCAGGCCGGCAGGGGCTTGCATTACGGACATCACGCTATCCCACCATTCCATGCATCGCACGACCAGCCTGTCGGATAGGCGGAAAATCGTCTGCATGTCGAGAAAATCAAAGGCGGAGCACTTTTCGCGCGTCCGCCTGTCAACGTTGCCGCGCCTTTAGCATCAAACAAGCAAAAACGCAAATGGCCGGTCCATGACCGGCCATTGTCGAATGCGATAAAGCGTCAGGGTTACTTGCAGCTCTCGATCTGCTTGAGAGCCGCCGAAATACCCGACAGCGAATAGGAATAGGAGGTCGCGGTGCCACGGCCGGAAACTGCCTTGACGGTCATCGACTTGCCGCCCTTCATGGCGGCGACGAGTGCCGGTTCTTCAGCAGCGTTTTCAACCCAGGCTGCCTTGTCCTTGGTGAACATGACAAAGTTCTTGTTGTCGATCGTCACATTGACCTTGGAACCCTGCTTCAGCGGATAACCCACCATGGCCTGCGGCTCATAGGAAATGTTCTGGCCCGGACGCTGCGAGACGATGAAGAAGATATCGCCGTGATCGACGCTTGCCGGTTCCTTGGCGGTCGGAATGGAAAGAACGTAGCAGACGGTGCTGTTGCCCGATTTGTACGAATAGGCACCCCATGCATTGAACTGCTGGATGCGCGTGGGCGACTGTGCAGATGCTACGCCGACGCTGGTCAGCAAAATGGCCGCTGCGGTTGCTACACTTCTTACAAACATAGAATTTCCTGCCGGGTTATTGTCTTCCATTGGCCCGAAGCATCGGCGAGCCCAGTTTCTGGATCGGCCACGTTCAGGTGCGGATCGTCTTTTCTCATTGTGGTCGGGAAGCAGTTACCAAACCGTCAACAACACGCATAAAATGCCGGAAACGTCTTGCGGTGTTACAGATTGGCGACTCCCGACGCCCTGAGGAGAAGGGCGCGAAACACCCTTCCTCCGTGTGTATGACACATAAATTCAGGCAAGAATTTGTCGCCCGTCGGGCTCACCCGAACAGCCAGATCACAGAGGCGTTACCCGGCTTCCTGCTGCCGTTTCAGCATGGCGTCAGCCGCCTCGTAATGCTCCATCTTGATATGGGCGCGGATCATGGCGAGCGCCGCCGTGATGACGGCAATATCATCGGTGAATCCGATAACGGCCAGCACATCCGGCACGGCATCCATCGGCATGATGAAATAGGCGAGCGCCGCCAGAATGATACCCTTGGCGCGCAGCGGCGTATCGCGGTCGATCGCGCAATAATAGGCAGCCGCCGCATCGCGTGCGAAAGGCACCTTCGACATCACGCGCTTCAGCTTGGGCCAGAATTTCGCCCGCACCACAGTCTCGCGCTCCTGCTGCCTGTCGGTTTCACCCGGCAGAAGAATTTCACCGATTTTCACATCATCCATGATCGACGGTCCTCCGGTCACGGCTATTATATGGGATTTAAGGTCCGCCATTCAATTGCTTCGGCCCGCAGCCGCCTTTTGCATGGCCTCGGCCAGAAGAAAATCCCGCTCCGTCACACCCTGCGAATCATGGGTGGTAAGGCAGACCTTGACCCGCGAATAGACATTGGACCATTCGGGATGGTGATTGAGCCTTTCCGCGACAAGTGCGGATTCGGCCATGAAACCGAAGGCTTCCGCAAAGCTGGAGAACTTGAAGGAACGGATGATCGCCGCCCCGTCCTCGCGCAGGGACCAGCCCTCGAGTTTCGACAGGGCCTGCCGGATGGCATCCGGCTCGAGTCTGGGATATTTCATGAACTTGCCTCCGCTTGAGACCCATTAACGCTTCAACGACCGGATCGACGCATATTCCATGAAACATACAGCTATTCTTTTTGTCTGCATGGGCAATATCTGCCGTTCACCGCTGGCCGAAGGGGTTTTGAGACACCTTGCCAACGGCGCAGCCATGTCTGCTCAGCTTACCATCGATTCCGCCGGCACCGGCGGCTGGCACGCGGGTGACGCACCCGATCCGCGATCCATTGCCATGGCGCGACGGCATGGCGTCGATATTTCCAGGCAGCGGGCGAGACAGGTCACCCCTGCGGATTTCGAGACCTTCGACCTGATACTCGCCATGGACGAAAACAATCTGGCGAACCTGCAGCAATCGAGCCCGGAAAGACAGCGACACAAGATCCATCTCTTTATGGACTATGCCACTGGCCGTCGCGAGAACGTCCCCGATCCCTATTACGGGGCCGAGGACGGGTTCCTCAAGGTCTACAACATGCTTTTGGCAGGATGCAGATCGTTGCTCGAAAAAATGGAGCTGGACCGCGCCTCGTGAAGCGGAAACGCCTCTTCAACGATATAGGGTCCGCCGCCCACCGATTCCTTCGACGACATCAGCACGAAACGGCCGACCGTGAAGGGCGAGGTGCGGAAGTTGCCGCGTCCGGAAAGATACTGCACCACATCGTCCACGCGGGAGGAGCGCAACCGCGCCAGCGTGACATGCGGCATGAACTTGCGCGGATCGGGCGGGAGACCGATCCTCTGGCAGATCCGCTCGATTTCCGCCTGAAGCGCATGCATTTCCGGCGAGGGAGAAACCCCGGCCCAGATGGAATGCGGTTTCTTGGAACCGAAGGACCCCATACCGGTGAGACTGAGCTGGAATTCCGGCCTTTCGATCCGGTCCAGCCTGTCAACAACCTCATCGGCGGTCCGCCCGTCGATGTCACCGATAAAACGCAGGGTTATGTGATAATTCTCCACATCGATCCACCGGGCTCCCGGCAGACCACCGCGCAACAATGAGAGGCTCATAGCCGCATTGCGCGGAATTTCGAGGGCGGTAAACAGTCTCGGCATGGCGAGCTCCCCGAATCTCTTGGCAGAACAAGCATAGCGAATCACGCAATGCAGGCGGGCGCAAGTGCTTATTTTTTTTGCGCACCGATTGTCGTGATGAAGCTTTCAACAGCCGGCAAAGATTTTTCGACCATCATCGCCACACCCTTCGTATTGGGGTGCATCTTGTCGTCCAGCTTCAGCGCATCATCCGTCACCACGCCGTCCAGAAAGAAGGGATAAAGCGGCAGGTTGTATTTTTCGGCGAGCTTCGGAAAGATCGGATTGAAGCGACTGGCATAATCATCGCCCATATTCGGCGGCGCCATAATGCCGACCAGCAACACGGCTATGTTGCGCTTCTGAAAACCGGAAATGATGGTGTCGAGGTTCTTTTCGGTCTGTTCCGGGGGAATTCCGCGCAGAGCGTCATTGGCGCCGAGTTCCAGGATGACCCCGTCTGTACCATCGGGAACCGACCATTCCGCCCGCGCCAGACCGCCGGAAGAGGTATCGCCGGACACACCGGCATTGGCGATGGCGACGTTGACGCCCTTGCCCTTTAATGCAGCCTCAAGCTGTGCGGTGTAGCTGTCGTTGGGGGGAAGCTGATAGCCGGCCATCAGGCTGTCGCCCAGTCCGACCAGCTGCAATGTCCGCTCCTGAGCCATAACAACAGTTGCGGAAAAGGCGGCGGCAAAAATGACGATGAAGTGAAACAGGGCAGCTTTAAATCTCATCACGGCTTTCCTAACTTGGTTCCCATTGTCTGAAATACCGACCGCATCGACCGCCAGACCGTTTTCATCACCCTATATAGGAACGAGAATTGTGACGAAAAGCATCATAGAGCTGAAGAAAGCTGACCTCACGCTCGGCAATGCCGCCGCCTCCGTTCACGTTCTCAAGAACATCGATCTTTCAATCGGAGAGAGCGAGGCGGTTGGTATCGTCGGCCCCTCCGGATCGGGAAAGTCGACGCTTCTGATGGTGCTTGCCGGTCTCGAGAGGCTCGATAGCGGTGAAATCATCATCGCGGATACGGAACTGCACAAGCTCGGCGAGGACGCGCTGGCGGATTTTCGTGGCCGCAACATCGGCATTGTTTTCCAGTCCTTCCATCTCATCGCCAATATGACGGCGCTGGAAAACGTTGCGGTTCCACTCGAACTGGCAAACACACCCAACCCCTTCGAGATCGCCAGACGCGAGCTCGTCGCCGTCGGTCTCGGCGAACGTCTCAACCACTATCCCGGCCAGCTCTCCGGCGGTGAGCAGCAGCGTGTCGCCATCGCCCGCGCGCTTGCCCCCTCACCGGCCGTGCTGATTGCTGATGAACCGACCGGCAATCTCGATACCGATACCGGCAGGCAGATCGCCGATCTTCTCTTTGCCAAACAGGCCGAACGCGGCATGACGATGATCCTCGTCACCCACGATCCGTCGCTTGCCGCCCGGTGCTCGCGCCAGATCAAGGTCCGCTCCGGCGAGATAGAGGGCGACAGCGCCACCTCCCATATGGCGCGGGCGGTGTCGGCATGAGCGGATCCATTATCCCGTCTCTTGCCAATATCAGAAACGCCGCAAGGCTCGCCCGGCGCGAAATTCGCGGCGGGTTACGCGGCTTTTACATTTTCCTCGCCTGCATCGCGCTTGGAACCGGCGCCATCGCCGCCGTCAATTCCGTCTCGCGCGCGGTGACCAGCGCCATCGCCACGGAAGGTCAGTCCATATTGGCGGGCGATGTGCGTTTCGAACTGCGCAACAGGGAAGCGACACAGGAAGAGCGGGCCTATCTCGACAGCCTCGGAACCGTCGCGGTTTCCACCGGGCTGCGCTCCATGGCGCGCCTCGCCGACGGGTCCGAACAGACCCTGACGGAAGTGAAGGCTATCGATGGCGCTTACCCGCTCTATGGCACCTTCGTTGCCGAGCCGAACCGACCGCTGAATGAGCTTCTGGCCGGGAACGTCGACACCTACGGCGCCATTGCCGCGCCGCTTCTGCTGGAACGGCTCGGCACCAAGGTCGGCGATGAAATCCTGCTCGGCAATGTCAAGCTGAAACTGACCGGCACGGTGGTCGACGAGCCGGATGCTCTCTCCGACGGTTTCGGTTTTGCTCCACGACTGATGGTCAGCCGCGACGCCCTTTTCGCCTCGGGTCTCGTTCAGAACGGCAGTCTGGTCGAGCATGCCTACAAGATCAGGCTGAACGATCCTTCGGCACGGTCAACGATGACCGATTCGGCCAACAAGGCCTTTCCCGATGCCGGCTGGTCCATCCGCACCAGTGACCGGGCGGCCCCATCGCTCACCGAAAACGTCAATCGCTTCTCGCAATTCCTGACGCTGGTGGGCCTCACCGCCCTCATCGTCGGCGGTGTCGGCGTTGCCAATGCCGTTCGCGCGTTTCTGGATTCCAAGCGCACCACCATCGCCTCGTTGAAATGCTTAGGCGCACCGGCCTCGGTGGTCACCATGACCTATCTTTTCCAGATCGCCTTCATTGCCGCCGTTGGCATTGTCATCGGCCTCGTGGTCGGCGCCATCGCGCCTCTCATCGCCATGCGGTTTCTGGAGGGCGTGTTGCCCGTGCCGGAGGAGCTTGCCTTCTATCCCGGCGCACTCGGTCTCGCCGCCCTGTTCGGCCTCCTGACAACGCTCGCTTTCGCCATCGTGCCGCTTGGCCAGGCGCGCGAAGTGCCGGCAACGGCGCTTTTCCGCGAACAGGGTTTCGAGGAGGGAAGCTGGCCATCCTGGCCCTATCTGGCCGCAACCGGCCTGCTGCTGGCAGCGCTCGCCGCGCTGGCCATCCTTTCGGCGGAAGACCGCTTCATCGCCTCGGTCTTCCTTGCCGCCATCGCTTTTGCCTTCGTGGTGCTGAGGCTCGTTGCCTCCGGCGTGAAGGCTATCGCCAAGCGTAGTCCGCGCGTTCATTCGGCTGCGCTCAGGCTGGCGATCGGCAATATTCACCGGTCGGGCGCGCTCACCCCGTCTGTCGTCCTTTCGCTCGGCCTCGGCCTGACCCTGCTCGTGACGCTCACGCTGATAGACGGCAATCTGCGCCGCGAACTGACGGACAGCCTGCCGGACCGCGCACCGAATTTCTTCTTCGTGGATATTCAGGGCAGCGAACTTCAGGGCTTCCGCGATCTTCTGAAGCGGGAAGCGCCGGAAGGCGCGCTGACCGAAGTGCCGATGCTGCGCGGCCGCATCCTGGCGCTCAACGGCGAGGATGTCACGAAAATGGAGGTGCCTCCAGCCGGACGCTGGGTGCTGCGCGGCGACCGGGGTATCACCTATTCGCAGGATATTCCCGAAAACGCGACTCTCACAGAAGGAAGCTGGTGGGGACCGGACTATAGCGGCGAGCCGCTGGTCTCCTTCGCGGCCGAGGAAGCCGGGGAACTGGGTCTCAAGATTGGCGACACGGTGACCGTCAACGTGCTCGGCCGCAGCATAACGGCAAGGATCGCCAATCTGCGCAATGTCGAATGGGAATCCCTGTCGATCAATTTCGTCATGGTGTTTTCGCCAAACACCTTCCGCGGCGCGCCGCATGCGTGGTTGGCGACACTCGCCGACCCCTCCGCAACCGCCGCCGACGAAGGCCGCATATTGCGCGCTGTCACCAACGCCTTTCCGACGATCACCAGCGTGCGCGTGAAGGATGCGCTCGACGTCGTCAACCGGCTTGTCGGCCAGCTCGCCACCGCCATTCGCGCCGCCGCCGCCGTCGCCCTCATCGCCTCCGTCCTGGTTCTCGCCGGCGCTCTTGCCGCCGGAAACCGCGCCCGCACCCATGACGCGGTCATCCTGAAAACGCTGGGCGGCACACGAAACCTGCTCATCCGCGCCTTCTCCTACGAATATATGATGCTAGGCCTCGCCACCGCCGTCTTCGCACTTTTCGCCGGCGGCGTCTCCGCATGGTTCGTGATCGCCCGCATCATGAAGCTGCCCTCCAGCTTCCTGCCGGATGTGGCGATCGGAACGCTCGTCATCGCCCTCGTCATGACGGTGGGCATCGGCCTCATCGGCACATGGCGGATTCTCGGGCAGAAGGCAGCCCCGGTTCTCCGGCAGGCCGGTGAATGATCGTCGGTTGTGCACCGCTTAACTTTAACGATTAATTCTTTGTAATGATCGCCAAAACGTGAGCGCTTTTCGCGCATATGGTGTCTTTTCAGCTGGAAAAGGCCTTGTATAGAACACGTTCTGCCATCATATTCTTGATCAGGCTTGCTGAAGCTCCGCAGCGGCGCCCGGGAGGTATCCCGACACCGTAGCAATCACGGAGCTCAAAAGAGGAAACAATGGCTGACTTCAATAACTACCAGAATCGCATGGCGCAGACGCGTGCACAGTCTGGTGCGATGATCGATGAAGGTCTTCGCGCCTATATGCTCAAGGTTTATAACCTGATGGCGCTGGCTCTGGTCATCACCGGCGTTGCAGCGTTCGGCACCTATACGCTTGCCGCTTCCAATCCGGCTGTCCAGCAGCTGCTTTTCGCGTCGCCGCTTCGTTGGGTCGTGATGCTCGCTCCGCTGGCACTGGTCTTCTTCCTTAGCTTCCGCATCCAGAACATGAGCGTTTCCGCTGCGCAGACGACGTTCTGGGTTTACGCCGCGCTGATGGGTGTTTCGCTCTCCTCGATCTTCCTGGTCTACACCGGCCAGAGCATCGTGCAGACCTTCTTCGTGACCGCGGCCTCGTTCGGTGCGCTCTCGCTTTACGGTTACACGACCAAGAAAGACCTGTCTGGCATGGGTTCGTTCTTGATCATGGGCCTGTTCGGTCTGATCATCGCTTCGATCGTCAACATCTTCCTTGCGTCCTCCGCGCTGCAGTTCGCGATTTCCGCGATTGGCGTGCTGATCTTCGCAGGCCTGACCGCCTACGACACCCAGAAGATCAAGGAAATGTATTTCGATGCTGACGATGTTGCCGTCGCTGGCCGTAAGGCCATCATGGGCGCACTGACGCTCTACCTCGACTTCATCAACCTCTTCACCTTCCTCCTGCAGTTTCTCGGAAACCGCGACGACTAAGGTTAAGGGTTCGATTGCCAGACATATGAAAGGCGGCCCTTCGGCCGCCTTTTTATTCGGAAAGATTCTTTAGCCCTATCCGCCAGAGGCGGGCAGTCCGCTTTTGCGAAAGCTCACTCGATGAGCTTCAAAACCTTGTCGAAGACCTTCAGAACCTGCGGCAACTCATGTCCTCGCTTGAGAATGCGGCCATCCGTATTCACCACGCAGTAGGCTCCCTGTTTCGCAGCCAGCTTGGGGTTTTTCTCGATCCTGAAAAGCGGCATTTCACCTGAACGCTTGAACACGGAAAATACCGCCTTTTCCTTGAGGTGATCGATGGCGTAGTCACGCCATTCACCCTCTCCCACCATGCGGCCATAGATGCGCAGGATCGCATCCAGCTCGCGGCGGTGAAAGGTGACCGGCAAAGGGTCCTTGTTCTTTTTATATTCGCGGAGATCGATAACGGTGGAATTGTCACGTGAAGCGGTCTGCACCTGCTGCACATCCGGTTGATCGGTCATCCAATACCTCCGATTCCACCCAAATCATCCATGCAGTGTGAGCCTGAGAGGGCGAAATTGCAAGTCTTTGCACCGGCATGGCGGATAGGGCAGGGAATTCCGGGAAAGGTTCAACAAGCGTTCGATGCGCAGAGTAACCGGAAGACGTCAGCGCAGAATTGCGCCCGCCGATTCTCCGACGAGCGCTGCCAACGGCAAAAGCAGGGGTTAAAAATGGTAACCATTTAGGCAGCCATTTTCGCATGGGCTGCCGTATTTCGGTCAAACCATGGCCCGAATTGGGTGGAATAGTCCTATTGTCAATTGATGCCTAGGCACCAAGATGACCCGGTCCGGTGCATTGACCCTTTACCCCCAGCCCCCAATGCCCGGACCGGATCTTCCATCGCCCGACAGGCGATCAGGGGTTTTCATTTCCAAGCAGGATACTTGCGCCGACGATTGCCGCGGGATCGCCGCCGGCATTGGCCGTCTGCAACAGCACGGCGCAGCCGCCCTTTTTCACCTTGGCCACCACGCTCGCCGGAAGCTTCACCGTCATCGGCGAACCATCCCACATGCCGACCGTCTGCACATCATAGACGCTGTGCCAGTAGGACATTTTTTTCCCCTGGTTTTCGCCCTTTTGCACATCCACGGTCTGCTCTCGCGTGAAATAGGCGACGACGACATCGGCCTTGCCGCTGCCGGCGCCAATATCGATCTCCACCTCATCACCGGCAAATTTCGACGAGACCGGCACGTTCAGTCCCTTGCCCTCGCGCTTGAACGCATCCAGCCTGTCATAGATGCCGCGAACATCGGCACCCTTGACGTGGTCGCGTCCGTTCAGAATGGCCTGCGGCGTATAGACCCCGTTGCGGCCGAGCGCGCGCATGTAACCATATTGCCGGTCGGTATTTTCCTTAGACGCCAGCGAATCCGTCCAGCCGAGATAGTTCCAGTAATCGACATGGTAGGAAAGACCGACGACATCGCCCTTCTGGATCATCTTGCGCAGGGCTTCATCGGCCGGCGGGCAGGATGAGCATCCCTGCGACGTGAACAATTCGACGACGCCCTTCACGGCCTCCTGCGCCTGCGCGGAGGTGACGAGGAACGTGCCGAGAAGACATATCGACAGGGGGAATTTCAGCGGCATTACAAAAACCTTTGTCCGGAAGAGATCCAGACGAATTGATGCGATCAATCCTGCCGGGATGCAAACCGGAAAATAACGTCTATTGCCCTTCAATAGAAAGTCACGAAGGGGTGAGCGACAATCACAAAAAAAGAGACCATGAAATGCAAAGACGCCGGGATTTCTCCCGGCGTCTTCGATTATTGAAGCTTTATGCGGCCAGATCGCGAAGAACGGTCTGCAAAATGCCGCCGTTGTTCATGTAGATCACTTCGTCCAGCGTATCGATGCGGCAAAGAAGCGGAACTTCCTTCACCGAACCGTCGCTATAGGTGATCTTGGCGATCTTCTTTTCACGCGGCCTGATTTCACCTTCGAGCCCGTCGATCTCGACGGTTTCGTTACCCTTGAGATCGAGGCTCGCCCAGGTAGTGCCTTCTTCGAAGACAAAGGGAACGATGCCCATGCCAACGAGGTTCGAACGGTGGATACGTTCGAAAGACTGCGCAATGACAGCCTTGACGCCGAGCAGGTTGGTGCCCTTCGCCGCCCAGTCACGGGACGAGCCGTTACCATATTCGACACCGGCGAAGATGACGAGCGGGACGCCTTCCGCCTTGTATTTCATGGCCGCGTCATAGATCGACATCTCTTCCTTGGACGGATAATGGATGGTGTAGCCACCTTCCTTGCCGTTCGGGCCGAGCATGTGGTTGCGGATGCGGATATTGGCGAAGGTGCCGCGCATCATCACTTCATGGTTGCCGCGACGCGTGCCGTACTGGTTGAAGTCAGCTACGGCGACGCCATGCTCCGTCAGATAGGCACCGGCAGGCGAAGCGGCCTTGATCGAACCGGCCGGAGAAATATGGTCGGTGGTGATCTTGTCACCGAAGAGACCGAGAACGCGCGCGCCCTTGATGTTCTTGAGACCCGAGCCCGTCTTGCCCATGCCCACGAAGTAGGGTGGGTTCTGGACATAGGTCGAGTTGTCGTCCCAGGCATAGGTCTGACCCGGCGGCACCTGAACGGCCTGCCAGTTGGCATCACCCTTGAAGACGTCGGCGTACTTCGTCTCGTAAAGCTCGCGCGTGACGTATTTCAGGATGAACTCCTGAATTTCCTTCGAGGTCGGCCAGATATCCTTGAGATAGACCGGGTTGCCGTTCTTATCATTGCCGATCGGCTCCTTGGTCAGGTCCTTCTGGACCGTACCGGCAAGAGCGTAAGCGACGACGAGGGGCGGAGAGGCCAGATAGTTCGCCTGCACGTCAGGCGAGATACGGCCTTCGAAGTTGCGGTTACCGGAGAGAACGCCGGCCGCAATCAGGCCCTTGTCGTTGATCGTCTTGGAGATCGGCGCCGGCAGCGGGCCGGAGTTGCCGATGCAGGTCGTGCAGCCGAAGCCAACGAGGTTGAAACCGATCGCATCGAGATCCTTTTGAAGGCCCGACTTGTCGAGATATTCGGCAACCACCTGTGATCCAGGTGCAAGCGACGTCTTCACCCATGGCTTGGAGGTCAGCCCCTTGGCGACAGCGTTACGGGCGAGAAGGCCGGCAGCGATGAGAACCGAGGGGTTGGAAGTGTTTGTGCAGGAGGTGATGGCGGCAATCGCCACATCGCCGTGACCGAGATCGAAAGCCTCACCTTCGACCGCATAACGGCTCGAAAGCTGGCCGGGCTTCTTATAGTCGTTTTCAAGAGCCGTCGCGAAATTCGGCGCGATGGTTTCGAGCGGCAGGCGGCCTTCCGGACGCTTGGGGCCCGCCATGGAGGGCACGACGTCGCCAAGGTCGAGTTCCAGCGTGTCGGTGAAGACGAGGTCGGAACCGTCGCCCGTGCGCCACATGTCCTGCGCCTTCGAATAGGCTTCGACAAGCGCGATGCGATCCTTGGCACGACCGGACATGGTCAGGTAATTGATGGTCTCGCTATCGACCGGGAAGAAGCCGCAGGTCGCGCCATATTCCGGGCCCATATTGCCGATGGTGGCGCGGTCGGCCAGAGACATCGAATCGAGGCCGGGGCCGAAGAATTCGACGAATTTGGAGACAACGCCCTTCTTGCGGAGCATCTGAACCACGGTCAGCACGAGGTCGGTCGCGGTCACACCTTCCTTCACCTTGCCGGTCAGCTTGAAGCCGATAACCTCGGGCAGAAGCATGGAGACCGGCTGGCCAAGCATGGCCGCCTCAGCCTCGATACCGCCAACGCCCCAGCCGAGAACGCCGAGACCATTGATCATGGTCGTGTGCGAATCGGTGCCGACGCAGGTATCCGGATAAGCAATCGTCTCGCCATCCTCTTCCTTCGTCCAGACGGTCTGGCCGAGATATTCGAGGTTGACCTGGTGACAGATGCCGGTGCCGGGCGGAACCACACGGAAATTCTTGAACGCCTGCTGGCCCCACTTCAGGAAGCGATAACGCTCGCCGTTGCGCTCGTACTCCAGCTCGACGTTGCGGGCAAAGGCGCTCGGCGTGCCGAATTCGTCGACGATGACCGAATGGTCGATGACGAGATCGACGGGAACCAGCGGGTTGATCTTTTCCGGATCGCCGCCAAGGGCCTTGATGCCGTCACGCATGGCGGCAAGGTCGACAACGGCGGGAACGCCGGTAAAGTCCTGCATCAGAACGCGGGCGGGGCGATAGGCGATTTCGGTTTCGGTCAGGCCCTTGTTGTTCAGCCATTCGGAAACCGCCAGAATGTGTTCTTTGGTGACGGACTGGCCGTCCTCGAAACGCAGCAGGTTTTCCAAGAGAACCTTCATGGAATAGGGCAGCTTGGAAACGCCTTTCAGGCCATTGGCTTCAGCCTTGGGAAGGCTGAAATAGATGTATTCCTTACCGTCAACGGTAAGGACGGAACGACATTGGAAACTGTCGAGTGATTTGGGCATGGATAAAAACCCCGCTTACTCTGATAGCCAACACGTGCGTGCGGACACCTATGCACTCATGCACATCAGGATGCGGGTACGACCATTTCCGCTGTCCGCACGTGAAAATTGCTCCTCGCAATCGTCAAGTCCGGCGCAAGATGATGTTCACGCCGGCCGCTGGCGTGTTGACACCCATATAGATAATTTCTCTAAAACGTGCCAGACCATTCAACGAACCTAATCGATTTTTTTATGATCGAGACGACGAAATCGTAATCGGAACCGCAGCATGGATTTGACGGCGGAAAATCTTGGCGTGCGACGCGGCGAAGATTTCATATTCATGAATATTTCCTTCAAGTTAAGCGACGGTGAGGCTCTTGTGCTGACCGGTCGCAACGGTTCAGGAAAATCCACCCTGCTGCGCACGGTGGCCGGCCTGCTGCGGCCCGAACAGGGACGAATAAAGATAGCCGGCAAAGAAATAGACGCTGACATGCGCCCGTCTGAGGCCTGCCATTATCTTGGCCATCGCAATGCGATGAAAACCGAACTGACCGTTTCGGAGAATCTCCGGTTCTGGAAAGACTTCCTCAGCGATTTTTCCGGCGGCGCGGGCATGGCAATCGATGAGGCGGCGGAGATCGTCGGCCTCGCCGGCATTACCCACCTGCCCTTCGGTTATCTCTCCGCCGGCCAGCAGCGGCGTTTTGCCATGGCGAAACTTTTGATTGCATGGCGACCGGTGTGGATTCTCGATGAGCCGACGGCGGCGCTCGACAAGGCTGCGGACGGGATGTTTTCCGATCTCGTGAAAAACCACCTCGGGAAAGGCGGCATCGTTCTGGCCGCTACCCATCAGCCTTTGGGGCTGGAGAACGCGCGGGAATTGCGGATGACGGGGTTTGCGGGTGTGGGGGCTTGGGCATGAGGGCGATGTGCGCGGGGCATACCCCCCTCTGCCCTGCCGGGCATCTCCCCCACAAGGGTGGAGATTGGCAAGACGCCCTTCCGCCACTCCATTCTCAAATTTTGAGATGGACGAGACCCAGCCGCAGGTCGATCTCCCCCCTTGTAGGGGAGATGCCCGGCAGGGCAGAGGGGGGTAACGCCGCGAACTCGAGGGCATCCCAATGACCGCCCTCCTCCTCCGCGATATCAAACTCTCCATCCGCGCCGGCGGCGGCGCGCTGATCGGCGTGCTGTTTTTCATGACAGTGGTTGCCGTCATCCCCTTCGGCGTCGGCCCCGATCTCAACCTGCTCGCCCGCATCGGTCCCGCTATCGTCTGGATCGGCGCGCTACTGTCCGCCCTTCTCGGCCTCGACCGGCTGTTTCAGGCCGAGCGGGATGACGGCTCCCTCGATCTGATCCTGATGCAGGAAACCCCGCTGGTCCTGACCGTGTTCGTGAAATGCCTGGCACACTGGGTCACGACCGGCCTGCCACTGGTGCTTGCCTCCCCTCTGCTTGGCCTCTTCATGAACATGGACGAAGTGGCGATCGGCGCCGTGATGCTAACCCTTCTCGTCGGCTCGCCCGCCATCACCTTCATCGGCGCGGTAGGGGCGGCGGTTGCCGTTGCCCTGCCGCGCGGAGGGCTTCTGGTGTCCATCCTCGTCTTGCCGCTCGCCATTCCCGTGCTGATCTTCGGCGTCAGCGCCTCCTATGCGGCGGTGCAGGACCCGGCGCCCTTCATGCCGCCATTTCTCATTCTGTGTGCGATCACGTTATTTTCAGCCGTGACCGGACCTTTCTTCGCCGCTTTGGCGCTGCGCAATGTTATGGATTGAGGAAACCACGCCAGACGATCCCCGATTGACAGGGATCAATTGCGGGGCGGCCATTCTCGGGTTACACAAACGGCATGAACGAGCAGACCTTCACCATCACCAAATTTAGTGATCTCGCCAATCCCACCCGGTTTCTGGCGCTGGCGGCGCGCATTCTGCCCTGGCTCGCTGCTTTGACGGCGCTGGTGCTGGCCGTCGGCCTCTATCTGTCGTTCACGACGGAAGGCGATTACCAGCAGGGTTACACGGTACGCATCATGTATGTGCACGTACCGTCCGCGTGGCTCGCCATGATGTGTTATTCGGTCATGGCGGTCTCCGCCATCGGCACCCTCGTCTGGCGTCACCCGCTGGCGGATGTCAGCCACAAGGCCGCTGCCCCCATCGGCGCGGCCTTCACGCTGATTGCACTCGTCACCGGCTCGCTCTGGGGTAAGCCCATGTGGGGAACCTGGTGGGTGTGGGATGCACGGCTGACCTCCGTCTTCGTGCTTTTCCTGATGTATCTCGGGCTGATCGCGCTCAACCGCGCCATGGACGATCCGTCGAGAGCCGCCCGTGTCGGCGCCGTGCTGATCCTCGTCGGTTTCGTGAATATCCCCATCATCAAATTTTCGGTCGAGTGGTGGAACACGCTGCACCAGCCGGCAAGCGTCATCCGCATGGGCGGCTCCGCCATCGATGCGGAATTCCTCTGGCCGCTGCTGACCATGGCCGTCGGTTTCACGCTGCTGTTCTTCACGCTGCACATCGCCGCCATGCGCAACGAAATCTGGCGTCGGCGCGTGGCCGCGCAACGGCGTCTCGCGGCGCGCATGGCGAACCGGGAGGGCTGAGGTAATGACGCACGCCTTTTATATCGGCATGTCCTATGCGGCGACCGGCCTTGTCGTTCTCTGTCTCATCGCCTGGGTCGTCGTGGACGGTCAGGCACGCAAACGGGAATTGAAAGAACTCGAGGCATCCGGCGTGCGCCGCAGGGCGAGAGCCGGTTCCGCAGGTGACGCGCAATGACGCAAGCTGACCGGGACACCAAGGCCAAAACGACAGGCCGTGCACGCTATGCGCTTGCGCTGCTGCCGTTGCTGCTGTTCGGCGGTTTCGCCCTCGTCGCCGGCAAGATGCTTTACGACCAGGACGTGAACGGGCTGGATATCAGCGCCATTCCCTCGGCGCTGATCGGCACCAGGGCGCCCACCCTGTCGCTACCGCCGCTGGAAGGCTCCAACCTGCCGGCGCTGACCGATGCCGCCATCAAGGGCAAGCTGACTCTGGTGAACGTCTTCGCCTCCTGGTGCATTCCCTGCCGGCAGGAGCATCCGCTGCTTCAGGAATTGGCAAAAGACAGCCGCATCACCGTAGTCGGCATCAATTACAAGGACAAGCAGGATAATGCGCTGCGCTTCCTCGGCGAGCTCGGCAATCCCTTTGCTGCGATAGGCGTCGATCCGAACGGCAAGGCCGCGATAGATTGGGGCGTCTACGGCATTCCGGAGAGTTATCTGGTCGGTGAGGATGGCACGATCCTTTATAAAAAGGTCGGCCCCTTCGATGCCCGCAGCGTCGAGCGCGATCTGCTGCCAGCCATTGCGGCCGCAGCCGGGAAATAACGCGCTCGGTAAGGCATCACCCCTTGGTAACGACCCTCAGCGAAGGGCCTTCAGCCGGCAGACGTATGCCTTCCAGCACCACCTGATCGCGACCGCCGCGTTTTGCGGCATAGAGACCGTCATCGGCCCGCTTGATGGCGTCATGAATGGAATGATCTCCCCTCGCGACGGCCGAGACACCGAAGCTCGCGGTGATCTGGCTGGTTACACCCCGGTTGCGCCAATCGAGCGACGAAAGACCTGTCCGCATGGCATTGGCCAGCTGGCCGGCTGCGGCAGCTGTCTGGCCGGGCAGGAAGACCACAAACTCCTCACCGCCAAAGCGCGCCACCAGCGCATCCTCGGGCGCATTGCGCCTGAGCAGATCGGAAAGACCGATAAGAACGATATCTCCAGCCGCATGACCGTAAACATCGTTGATACGCTTGAAGTGGTCTATGTCGCAGGCGATGACCACACCCTCAGGGATATCGTTACGAAAATCGGGAACTCGGCGGTCGAAGCCGCGCCGGTTCAGCACGTCCGTCAGCGGATCATGCTCTGCCGCATGCAGATGCCGGTCGACGGTGACGGAAATCTGACTCGCGAGCACGGAGAGCGCCAGCAGGAAGCCGAAGATGCTGGCGGCAAGCTGCATGTAGAAAGCATAGTCGGATTCGAAGAATTCGCTGAGCTCGATCATCGAGCCGCTCGGCGTCATCACCAGCAGCATGCCGATGCGCACCAGCGTCTCCAGCACCACAAGACAGGCAATTCCCACCATCAGCCTGTCGGCAAGCGCGACGGGGCGCTTTCGCACGAGCCAAACCGCAATCGCGAGCAAAAGGGCACAGACGAGATCGCCGATGACGAGTTCGCGTTTCAGATCCGGTGTGACGAAAACATGGAAAGAGACCAGCAAAACCGCGGCAACCACGATCGACAGCCTGCCCGTGATATAAAGCGGCCGCCCGAAATGGACGAGCAGAGCGTGGCCATAGAGGAAGAAGGCGGAGAAGAACAACAGGTTCGAAACAATCGCCTGTATTTCGAAGGGCAGGCCGCCAAGCACCAAAGGTGTCGCAAAACCGAAGGCCGCCGAAAGATATCCTATACCCCAATAGCGGGCGGAAGCGTGGCCGATCCTTTGCAGGAACAGGAACACCACGCCGAATGTCAGCATGATGAAGGGGAGAAGATAGGCGAAGTTGTCTTGCAATGGGTTCTGCCGGAGGGAGATACGAGCCTTTGCCTGACACTACCGCAATGCCATTAAGAAAACCTGCATATATTGCGCGGCTTCCGTGCCTTTCGGCCCGTGGCCCCGGAAAACCCGTTCACATTTGCGGGAGCGCGTTCTGCCATTCCTTGATCGCGTCCACGGGCCAAAGCAGCATGACCACGTTCAGCGTCAGGTTGTCACGGATCAGCCAGCCGGTGAAGATTTCGAAGAAGATGGCGATTGCCACCGTCAGCCACACCGGCACACGGGCGGCGAACAGGAAACCCAGCACCATGAAGACGGTATCCATCGCCGAGTTCAGGATGCTGTCGCCGGTATAACCCAGCGCCATCGTCGCGGTCCGATAACGATCGATGATGAGAGGCGAGTTTTCAAGAATTTCCCATGCCGCTTCCACCAGAACCGCAAGCGAAAGCCGCATGGAAAGCGACCTGTTGCGGAACAGCAGCCAGGCGAACCAGTAGAACAGGAAACCGTGAATGATATGCGAGGGAGTATACCAGTCGGCCAGATGCTGGGAATTGCCCGGCGTGTTTACGCCCGGCTCGAACAGCTTCACATAACCGCATTCGCAGATCGGAATGCGGCCCATGGCGTAAAGGATGACGATTTGCAGGAGAAGCAGCCCGGCGGCCACGCTGAACCATTTGAGCGAGCGCGAACGGGAAGCCGACATCTCTGCAACGGTCATTTTTCGTCCTTGTTAAGCGGTTCCAGCGAATGGCGCATGACGAGCGGCATCTGCGCCATGGTGAAGATGATGGTGATCGGCATCGTGCCCCACACCTTGAAGGCAACCCAGGTGTCGGTGGTAAACATGCGCCACACCACCTCATTCAGCACCGCAAGAAAGAGGAAGAATATGCCCCAGCGCAGCGTCAGCTTGCGCCAGCCCTCATCCGTCAGCCGGAAGGCCGAATTGAAGACATAACCGAGCAGCGATTGCCCGAAGAACAGGCCGCCGAGCAGAATGACACCGAACAGCGTGTTGACGATGGTCGGCTTCATCTTGATGAAAGTATCGTTCTGCAGCCAAAGCGTCAGCGCGCCGAACACGAAGACCACGATGCCCGATATCAGCGGCATGATCGGCAACTTGCGCGTCAGCACCCATGAGACGGAAAGCGCCAAAGCTGTTGCGATCATGAACAGGCCAGTGGCGATGAAGATCGGCCCGCCGAACTCCGTCAGCACGGGGAAAGTGGAGGCCAGCCATTCGCCGCGGGAATTGGCGAAGAAGAATACCATGAGCGGGCCAAGTTCGAGCACGAATTTCAGGAGCGGGCTGATTTCCGCCACCATCTTTTCGCTTTCCTTGGAATTGCTTTCAATATCCATACTCAAACTCCCGCAATGGCCTTGGCGAAATCTTCCGCCTCGAAGGGCTCCAGATCATCAACACCTTCACCCACACCGATGAAATAAACCGGCAGCTTGTGTTTGGCAGCGATGGCAACGAGGATACCGCCCCGCGCCGTGCCATCCAATTTTGTCATAATCAGGCCCGAAACACCCGCGACATTGCGGAATATTTCCACCTGGTTCATGGCGTTCTGGCCGGTCGTCGCATCCAGCGTCTGCAGCACGGTGTGCGGCGCATCCGGATCGAGCTTGCCAAGCACGCGCACGATCTTTTCCAGTTCCGCCATCAGCTCCGTCTTGTTCTGCAGGCGGCCAGCCGTATCGATGATGAGAACGTCGCTTTTCTGCGCCCGCGCCTGCTCATAGGCATCATAGGCAAGCCCGGCCGCATCTGCGCCAAGCTTGGTGCCAATGAATTGCGAACCGGTGCGGTCCGCCCAGATCTTGAGTTGCTCGATGGCCGCCGCGCGGAACGTATCGCCTGCCGCCAGCATGACCTTGAGACCCGAGCCGGAAAGCTTGGCGGCAAGCTTGCCGATAGTCGTCGTCTTGCCCGTACCATTCACACCGACAACGAGAATGACATGCGGCTTGTGTGAAAGATCGAGTTCCAGCGGTTTGGCGACAGGCTTGAGGACCTTGGTGATCTCGCCCGCCATGATGCGCGCCACATCCTCGCCGCTCACATCCTTGCCGTAACGCTCGGAAGACAGGGCGCCGGTGATGCGCATGGCAGTCTCGACGCCGAGATCCGACTGGATGAGAAGATCCTCCAGCTCATCGAGCGTATCCTCATCCAGCTTGCGCTTGGTGAAAAGCGCCGAAATCTGTGTGGTCAGCTGCGACGATGTACGGGCAAGCCCTGCCCGCAGGCGCTGAAACCATGTCAGTTTTACCTGCGGTGCGGCAGGGGCAGGCTCCTGCCGCTCACTGGCGGACGAAAAACCCTTTGGTAGAGCTGGCGGTGTAGCGGAGGGCTCGGCGGCAGTCGCGGCTTCGGCCTCGTCAAGCAGCGCATCCATCGCATCCGCATCCAGCACGACATCCGCTGCCTCGGGGGCAGATTCGACCTGCTCTTCGGCGGCTGCTTCCGCCTGTAGCAACGACAGCGGCACCACGCCCATATCGCCGGAAAGCTCGGCACCGGGCAGAAGCGGTGCGTCCTCTTCCTCGTCATCGTCGGAAAGGACCACGTCCGTCGCCTCGTCCGGGGCTGGTCCGCCGGCCGTCTCCATCTCCAGTTCGGAAACCGGGTCCTTATCGACAGGGCCATGCGCTTCGGCGTCGCTTAGCGCCGCTTCGAAGGAGGCGTTTTCATTGCCGCGCTCAGGTGCGGCGTCCTCTTGCGGCCGGTCATTCGTTTCGGCCTTGTCCTTGCCGAACGAAAAGACTTTTTTGATGAAGCCGAGGGCCATGGTCGTTCCCGTGTCTTTTCTCTTGTGCCGCCTCAGGCCGCATCCGCCGCCAGAAGCTTCATGTTCAGATGTTTGCCGTTGTGGCCGGTAATCGCAACCTGCGCAAGAGTGCGCGGAGCAAGATGCGACGCCTCCACCAGCGTGAAATTGTCGGTATGCGCGAAACCGTTGTTTTCAACGAGGATCGTCTGCACCGAACCGACCATATTTTGCAGATGCGCCAGCTTCAGCGCCTCGCCGCGCTCCCGAAGCCTCGCCGCCCGCTCCTTCACCAAAGCCCGGTCGAGCTGCGGCATGCGTGCCGCGGGCGTCCCCGCACGCGGGCTGTAGGGAAAGACATGCAGGCTGGAAATGCCGCATTCTTCCGCAAGCGTCGCGGCGTTTTCGAACATCTCTTCCGTCTCTGTCGGAAAACCGGCGATCATATCCGCGCCGAAAGCGATATGCGGCCGAAGCGACCGCACCTCGTTGCAGAAGCGAATGGCATCAGCCCGCAAATGGCGGCGTTTCATGCGTTTCAGGATCATGTCGTCGCCATGCTGGAGGGACAGGTGCAGATGCGGCATGAAACGCGGCTCATCGGCAACAAGATCCATCAGATGGCGGTCAGCCTCAATACTGTCGATGGAGGAAAGCCGCAGACGCAGAATATCCGGCACCTGCTTCAGCAATGTCTTGGCAAGATAACCGAGGGAAGGCTCGCCCGGCAGGTCCGCGCCATAGCTCGTGGCGTCCACCCCGGTCAACACGATCTCGCAATAGCCGCTTTCCGTCAGCCTGCGCGCCTGATCCACCACGGCCCCCATCGGCACGGAGCGGGAATTGCCGCGCCCATAGGGAATGATGCAGAAGGTGCAGCGATGATCGCAGCCGTTCTGCACCTGAATAAAGGCGCGCACATGCCCGTCTATGTGCTTCACCATCTGCGGCGCGGTCGCCTTGATGCTCATGATATCGTTGACGCGCAGCTTTTCTTCCGCCGAAACGCCGAAATCCGGCAGCGCACGATAGGAGGCGCTTTTCAGCTTCTCCTCATTGCCCAGCACCGCATCCACCTCGGGCATCTCGGCAAAGGTCTGCTTCTCGGTCTGGGCGGCGCAGCCGGTAACGATGATACGGGCATGCGGATTGTCCCGCCTTGCCCGGCGGATGGCCTGGCGGGCCTGACGCACCGCTTCCCCGGTCACCGCGCAGGTATTGACCAGCACGGCATTGTTAAGCCCGGCCTTTTCGGCCTCCGCCCGCATCACTTCCGATTCATAGGTGTTGAGACGACAGCCGAAGGTTATGACCTCGACGCCGCTCATACAGCCCCCCGCTCGACCGCATCCCGCGCCCAACCGCCAGTGACGGGATCGACGGAACCCGACCATTCCCATTCGGCCGGGCCGGTCATGATGACATGATTATCCTCGCGCCATTCGATGGTCAGCGGCACACGGATGGGGCTGGAGGCGACATCGATGGTGACCTCCCGGCCGGTGCGACCGGTGCGGGCAGCGGAAACGGCTGAGGCGCAGGCGGCCGAACCGCAGGCGAGTGTCAATCCAGCGCCGCGCTCCCAGGTGCGGGTGCGCAGCGCGCTGTCGGAAATCACCTGCGCCAGCGTGATATTGGCCTTTTCCGGGAACATCGGGTGATTTTCGAGCAGCGGCCCGAAACGTTCGAGATCGAACTCCATCGGATCGCGATCCACCCAGAAAATCGCATGCGGATTGCCCATGGACATCACGGCCGGCGAATGCAGGATCGGCGCATCGATCGGCCCGATCTGCAATTCGATACGGCTGGTATCGTGGAACTCTTCCGAAAGAGGAATATCGCTCCAGCGGAAACGCGGCAGGCCCATATCGACGGAAATCATGCCGTCTTCATGTTCGACGGCGTTGAGGATGCCAGCCACCGTCTGGAAAGTGAAACTGGTCTTGCCCGTTTCGGACGACAGCGCCTGCACCACGCAGCGCGTGCCATTGCCACAAGCCTGCGCCTTCGTGCCATCGCAATTGAGGATGTCGATAAATGCATCCGTGCCACTGACACGCGGATCGTGGATGGCCATGATCTGGTCGAACTGTGTGGCAGCATCGGCGTTCAGCGCAATCGCCGCCTCCGGCGTGACCATATCTTTACGGCCGCGCATGTCGACAACGAGGATCTTGTTGCCAAGCCCGTTCATCTTCGCAAATTCGACCGTATCCACCATTGCCCTAAACCTGAAAACCGTCTGAAAATCGGATTGCATAGGGGATTTCCCCGCGCTTTCGCCCTATATGGCGGAAAGGGCAGCAAATTACCAGACTGTTACGGCGCAAACGCGGCAGCGATCAGGCGGAAGGCACGTCGAAGACCTCACCGGGGCGCATCGGCCGAAAACGGCTCTCCTCCACCCCCTGCTCTGTTAATGCGACCTTCAGGGCCGCAAGCGGCGCATCCACGGCCTCATCCGTCAACTGCACCGTACCCCAATGGTGCCCGCAGACATGCGCCGCACCGCAAAGCTTCATGCCTTCCACGGCTTCCGCCGGGTTCTGGTGCTGGCCCTTCATGAACCATCGCGGTTCGTAAGCGCCGAAGGGCAGGTTTGCGAGGCGGAAATCGCCGTGCTTCTTGCGCGCCGCGTGATAATTGAGACCTTCATGGAAGCCGGTGTCACCGATATGGTAGATTTTGCCACCGGGCGTTTCGATGACGAAGGCAGCCCATAGCGCCATGCGCCTGTCGTTCAGGCCACGGGCAGACCAGTGATGGCACGGCTCGAAGTGGATTTTAACCGGCCCTGTCTCCACCACATCGCCCCAGTCGCCCACCTTGATACGCGCCGCCTCGACCCCGGTACGGATGATGGCGTCATTGCCGAGCGGCGTGATGAAGAGCGGCTTGTGCGCGACATGCAGGCGCTTCAGCGTTTCCATATCCAGATGGTCGTAGTGATTATGCGTCACCAGCACCAGATCGATGGGCGGCAGGTCCTCGAAACGGATGCCGGGCGCATTGACCCGTTTGGGACCGGCGAAGCTGAACGGGCTGGTGCGCTGCGACCACACCGGATCGATGAGAATATTCAGCCCCGCCGTCTGGATGAGAAACGAGGCATGGCCGACGAAGGTGACACGCATGTCCCTGCCTTCGATCCGGGCTTCCGGTTTTGCGAAGGGAAAAGGGCTCGGATAGCTTTCCGGCCATGTGGCGCGCTCGCCATTGAAGCGCCATTTCATAAGGCCCATGAAATTGCCGGGCGGCGAACCGCCGGGATTGAAGAAGCGCACCCCGTCGAAATGATCGGAGATCGGGCCGCTATAATAGGCGCTCGCGTTCGAACGGCGGGCATAGAGGCCCCCACCCGCCAGCGCGAGCAGACCAAGAGCGGAAAAACGAAAGAAGTTTCGACGTTTCATGACAAAGGTATAAGGAGCGAAAGGTCCCCGTTCAAGCGCCGCCAATGGCCGCCTGCGGCCAATCACGCAAAGATGAAATGCGGGCCTTTTCGGCCGCAAACCCGCGGCGCCTTGACTTTTCCTGCGCTTTCCTGTTTATCCCGCCCATCAGCTGGCAGTTTCATGACTCCAAGCCGCCGACCGGGACCCGCAAAGGTATAAAGAGATCCCGGAGGTCAACACCCGACAGCGCGATGCGCCCTCGGGTGCTTTTTGGCTTTGCGTCTTGTTTTTGGCAGCGAAAGCACCGACGTTTCGGAAACCCCGGAACGAAGAAGGAAGAAACGATGTTTGAAAACCTCCAGGACCGCCTTGGTTCCATTCTGAATGGACTGACCGGCCGTGGCGCGCTGACGGAAGCCGATGTTGCCGCCGCCCTGCGCGAGGTTCGCCGTGCGCTTTTGGAAGCGGACGTTGCACTGGAAGTCGTGCGTTCCTTCACCGACAGGGTGCGTGAAAAGGCTGTTGGTGCCGCCGTCCTGAAGTCGATCAAGCCCGGCCAGATGGTCGTCAAGATCGTGCATGACGAGCTTGTCGAGATGCTCGGCACCGAAGGCGTCTCCATCGATCTCAACGCCCCCGCCCCCGTCGTCATCATGATGGTGGGTCTGCAGGGCTCGGGCAAGACCACCACCACCGGCAAGATCGCCAAGCGCCTGACCGACCGCGATAAGAAGAAGGTGCTGATGGCATCTCTCGACACGCGTCGTCCGGCCGCCCAGGAACAGCTTCGCCAGCTTGGTGTCCAGACGAGCATAGACACGCTGCCGATCATTGCCGGCCAGTCGCCGACCGATATCGCCGCGCGTGCAGTGCAAGCAGCAAAACTCGGCGGCCATGACGTCGTCATTCTCGACACCGCCGGCCGCACGCACATCGACGAACCCTTGATGCTGGAAATGGCCGACATCAAGAAGAAGTCCAACCCGCATGAAATCCTGCTGGTCGCGGATTCGCTGACCGGTCAGGACGCCGTCAACCTGGCGCGCAACTTCGATGAGCGCGTCGGCATCACCGGCCTCGTGCTGACCCGTATGGATGGCGACGGACGCGGCGGTGCGGCTCTCTCCATGCGCGCCGTCACCGGCAAGCCGATCAAGCTGATCGGTATCGGCGAGCGGATGAACGAACTCGACGAGTTCCATCCGCGCCGTATTGCCGACCGTATTCTCGGCATGGGCGACATCGTCTCGCTGGTCGAGAAGGCCGCCGAAAACATCGATGCGGAAAAAGCCCGCGCCATGGCCGAGAAGATGGCCAAGGGCAAGTTCGATCTCAACGATCTCGCCGACCAACTTGCCCAGATGAAAAAGATGGGCGGCATGGGCGGCATCATGGGGCTGATGCCCGGCATGGCCGGCATGAAGGACAAGATGGCTTCGGCCGGCATGAACGACAAGATGTTCGACCGCCAGATCGCCATCATCTCGTCCATGACCAAGGCCGAGCGCGCCAATCCGGATATTCTGAAACACAGCCGCAAGAAGCGCATCGCCGCCGGTTCCGGCACGGATGCCGCCGAAATCAACAAGCTCTTGAAGATGCATCGCGGCATGGCCGACATGATGAAGGCCATGGGCGGCAAGGGCAAAGGCGGCATCATGAAGCAGATGATGGGCGGCCTTGCCGGCAAGATGGGCCTCGGTGGCCTTGGCGGCGGCATGCCTGACCTGTCGAACATCGATCCGAAGCAGCTCGAGGCGCTCCAGAAGCAGGCGGAAGCCGCCGGTCTCGGCAAGCCGGGCGCAATGCCCGGTCTTGGCGGTCTGCCGGGCGGATTGCCGGGTCTGGGTGGCGCCAAGCTGCCGGGTCTTGGCGGCATGCCGGGCCTGCCCGGCTTTCCGAAAAAGAAGTGAGGGGGACACCAGTGAGCAATGCAGAGGTGAAAGCCCAGCTTTCCGAATACCGCCAGTCGATCGACAATATCGATGCCGCACTGGTTCACATTCTTGCCGAACGTTTCCGCTGTACCAAGGCGGTGGGCGTGCTGAAGGCAAAGTACAATTTGCCGCCGGCCGACCCGGCGCGCGAGGAATACCAGATCGAACGCCTTCGCCGCCTGGCGAAGGATGCCAATCTGGACCCGGATTTCGCCGAGAAGTTCTTGAACTTCATCATCAAGGAAGTCATCCGGCATCATGAAGCAATCGCCGCCGAACATGGCGGCACCGAAAAGACCGCCTGAACGGCGGACAAGCCATCCTAAGGAGTAAATAACATGGCACTGAAAATTCGTCTCGCACGCGGTGGTTCCAAGAAGCGCCCGTATTACCAGATCGTCGTTGCTGACGCCCGTTCGCCCCGCGACGGCCGTTTCCTCGAGAAGGTCGGTTCCTGGAACCCGATGCTCGGCAAGGACAACCCGCAGCGCGTTGAGCTGAAGGCTGACCTCATCAAGGAATGGATCGCCAAGGGCGCACAGCCGACCGACCGCGTTCTGCGCTTCCTCGCAGAAGCCGGCCTTGCCGAGCGCGCCGCTCGCAGCAACCCGGAAAAGGCAAAGCCGGGCAAGCGCGCCCTGGAGCGCGTTGCTGAAAAGAAGCAGAAGGCTGAAGATGCAGCCGCTGCTGCTGCGGAAGCTTCTGCTGCAGAATAATCTGCACGGAAACTTTTGAGGAACGGGTGGCGTGGTTTTCCATGCCGCCCGTTTTTTGTTTATTTTGGCGTCAACAAACCGTAAAGCTGACGCAACCAACACCAGAAGACGGACGGCCCGATGGCAAAGCTGGAAAACCCGGTACTCATGGCAAAGATCGGCGGCGCACAGGGCCTGCGCGGCGAAGTCCGTGTCAGCACCTATACGGCCGATCCGATGGCGCTCGGCGATTATGGCAACCTTGTTACCGCCGATGGCCGTGTTTTCGAAATTCTGGAAGTGCGCGAGGGCAAGAACGTCGTCGTAGTTCGTTTCAGGGGCATCAATGACCGCAATGCGGCGGAAAGCCTGAATGGGCTGGAACTGTTCATCGAGCGTGACAATCTGCCCGACGACGAGCTTGACGATGACGAATTTTATTATGCCGATCTCGAAGGGCTGGAAGCCGTCGATGCCGATGGCAAAAGTTATGGCGCCGTCAGCGCCGTCTATGATTTCGGCGCAGGTGATCTGCTGGAGCTGAAAGGTGCAGGCCGTCGCCCCGCGCTAATTCCCTTTTCGGAAGCGGCCGTGCTGGAAATCGACCTCGAAGCCGGTCGTATTCTCATCGATCCGATGGCCGCCGGCCTGATCGACAATCCTGACGACAAGGACGAAACCGGCGCATCGCCGTTCGGCAAGAAATAAAGTCATGACCTTCAAGGCTACCGTTCTGACGCTCTACCCGGAAATGTTTCCGGGGCATCTCGGATATTCTCTGGCAGGCAAGGCGCTCGAGCGAGGGCAATGGTCGCTGGACGCCGTACAGATTCGCGAATTCGCCACCGACAAACACAGAAGCGTCGATGACACACCGGCAGGTGGTGGTGCCGGTATGGTGCTGAAACCCGACGTTCTGGCGGCGGCCATCGACCATGTTCCGGATGGCGACACTCGGCCCCGCCTCCTTATGAGCCCACGTGGCAAACCCCTGTCGCAAAACCGTGTGCGTGAACTGGCGGCTGGAGAAGGCGCGATCATCGTCTGCGGCCGTTTCGAAGGCGTCGACCAGCGGGTGATCGAGGCGCGCGGGCTGGAGGAAGTGTCGATCGGCGATTACATCCTCTCCGGCGGTGAGCCGGCGGCGCTGACGCTTCTTGATGCCATCGTCCGCATCCTGCCGGGCGTCATGGGCAACGATCTTTCCGGCGTGCATGAAAGCTTCGAGGGCGGACTGCTGGAACATCCGCACTATACCCGCCCGCAGGTCTGGGAAGGCCGCGACATCCCAGCCGTTCTCACCTCTGGCAACCACGCCGCCATCGACAAATGGCGGCACGAGCGGGCGCTGGCGTTGACGAAGGAAAGACGCCCCGATCTTCTGGAAAAGGCTCAGGCCGAGACGAAATAATAGGCGGTCAGCACCAGCCCGACGGCGATCACCAGCCAGCGAATGATCCACTGCGGCACCCGCCGTGCCGTATGCACGCCCATATAGCCGCCAAGTGCGGCCGCAGGGAACATGATGAGCGCCGCCCACCAGGAAACGACGCCACCGCTGACGAAGATCGTGATTGCGATGACGGCGATCACGACAGACAAGAGGTTCTTCAACGCATTCAGATGATGATAGCTGCCGCCCGAGGTTATTCCGAGGATGGCCAGCATCATGATGCCCATGCCAGCGCCGAAAAATCCGCCATAGACGGAAGCGAGACCCTGAAAGACGAGGCTCGGCAGATTTCCGGGCGAACGTTCGGCGCTCGCCTTCGGCCGCAGCCACGGGCCGGCAGCGAAAACGGCGGTGGCCGCAAGAAGCAGCCATGGCACGAGCTGGCGGAAGGAAGGATTGTCGAGCGACAAAAGCAGCAGCGATCCGGCCAGCCCGCCGACGACTGAAACGCCCGACAAAAGGATCGCCTCGCGCCAATGGGCGCGGATTTCCGGCCCATAGGCGATCACGGAGGTGATGTAGCCCGGAAACTGCACGATGGCTGACGTGGCGTTGGCGACGATGGGTGGCAGACCGGCCAGCGTCATCGCCCCGAAGGTCAGGAAGGTGCCGCCACCGGCAATCGCATTGACGACACCCGACAGAAAACCGGTGGCGAACAGCATGAGAATAATGAATATGGACATGGCCCCTCCCAAGGTTCCCATGCCATATCCGCCAGCGCGCCGCTTCGCAACCGCCGGAACGCGGCGCGTAATTGATAAAATATTGTCATGAAAGGGATGACAAACGGCGCATCCTCGTGTATGTGCCCGCGTGGAAATGGGAAATATCCCAACCGAAAGCAAAGAATGGCGAACCCGCTCCTGCCGAAAGGCATGGTCTGGAGGCATTGACCGACAGACGAACCGTTGAGCGCTCTGGCTGTTTCAGAAGAAATCAGAGGTTAACATGACCAATATCATTCAGCAGCTGGAAGCCGAACAGGCCGCCAAGATCGAAGCAAAGCGCACCCTGCCCGAGTTTTCTCCGGGCGACACCCTGCGCGTCAACGTGCGCGTTACCGAAGGTAACCGTACCCGCGTTCAGGCTTACGAAGGCGTTTGCATCGCCCGTTCCGGCGGCGGTCTTTCCGAAAGCTTCACCGTTCGCAAGATTTCCTACGGCGAAGGCGTCGAGCGCGTATTCCCGATCTACTCCCCGCTGGTCGAAGGCGTTGAAGTCGTTCGCCGCGGTAAGGTTCGCCGCGCGAAACTCTACTACCTGCGCGACCGTCGCGGCAAGGCTGCCCGTATCGTTGAGAACACCGGTACGCGCGCCCGCAAGCTGAACGAGTCCGAGCGTCAGGCACTTGCCGACGAGAAGGCACGTCTGGAAGCCGAAAAGGTAGCAGCAGCACAGGCTCTCGCCGCCGAGAAGGCAGCAGCCGAAGCCGCAGAAGCCAAGGCAGCGGAAGAAGCAGCAAAGGCTGCGGAAGCCACAGCGGAATAAGATTTCCATTTCGATGGATTGATTGAAAGGCGGTCTTCGGGCCGCCTTTTTTGTTGCGTGGATATAACGCAACAAAGCACGCATGCGGCTTGAAAGCCGCGTTTGGCGAGCATTGGCTGGCCGGAGAATACCGAAGCTCTTTCAATCATTTCCTTTGCGGAAAGATGCGGCAAATTTCGACCGGCGACAAATGCCTGCCTGATTTCTTGCTCGAGTGTTTTAGCCCATCCTCGAACAGCATTGCCTAATTGCATTTATTGTGCGATTTTCTTGCTGTTTCAGGTGTTATTATGTTTTTATTTAATTCTTTTTTAACAAAAAATAAGTCCGCTTTTTTCGCCGCTGGTCTCGCCAGCGCGTTGATGAACATTCTTAATCTTTCCGGCTCGCTTTTCATGCTGGAAGTTTACGACCGCATTTTGCCAAGCAAGAGCATTCCATCCCTTGTGGCACTGGTCGTTCTCCTGATCGTTCTCTACGCGTTTCTGATGGGGTTCGACGCGCTGCGAGGCCGTATATTGGCGCGCATTTCGGACAATATGGACGACGCGCTCAATCAGAAGCTTTTCAGGGCGTCGATCAGTGCGCCGCTCCTTGCCTCGGGAAAGATCGATGGGCTGCAGATCGTCGGCGATCTCGATCAGATCCGCCAGTTCCTCTCGGGACCGGGCCCGGCGGCCTTTTTCGACATTCCCTGGCTGCCCATCTATCTCCTGATCTGTTTTGCCCTGCATCCGTGGATCGGGTTCGCTGTGCTCGGCGGAGCTATAGTTCTCATCGTGCTGACGCTCCTTACGAACTGGCTGACCGAAAGGGCGACAAAGCAGGCTTATACCGCACGAGGGCAAAGAAACGTCCTTGTCGGCAGCAGCCAGCGCAACATCGAATCCATCAAGACCATGGGCATGATGGGGGCGGTGACATCCATGTGGGACGAGCTACATTCCAGATACCGCGCCATCACCCTGTTAACATCCGATACTGCCGGCATGCTCGGCGCCATGTCGCGAACCTTCCGCCTGTTGCTGCAATCCGGCGTCATGGCCATCGGCGCCGTTCTCGTCATCGACGGCAATGCATCGGCGGGCAGCATCATCGCAGGCTCGATCCTCTCCGCAAAGGCGCTCGGCCCTGTCGAACATGCGATTGCAAACTGGCGCAGCTTCATGACCGCAAGACAGGGCTGGAAACGCGTCAACGAGTTCCTGGAGCTGGTGCCCGAACCCTCGCCGCCGCTCTCCTTGCCCCGCCCGAAATATACCGTTGCCGTTGATCGGGTAACCGGTGGGCCACCCAATGGCGCGCGCGATACGGTCGCCGATATTTCCTTCACGCTGAACGCCGGCGATGGTCTCGGCATCATCGGCCCAAGCGCCTCGGGCAAATCCACACTGGCACGCTTGATGACCGGCATCTGGCCCTATGAACGCGGTTCCGTCCGCTTCGATGGGGCCGCGCTCAACCAGTGGGATTTCGAGTTTCTCGGCAAATCCATCGGTTACATGCCCCAGCAGGTGGAGCTGATGCCCGGAACCGTGGCGCAGAACATCGCACGCTTCGACCGCGATGCGACAGCGGAAGCGGTTGTCGCCGCAGCCAAGGCCGCGCAGGTGCATGAGCTGATCCTGAACCTGCCCAAGGGTTACGATACCTATATTGGCGACCGTGGCGAGGCCTTGTCGGGCGGTCAGAAACAGCGCATCGGCCTTGCCCGCGCGCTGTTTGGCGAACCCTTCTTCGTCCTTCTCGATGAGCCGAACTCCAATCTGGACAGCGAAGGCGAAGCGGCCCTGCGCACTGCCATTGGCGACATCAGGGCGCGTGGCGGCATTGTCGTCGTCATTGCCCATCGCCCCAGCGCCATCGAAAGCGTCAATCTGGTGATGGTGATGAGCAACGGCCGAATGCTGCGCTTTGGCACCAAGGAGGAGGTGCTCGCGCAAATCCTGCGGCAGAACATCCGCCAGGTGCCTGAGGAGGAAGAAACGCGCAAGATTGAAAACCGGGTGAGCGAAAATGGTTGAGGCGGAAAAACCCGGTATGACGAATGCGTCCATTCTCAGGCACTCGACCGCAGTGGTCGTTCTCGCCCTTGGCCTGCTGGTCGGATTGGGCGGCTGGGCGGCTTTTGCAAGGCTTGCTGGCGCAGTGGTGGCCACCGGCCGGGTTGTCGTTGAAGGCAACTCCAAGAAAATCCAGCATCTTTCCGGCGGCATCGTCAGCGAGATCAATGTCGCCGAAGGCGACAGGGTCGAGGCCGGTCAGGTCCTGTTACGGCTGAGCGCCACCGTCGTGCAGGCCAACCTCTCAATCGTCGAAAATACGCTTGCGCAGCTTTATTCGCGTCGAGCGCGTCTGCGTGCGGAAATTGCCGAGGCGCCGTCTTTCACCGTGCAGGAAGATCTGGCGGCACTGACGAGTTCGAAGGCAGCCAAGACCTTTATCGACAGCGAACAGAACCTTTTCAACAGCCGTCGCAACGCCTTGATCGGCATGAAAAAGCAGCTGGGAACACGCAAGGACCAACTCGCCGACGAGGCACGCGGCCTCGAGGTGCAGGTGGAGGCGACGGACAATGAGCTTGCCATTGTAAAGGAAGATGTTTCCAAGACGGACGAGCTCTTCAAAAAAGGGCTTGTCACACTTCAGCGCCTCAATCTCCTCAAGCGCCAGCTTTCCAATCTCGAAGGTCAGCAGGGCCAATACATCGCCGCCCGGGCACAGACAGTGGGCAAGCTGAGCGAACTGGACCTGCAATTGCTTCAGCTCGATGAAGACCGCAAATCGGAAGTCACGAAAGACCTGACATCGATCGAAGCGACCGTCGCGGAATATGAAGAGCGGCTGGCGGCAACGCGCGACCAGCTGGATCGCCTCGACATCCGCTCACCGATTGCCGGTCGCATCTACCAGCTCTCGGTGCACAATATAAATGGCGTCATTCAACCGGGTGAAGTGCTGATGCTGGTGGTGCCGGAGCGGGATGAGCTTGCCATCGAGGCCAACATAACCCCACGAGACATCGATCAGATTTACGTCGGGCAGCCGGTAACCATTCGCTTCACGGCATTCAATCAAAGCACGACGCCGGATTTGAGCGCGCAAGTTGCTGTCGTCGCCCCCGATCTGCAGACAGATTCCCGAACTGGATCATCTTATTACGCGCTGCGCATCAAACCCGACAAGGCCGGAATGGGTCATCTGCCCGGCGGGAAATTATATCCCGGCATGCCAGCCGAAGTGTTCATACAAACCAGCGAAAGGAGTGTTCTTTCTTATTTTGTGAAGCCGTTCCAGGACAGGCTCAAAAAGACCTTCGTCCAGGAATAAACAGTTTCCATTGCCCATAATTTTACGAAAGGAATTTCCGCAACACGTTAAAGACGCACTTTATTCAAAAAAACAATTTCTTATATTGTATTATCATTTTTTACGTATTAAATATCACCCGCAATATTTATTATAAATTTAATTTCAATTCATCGATTTCTCAAAATTTATGGAGTGTAAAATGGCGTTAAAAGTAACTTTCGGTAATGGTGGCGCCTACACTGTCGCTTCGCTTACCAATTTGGTCGATCAGGAAACATACAAACTCCTCGATGAAGCGACTACGCAGACCAAGACCGGCTCCTCGCTCAATTCCGGCATCGTTCAGGCCGCCCCGGGTGCCAAGATCGCTGTCGGATACAATGCCGACACGAACAGCTTCAATTTCGACGTAACGACGGCGTGGAATTCCGTTAAAAACGTCCTCGCCAAATCCGACACATCCGAAAACCTCTCGTTCAAGGATATCGTTCACGTCGATGTTCACCTCGGCGGCACGGGTTCATCCAATGTTGAAGTACTCAATGCCAAGCGTGGCAATATTTCAACGGGCTCAGGTAACGATACGGTAACCGTCTCTCTCGTTTCGAACGAGAAATTCTGGTCAAATGCCTTCAATGTCGACACAGGTGCTGGCAACGACACCATCACGTTCAAGGCAGGAAAGTCGTTCAACGACACCTCAGCCGAAGGTACGGGCGGTATTCTCGCCCAGGCTGTGAATGGCGGCGCTGGCGTAACCGACGGCAGTTTCACCAATGTCACCATCAATGCAGGCGCCGGTGACGACAAAATCGACCTGAGCGGAGTGAAGCTGGCTTCCTCGCTGGTAACCGGCGGCACGGGTATCGATCGCATCATTGCAAGCGGTGGCGCTGATACCTTCGTTTTCAATCTTGGCGATATGGCCAAGAGCATTGTTACCGACACCATCAACGGCTTCAATGCGTCTATGGACAAGCTGAAGCTGGTCGGGACGACAATTGGCGACTGGACGGTGTCGACTTACGAAGCAGACACGATCTTAAGCTATAATGTCGATGGAGCTCACAAAGGCGAGAAGATCGTTCTGTCCGGCGTCCACCTCACCGGTAGCGATTGGTTCACTGCATAATTGTCTCAAAGATAATTTCATTTCTCGTAGCCTGAAATGATTGTGGCCCGGAAGAATCCGGGCCACAATTTTTTGCTCATGAAACGGTAGGCAATCGCGTCAGCTATCGCAATCGTCCAGTCAAGCCGCCTTGGCCTGAGTGCCCATTCTACGCGTTGCAACGATGACCAGCACTCCGGCAAGCGCCAGGCAGAAGGCAAGGAAGAACATCGGCGCAATGGTGCTGCCGGTCTGATCCTTTATCCAGGGCACCACGTTCTGCGCCACGAAGCCACCCAGATTGCCGACGGAATTGATCGCGGCGATGCCGGCGGCCGCACCTGCTCCCTTGAGGAAGCGGCCGGGCAGGCTCCAGAACACCGGCTGGCCGGCGAAGATGCCTGCAGCGGCGATGCAGAGGAAGGCGAACTGCAAGACCGGATCGTTCAGCAATGCCGACATCAACAGACAAAAGGCGCCGACGAAGGCAGGACCGACGATATAGGGCGTCTTGTTCTTTGCCTTGTCGGCGGCCAGGGGCACAACGAACAGGGCGACGGCCACGATCACCCAGGGTATGATGTTGATGAAGCCATTGGCGGTATTGGAAACGCCGAAGCTCTTCACGATGGTTGGAAGCCAGTAGCTGAGACCATAGGCCGCCAGCGGAAAGCCGACATAGCAGAGCGCCATGAACAGAACGCGCGGATTGACCAGCGCCTTGAAGCCGTCCTCCGCATGCTCTTCCATGCCCTTGTTTTCTTCGGCCAGCCGGTTTTTCAACCAGTCCTTCTCATCCTGCGTCAGAAACTTCGCCTTTTCCGGGGTATCGTCGAGATAAAAGAAGGTGACGATACCGGCAATGACGGCCGGGATACCCGTGGCGAGGAATACCCATTCCCATCCGGCATAACCAAGGAAACCATCCAGATCGAGCAGCATGCCGCCGAGCGGCGCGCCGATGGCATTGGCAAGCGCGCTGAAAATCATGAACAGGCCGATCATGCGGCCGCGATAATCGCGCGGGAACCAGAGCGTCATGAGGAACAATACGCCGGGGAAGAAGCCCGCTTCGCAAAGCCCAAGCAGGAAGCGCAGGATGTAAAACATCGTGGCGTTCTGCGTATAGGCAAGCGCGATGGTGACGGCGCCCCAGGAAACCAGAATACGGGCAAACCATTTGCTGGCGCCGAAACGGTTGAGGAACAGGTTGCTCGGCACTTCGAAGATGAAGTAACCGATGAAGAACAGCGAAGCGCCAAGACCATAGGCATATTCGCTGAGGCTCAACGCGTCGACCATCTGCAGCTTGGCATAGCTGACATTCTGGCGGTCGATATAGGCGATGAGATAGAGAAGGCCAAGAAACGGCATCAGCCGCCATGTGATCTTCGAGATAAGGGCTTTTTCGGATACCATATGCTTTTCCCTCCCTTCGATTTCTCGTCGAAACGCAAATGATAAGGGAACCCATCTATATGTGCATCGCAAAATACGCAAGTTGCATTGCATCATGTCCATTGGAGAACCACAGCAGGGCAGGCCCGTTGCGGGCCTTCAGCCGTGATGCAGTGCACATAGAAAATGCCGGACCGTCGCGTTCCATGCTATGCGCATTGATATTGCCGTAAAACCGGTGATCTGCTATGAAGGCTGCCATGGGATCTAAATTCGGATGTCTCGCGCAGAATGTTTATGTGCTGCAGGACCACAAGCGTCTGCCGGCACGGTTCTTTGCGCGCGTTTCCGGGGCGCTCACCAGCCGACTTAGGCTCGCCTGACAGCACCGCTGTCCACACTTTTCTGAGCCCTGATTACCCTTTTCCATGACAAGGCATAGAGCCATGAGCGCACCCCGCACCCTGTATGACAAAATCTGGGACGACCACGTCGTCAATCGTGACCCGGACGGAACCTGTCTTCTCTACATCGACCGTCACCTCGTCCATGAGGTGACGAGCCCGCAGGCCTTCGAAGGCCTGCGCATGGCCGGTCGTCCCGTGCATTCGCCTGCCCGCACGCTGGCCGTTGTCGACCATAACGTTCCGACCACGGCCGACCGGCTGGAAGGCATCAAGAACGAGGAAAGCCGCATTCAGGTGGAAGCGCTTGCGCAGAACGCCAAGGATTTCGGCGTCGAATATTATTCCGAGCGCGACAAACGCCAGGGCATCGTTCACATCGTCGGCCCTGAACAGGGCTTCACCCTGCCGGGCATGACAATCGTGTGCGGCGACAGTCACACCTCGACCCACGGCGCCTTTGGCGCACTGGCGCATGGCATCGGCACCTCGGAAGTGGAGCACGTTCTGGCGACCCAGACGCTGATCCAGAAGAAAGCCAAGAACATGCTGGTGCGTGTCGACGGCAAAATTCCCGATGGCGTTACCGCCAAGGATATCATCCTCGCCATTATCGGCGAGATCGGCACGGCCGGTGGCACCGGCCACGTGATCGAATTTGCCGGCGAGGCGATCCGTTCGCTCTCCATGGAAGGCCGCATGACGGTCTGCAACATGACCATTGAGGGCGGCGCCCGTGCAGGTCTTATCGCACCTGACGAAACCACCTTCGATTACATCAAGGACAAGCCGCGCTCGCCGAAGGGCGAAACGCTGGAACAGGCCATCGCCTACTGGAAAACGCTGAAATCCGACGAAGGCGCCCATTACGACAAGGTCGTGGTGCTGGATGCGGCCAACCTGCCGCCCATCGTCTCCTGGGGCTCGTCTCCGGAAGACGTGACCTCCGTTGAAGGCATTGTTCCCAATCCCGATGATATCGAGGAAGAAAACAAGCGCGCCTCCAAGTGGCGTGCGCTTGACTACATGGGCCTGAAACCCGGCACGCGCATCACCGATATCGCCATCGACCGTGTCTTCATCGGCTCCTGCACCAACGGCCGCATCGAGGATTTGCGCGCGGCGGCGAAGATCGTTGACGGCCGTAAAGTCGCTCCCACCGTTTCGGCCATGATCGTGCCCGGCTCCGGTCTCGTGAAGGAACAGGCGGAAAAGGAAGGTCTGGACAAGATTTTCCTCGACGCCGGTTTCGAATGGCGCGAGCCAGGCTGCTCCATGTGCCTTGCCATGAATGACGACCGCCTGAAACCCGGCGAACGCTGCGCCTCCACCTCGAACCGCAATTTCGAAGGCCGTCAGGGCTATAAGAGCCGCACCCACCTCGTCTCCCCCGCCATGGCAGCGGCGGCGGCGATTGCCGGTCATTTCGTCGACGTACGTGAGTGGCAATGATTGCCGGATGATGGCTTGACCACAGAACCTCGGAGCGATCCGAGGTTTTTGTTTATTCCGAAATGATCTTCACCCGCTGGCCCGGCTGAATGGTGGCCGTGGCGCTCATGGCATTGATCATGCGGAACATGTCGAGCTTCCGGTCGGTTCCCATCATCCGCGCTGCCATCGTCGCCACGGTTTCACCGGGCTTCACCGTCACCACCCGCACCCTGAGCGGTTTCAGCGAGGCGATTTCCTGCGGCGTCATCTTGCGGAAGCTGGTGCGCAATGTATTGGCGATGGAATCAAGCTGCGTATTGCCCTTCGGCACGGCGGTCA
Organism: Agrobacterium sp. LR_9; assembly: GCF_041954855.1. Lineage (NCBI taxonomy): Bacteria > Pseudomonadati > Pseudomonadota > Alphaproteobacteria > Hyphomicrobiales > Rhizobiaceae > Agrobacterium > Agrobacterium sp. LR_9. The sequence goes on from NZ_JAVAYA010000003.1 coordinate 176,764, forward strand.
GGAAACGGAATATCTGCTGGCCGACACGAATGACGGTCACGTCGAAGTCCCATTTATCCGCACTTGCCCGGGCCGTCGCGGCCTCCAGACCATTGATCTGGGTTTCCTTGACGGTTTCCGGCAACAGGCCGGCAACCCAGCCGCTGGTCAGGTAATTGGCAAGGCTCGTCTGTTTCGGATCGGCGACACCGTCAAAACGGATGGCCATATCGCCCGGTCCCGTCGCCAGAACGGCCTCAACCTTGTTGTCGATAAGGAAACCTTCCGGCACATCGAAACGAATGCCGAGCGTTCCGTGCAGGAATGTCTGGCCGCGGACATAACCTTCCTGCGGGCTATCGCCATAAAGCAGACCATCTATGCCATCCAGAAACCAGTCGCGACCACGATCGCCGACCTGGCCGTCCTGGCCGAAGGCGCGGGCATGACGGCGCGCAAGCTCGATGCGCTGCGGCGTGTTGGGGTGGCTGGAAAGGAAGTCAAGGCTCTGGTCGTTTTCGGGATCAGCCGAAGAGAACCGCGCATAGGCCGCCATGGAATCCAGAAAACGTGGCGAGGCAAAGGGGTCGTAACCGGCCTCGCCCAGCATCCGCACGCCGATCACATCCGCCTGCAATTCCTGCTGGCGCGAAAAGGCCGCAAGCCGCAGCTTGCCACGCGCAAGCGCCTGCTTGCCGGCGAGATCGCTCGACAGCACTTCGGCAACCACGCGGCTGGCAATCACCTCCGCCTCTTCGCGGCGCTGGCGTTCGATGCCATGATTGGCGGTGACATGGCCCATCTCATGCGAAAGCACGGCGGCCACTTCCGAAGCATCGTTGGCAAGCGCCAGAAGCCCGCGCGTCACGTAAAGATATCCGCCCGGCAGCGCAAAGGCGTTGATGGCCGGCGAGTTGAGAATAGTGATGCGGTAAGACTGTTGCGGATTTTCCGAAACGGCGGTCAGAGCGCCGGCGATACGCGCGACAAGCCGTTCCGTCTTGGCGTCGCGGTACTCACCGCCATAACTCGCCACGATGCGCGGATGCTCGCGAGCGCCCATCTGGGCGCGGGGATCATTCTTCTGTACCTCTTCCACGGTCTGCGGATTATCCGATGGGCGCAGGGTGGACTGGTAGGCCGGGCTGAAGAGAGACTGGCACGACGACAGGAACACCGCAGACGCGGTCAGCACGGAACAGGCTGCAGCCATCCTGCCCGAACGGCGAAGGCCTGAACGGGAGAAGAGCCTCCACTGTGCAGTCATGCTATTTCTCATTCTCTATGCCTGCCCCTAACGTTCCTGATCATCCGTTAATTGCAGACCAGAATAACAGATTCGCCCCAACGGGCGATGAATGCCGAAACGGTAAAAACGATCCATCAAGTCCGGATTATTCCTGAAGAACGCAATAATTCCCATCTTTTCTCGGGCAACAACTTGAAACTGGCAAGTGCAAATTAGCGCCATTGAAGTCATCTAAAGCGATTGCCAGCGGCACACGTCGAAAATAAGGCGATCACCCGTTCAGAAAACTGTCCACCGCCTTCACATTTTGTGTGGCGAAGAAATCTGCGGTCGAGCCGACATAGACAACCCGGCCGCGATCAAGAAAAACCACCTGCTGCGCCAGCTTCTTTATGTCTTCGGGATGGTGGGTGACAATAATCACCGTGTTTTTTGTTTCTCCATGCAAGTCGAGAAGCAGGGAGGTCATACCCGCCCGCAGTCCCGGATCGAGTGCCGCAAAAGGCTCGTCGAGCAGCATGACCGGTTTTTTCCTGACCAGCGCACGCGCCAGCGCCGCTCTCTGCCTTTCTCCCCCGGAAAGCGTGCCCGGCAAACGTTTGTCGAAACCCGCCAGACCAACACGTGCAAGCGCCATCTCAATCCGTTCCCGGTCTTCCACCCGCAATTTCAGCCCGGGGCTGACACCGAGAGCGACATTGGTGAAGATATCGAGATGCGCAAACAGATTATTATCCTGAAAGATCGATGAGACCGGTCTTTCCGAAGGATCGAGCGCCGTCATGTCATGCCCGCCGATCATCACGCGGCCGGAATCCGGCGCCTCGAAACCGGCGACGAGGTTGAGAAGCGTCGACTTGCCCGAACCGGACGCGCCGACGACGGCGGTTATTCGGCTCTGCGGGAATGTGCAATCGAGGTCGAAATCCTGTGTTCCAAGCCGCAGCCTGACCTTGTCCAGTTCAACGGCAAAATCATCGCCTGTCATATGCTCGCCCTTGCTGATTGGGATTGCCGTGCGACACCGCCTGCGGCAAGCAGCAGGCAGATGATACCGAGAAGGAAGGCATAACCGGCGGCGTCATTGGTACGATAGCTGCCCATATTGCTGTAAACCAGCCATGGCAGGGTGACGAAACTTTCCGACCCGAACAGGGCAACCGCGCCTAAATCGCCGAGAGACAGGGCCATGGCGAAGGAAAACGCCATGGCCAGCGGCCGCCACAGAACCGGAAGATCGGCGAACCGCAGCCGCGTCAGGCCCTGAAGCCCGAGACTGGCGGAAAGTCGGCCGGTGCGCAAAAAATGACTGGTACAGGCCGGCTCCAGCACGCGCATGGCAAGCGGCAAAGCCATCAGCATATTGATGAGCGCCACGAGGACCGGCGCATAGAAGCTGACATCGCCGAAAACCCGCAATAACAGGAACCACCCGCTTCCCAATACGACAGGCGGCACCAAAAGCACCAGCGAAGACCCTGCCCCCAGCATGGCGGAGAGGAAGCGCAGGGGTTGCCCTGCCTGCCGTCTGGAGCCTATCGCCTGGCGTGCGCCGATGATCGCCATGCAGCAAAGCACGACAAGGGCTGCGGAGAGTGCGGCGATTGCAAGACTGGTCACCGCCGCGCGCAGGAAAATCGGCGCGGACAGAAGACGCGGCAGATCGGCCCTCAAACCCGAGACTGCTATGGCGACAAGTGGCAGGCCGATCAGCAGAACAGCGAACACGATTGCCGCGCCATCCCAGAGGCGGACACCCATGCCCTTTCCGTCGAAACGGCGAAGGGAACGACCAAGCGAGGGAATTTCCGCTTCGGGCGACGGCAAAAAGGCAAGAAGGCCGAGCAGGATTGCGGTGAGGGCAATTTGCAAAACCGAAAGCGCAATCGCCCGCTGCGGATCGAAATCGAACCGCAGCGCCTGATAGATCGCCACCTCCAGCGTCGTTGCCGCCGGCCCGCCGCCCAACAGAAGAACGAGCGTGAAGCTGGTGGCGCACAGCATGAAGACAAGCCCGGCAATGCCGGGAACGAGACGCGCGACCGCCGGCCATTCGATAAACCGAAAAATCGAAACCGGCCCCATGCCGAGGCTCGCGGCCATGCGCCAATATTCGCCCGGAATGCGCTCCAGCCCTGCCAGCATCAGCCGCACCGAAAGCGGCAGATTGAAAAACACATGGGCAATAAGAATACCAGACAGGCCGTAAATGCTGAAAGGCTCATCCGCCCCGGCAAAAACGAGTGCCGAATTCAAAACGCCCTGCCTGCCCCAGATGGTAATGATACCGAAGGCGCCGACGATCACCGGCAAACCCATCGGCACCGCCATCAGTCTGATGATCCAGATCCTTCCTGGAAACTCGCGCCGACGGCAAAGCGCCAGCGCCACCGGCAGGCCGAGAACAATGGAAAGAAGGGTGGAAAGCGTTGCCTGATAAAGCGTGAAACGCAGGATGCGCAGCGTATAGGCATCCATGATGCCGGCAGCGGACGCGCCGGCATCAAAAGACAGGAGAGCCGCAACCGCGAGCGCCATGAACAGGAAAACGGCGGCAAAGGCCGCCGTTCCGAAAATGATCGACCGCCGGTAATCGCGACGCAGCATCATGCGCGGGTGTGCCTCTTCCTCAATTCATGCTCATGGCGGCAAGCCATTCATCGATCCATGCCTTGCGGTTCTTCGCCACCTCTTCCGGATCCATCAGGAAAGTCTTCTGCGGCACCACGAGTTTCGAAAACGCCTCCGGCAAGGGCTTCGAGGTCGCCGCAACCGGCATCATCCAGTTGTTTTCCGGAATGGCATCCTGAAAACCGGATGTCAGCGTGAAAGCGAGGAACTGCTTTGCCAGTTCCTTGTGCGGCGCGTTTTTGAGGAGACCGGAAACCTCGATCTGGATGTAATGTCCTTCGGAAAAGGCGGCGGCCTTATAACGATCCGTTTTTTCAGCGACCATGTGATAGGCGGGCGAGGTGGTGTAGGAGAGCACCATCGGCACCTCACCCTTGGTGAAGAGGCCATAGGATTCCGACCAGCCCGGCGTAACGGTGAGAATGCGCTTCCTGAGCTTTTCCCAGGCCTCCGGGGCCTTGTCGCCGTAGACCGATTTCACCCATAGCAGCAGGCCAAGCCCCGGCGTGGAGGTACGCGGATCCTGAATGACGATTTTCTGCGAGGGGTCACCTTCCACGAGGTCTTTCAGGCTCGTCGGCGGGCTTTTCACCGTCTGCGTATCATAAATGACAGCGAAATGACCGTAATCATAGGGAATGAAAACATCGTCCGTGTAGCCGCCCGGCACCTTGGCCGCCGATGCATCGATGCCGCTGACATCGAACAAACCGGTCTGTTTTGCTTCCGCGACAAGATTGGTGTCGAGGCCAAGCACGACATCCGCCTTGGACCCCGCCCCTTCAAGCTTCAGACGATTGAGCAGCGCCACGCCATCGGCCACGCCGACGAAATTGAGCGTGCAATTGCAAACCTTCTCGAAGGCCTCCTTCACCTTGGGACCGGGACCCCATTCGGAAACGAAGCTTTCATAGGTGTAGACGATCAGTTCCTGTCTATCCTGTGCAACGGCAAGGCCGGGCAGAAACAGCGAGGCGGCAACGAGGGTATTCAGGAAAAGACGACGGCGCACGGGTATCTCCTCAAAAAAACGATAGGGAAATAGCCGCCTGCGTTAAAGCCGTCTAATCCCTCCGCCGGTATGAACCGGATCAGGTTCTTCGGGTTGGCAAGCCTCTCAGCCTTTCGCACCCAAGCGCAAAAGACACCCCGTTAGATCAAGATGATGGTGTAGTCCCGCCGTCCCTGATTGGCAAGATGGCCGAGATCAGCCCTGTTCCGTCATATGCACCAGTTCCCAGACGTGCCCGTCGGGATCCTGAAAGCTGCCGGCATACATGAAGCCATGGTCCTGAACAGGCTTCCAGCCGCTGCCGCCGGAGGCAAGCGCCGTGGCGATCATCCGGTCGATTTCTTCCCTGCTTCCGGCGGAAAGACAGGTCAGAACCTCGGTGGTTCGCGTCGCGTCGGCAATGTCGCCGTTGATGAAATCGCGGAAACGTCCCTCTTGGAGAAGCATCACGAAGATATTCTCTTCCACGATCATGCAGAGCGTGCGGTCATCCGAATATTCCGGGTTGAAGCTGAAACCGAGAGCAGTGAAGAAGTTTCTTGATGTCTCGATATTCTTGACCGGCAGATTGACGAAAATCATGCGCATTTTCACAACTCCTCCAAACGAACGCCGGCATAGAACGGCAATTCTGCTTTTCTGTCAAAGGCCGAAGGAGGACCGGTCAAACGGGGAACTGATTGCCTTCAGCCCTCCAGTTCCTCGCGCAGCATTTCCAGTTCCAGCCATTCTTCTTCCATGGCCTCCAGCTTGTAGCGCAGCTTCGACATTTCCTGCGCCAGCGTGTTGAAGGCCGCCGGGTCCTTTGTGAAAAGTTCCGGATCGGCCATACGCTGCTCGCGTTTTGCGATTTCGCTTTGCGCCTTTTCCATCTCCTTCGGAAGGTTTTCGAGCGCGAATTTCTGCTTGAAGGAAAGCTTGCCCTTGGCCTTTGAAGGATCCTGCGATGCAGAGGCCGAAGGTGCGGCTTTCGCCTTTTCCTGTTTCTCAGCCTTGCGTTTTTCTTCCGCCGCACCCTTGCGCTGCGCCATCATGTCCGAATAGCCACCGGCATATTCGATCCATCGTCCGTCCGGTTCGTCCGGATTGACGGGCGCGATGGTGGAGGTGACGGTGCGGTCGAGAAAATCGCGGTCGTGGCTGACGAGGATAACGGTGCCGGAAAAGCCCGCAACGATTTCCTGCAACAGATCGAGCGTTTCGATATCGAGATCGTTGGTCGGCTCGTCGAGGATCAGAAGATTGGTCGGCCGGGCCAGAATGCGCGCCAGAATAAGGCGCGCGCGCTCGCCGCCGGAAAGGTTACGGATCGGCGTGCGGGCCTGTTCCGGCTGGAACAGAAAATCCTTCATATAACCGGTCACATGCTTCAATTCGCCGTTGACCAGCAGATTTTCACCGCGGCCATCGGTCAGATAATGCGCGAGCGTATCGTTGGGATTGAGATCCTCGCGCTTCTGGTCGAGCGTCGCAATCGCCAGATTGGTGCCGAGCTTCACCGTGCCGCTATCGGGCTGCAGCTGGCCGGTGAGCATCTTCAGAAGCGTGGTTTTACCGGCGCCATTCGGGCCAACGAAACCGATGCAATCGCCGCGATGGACGCGCAGCGAAAACGGCGCGACGATCACGCGCTCGCCATAAGCCTTGGTGATGGCCTCGGCTTCGATAACGAGCTTGCCGGATTCACGCCCTTCGGTAACGGTCGCCTGCACCGTGCCCTGCGGCCCCTTGTGGCCGCGATATTCCGCACGCATGGCCTGAAGCTCGCCGACGCGGCGCATGTTGCGCTTGCGCCTTGCGGTCACGCCATAACGCATCCAGTGTTCTTCACGCTCGATGGCCTTGCCGAGCTTGTGCTGTTCCAGTTCTTCCTCTTCCAGCACCTTGTCGCGCCATTCCTCGAAATGGGCAAAACCGCGATTGAGACGACGGGACTGGCCACGATCCAGCCAGACGGTCGAGGTCGAGACCTTTTCGAGAAAACGCCGGTCATGCGAAATCAGCACCAGCGCGCTGCGCGTCTGCTGCAGCTCGCTTTCAAGCCATTCGATGGTGGGCAGATCGAGATGGTTGGTCGGTTCGTCCAGCATCAGGATATCGGGCTCAGGCGCCATGACGCGGGCAAGGGCCGCACGTCGCGCTTCACCGCCGGAAAGGCTCGCCGGATGTTCCTGCCCGGTGAGGCCGAGATGCTCAAGAAGATAGGTGACGCGATAGGGATCGTCACCGGGGCCGAGCCCCGCTTCGGCATAGGCCTGAACCGTGTCGTAACCGGCAAAATCCGGAGCCTGCTCCAGATAACGGATGGTGGCGGCCGGATGCCGGAAAACCTCGCCCGACTGCGCCTCGACCAGACCCGCGGCGATCTTCATCAGGGTGGACTTGCCGGAACCGTTGCGTCCGACGAGGCAGATGCGGTCGCCCGGTTCCACCTGGAGATTGGCGCCGTCGAGCAGCGGGGTCACGCCGAAGGTCAGCTTGATGTCATCGAGTTTCAAAATTGGGGGTGCCAAGGGGTCAGGCTCCGGTCAGATCATAAGGGCGGGCGAGCACGATGGCTTTTCCGCTTTTCAGCGAGAAATGCACGGGGCCGCCATTCGCGACATTGGAAATAGTGCGGGACGAACCGAAAGCAAGCGCAAAATCCTTCAACGGATAACGCACATTGCCGATATCGAGCCCCTCAAGGGCGGTAAATCCGGCAACCGAAAACAGCGAGGCGGGCGGCAGATCGATATCGAGCGAACCGGCAAGCAGCGGCCGCGCCTCTTCTTCACCGGAGGTCAGCGTAACGTCGATACCACGTTCGGCAAGCGCCACCGCGTAAAGGAGGTGTTGTAGCGCATGGTCGCTTCTCGCGCCGCCAAGCGCACCGACAAGCACAAGCGAATGCGCGCCACGGGAGAGAGCTTCCGATACCGCGATCTCGCCATCCGTCACCGCCTTTGCGGCCGGGTATGGCTGCCGCGCCACATCGGGCCAGGCCTCCAGCAACTCTTTGCTGGCGGAATCGAAATCCCCGACCCACAATTCCGGCGCAAGGCCAAGCGGCCCCGCATGGCGCATGCCGCCATCGGCCGCAATCACACGGCTATCCGCGACCGCTGACTTCAGACGATCGGTCACCGTGACATCGCCGCCAAGCAGAATGGTGAAGCGCTCTTTATCCATGCCCTGCCTTATCGCACCTCGGCCAAAAATGGAAAGCGGAAACCCGATGAAATCGGCCTATATTGATTTTCGCCGGCTTCGGGATTATGAAACGCCTCAGTGGTGATTTGCCGACCGGCTTGCAGCCACTTTAAAGAAGTCGCTAAAGGGTCGAGGAAAAGGGCAATTTCCTGGGACCGGTCGCGATTTCGCTGCCGGTTTTTTTGTTTTCGCAACGTTCTTTACGTGATCCGGAAAAGAGAGTTCGACATGCCGATAAAGATTCCCGATACGCTTCCCGCTTTTGAGACCCTCGTTCATGAGGGCGTGCGGGTCATGACCGAAACGGCGGCCATCCGGCAGGATATCCGCCCGCTCCAGATCGGGCTTCTCAACCTCATGCCGAACAAGATCAAAACGGAAATCCAGATGGCGCGCCTCGTCGGCGCCTCGCCGCTGCAGGTAGAGCTGTCGCTGGTGCGGATCGGCGGCCATCGCGCCAAGAACACGCCGGAAGAACATCTCCTGTCCTTCTACGAGACGTGGGAGGAAGTGCGCCACCGCAAGTTTGACGGTTTCATCATTACCGGCGCGCCCGTGGAAACGCTGGCCTATGAAGACGTGACCTACTGGAACGAAATGCGACAAATTTTCGAATGGACGCAGACCAACGTTCATTCGACGCTGAATGTCTGCTGGGGCGCGATGGCCGCCATCTATCATTTCCACGGCGTGCCGAAGCACGAGTTGAAGGAAAAGGCTTTCGGGGTCTATCGTCACCGCAATCTCTGCCCCTCATCGATCTATCTGAACGGCTTTTCGGATGATTTCCAGGTCCCGGTCTCGCGCTGGACGGAAGTACGCCGCGCCGATATCGAAAAACATCCGAAACTCGAAATCCTGATGGAATCCGAGGAAATGGGCGTTTGTCTGGTGCATGAGAAAGAGGGCAACCGGCTCTATATGTTCAACCATGTCGAATATGATTCGACATCGCTTTCCGACGAATATTTCCGTGACGCGAATGCCGGCGTGCCCATCAAGCTGCCGCATGATTATTTTCCGCACAACGACCCGGCGCTTGCCCCGCTCAACCGCTGGCGCAGCCATGCCCACCTGTTTTTCGGCAACTGGATCAACGAGATATACCAGACGACACCTTATGATCTCGAATCCATTGGCAAACTCGCCGCGTAAAGCGCGTCGCGTTTTATCGAACGCATGCGACGCGCTTTCGTTTTTGTTTTAAGCATGTCTTTGTCCCAAAACCGCGGCGCACTTTTGGGAGACATGCTTTGAATTGCGGGATTGCGAATTGCCGGGAAATGACGCAACGTCCGCCCGGCAATTCGCAACATCAGGGAGAATAACGATGAGCGACGCGGCGGCTCGAGAGAATTTCGGTTTCACGGCGACCGGCGAAAAAGTCGAACGCGTCACCATCTCGAAAGGCGGTTTGACGGCCAAGGTCATCACCTGGGGCGCCGTCATTCAGGATCTGCGCCTTGAAGGCCACCAGCCGCCGCTCGTCCTCGGCTTCGACAAGTTCGAGGACTACAAATATTCCTCCTATTTCGGCGCCACGCCCGGCCGCAACGCCAACCGTATCGGCGACGGGCGGTTCTCGATCGACGGGCACGAATACCAGCTGGAGCTCAATGAAAAGGGCGTAACCCACCTGCATGGCGGCGGCGACGGCATGGGCAAGCGCAACTGGATGCTGATGGAACATGGCGAAAGCCACGCGGTTCTGCAGATCATCGATCCCGATGGCCGCGCCGGTTATCCCGGCAATTGCACGGTCACGGCCACCTATACGATCCTCGACGGCGGCGTACTTTCGGTGGTCTATGAAACGGTGACCGACAAGCCGACCATCGCCAATGTCTGCCAGCATTCCTATTTCAATCTCGATGGCGCAGACACCGCGCTTGGGCATGAGATCAGCATCGCGGCTGATTTTTACCTGCCCACCAATGAAAAGCAGATACCGACGGGCGAAATCCGCTCCGTCGAAGGCACCGTCTTCGACCTGCGCCACCCGACACCGATGCGGCGCAAGGAGAATGGCGAGCAGGTTCTCTACGACCACAATTTCTGCCTGTCGCCCGAGCGCCGCGCAAAACGCAAGGTCGCCCGCGCCTATTCGCCGGCCTCCGATATCGCCCTTGAGGTTCACACCACCGAGCCCGGTGTGCAGTTTTATTCGGCCTTCAAACTGGACGTTCCGGTTCCCGGCCTCGATGGCCGTCACTACGGCCCCTTTGCCGGTTTCTGCCTGGAAACGCAGATTTGGCCGGACGCCGTCAACCACCCGGATTTTCCGCACGCCATCCTGCGGCCGGGTGAAACCCTGCGTCAGGAAACCGACTATATTTTCAAGAAGGGCTGACGCGGCGCGCCGGGGTCAATCCAGCACGCAGCCGACATAGCCGCCGGAGGCACGCGCGCGCCGCTCGATAAGGCCGGCAAGCCGTTGCAGCCCGCGTCCCGGCTTGCTGGCGACGCGGTCTATGGGATTAGGCAGCGAAACCGCCAGCAGCGCCGCCTGACGGGAGCTCAGTTTTGCGGCCGGCACCTTGAAATGGTGCTGGGCGGCAGCCTCGATTCCATAGATGCCCGGCCCCCATTCGGCAACGTTGAGATAAATCTCCATCATCCGTTTTTTCGACCAGACGAAATCGGCGGCAATTGCCAGCGGCAACTCCAGCCCTTTGCGCAGGAAGGAGCGGCCGTTCCATAAAAACAGGTTCTTGGCCGTCTGCATCGGAATGGTGCTGGCGCCACGCGTCGCGGCCCCGTCGAGCGCATTGCTGACCACGGACTGCATCTGGTTCCAGTCCACGCCGCCATGGAAACAGAATTGCCCGTCCTCGGACATCATAACGGATTGCACAAGGCGCGGCGAAATATCCTCGAGCGGCACCCAGCGCCGGTCATATCCCTGCAGGGTCACCAGATCGGCGAGCATCAGCGTCGAGACCGGCCGGATAAACGGCAGCGCATAAACCGGAATCAGCAGATAGGGCAGGATCAGCAAAGCCAGCAAGGTCATGACGATACGCTTTGCCAACGTGCGAAAATCCACCTTCGGACTGCTCCGGTCTTCCGCCAGTACGGCGTAATCTGCGTCGCTTTCAGGCGTACTGCTCAATATTCGTCAAAGCCCCGCACCAATTGAAGCCTTTCATAGTCCATTGCCGCCTTCAAGGCGAGTCCGCTCAAATAGTTGCACCTCTGGAATCACGAAAAGGTTTGCCTGCATTCGCGCGGCATGCCAAAGAGCGCGGCATGGACGCTGCGATGACAAATTTCGAAACGAAGCTGCGCGAAAACGCGGCAAAAACCGAAGCCCTGCTTGGTCGCCTGCTTTCCGGCGAAGCCCGCGCGGATGAGATCACGCGCCCGCAAAACCTGCTCGACGCCATGCGCCATGGCGTGTTGAACGGCGGTAAACGCCTGCGACCCTTCCTCGTCATCGAAAGTGCCGCCCTTGCGGGCGGGAATGCCGAAGCCGCCCTTTATGTTGGCGCGGCATTGGAATGCCTCCATTGTTATTCGCTTGTTCATGACGATCTGCCGGCCATGGACGACGACGACCTGCGCCGCGGCCAGCCGACCGTGCATCGCAAATTCGATGAGGCGACAGCAATTCTCGCCGGCGACAGCCTGCTGACGCTTGCCTTCGATATCATCGCATCGGACGAAAATCCGCTTGCGGCCGAGCGCAAGGCCGCGCTCGTACTTTCGCTTGCCCGCGCGGCGGGCATCGGCGGTATGGCCGGCGGCCAGGCGCTCGATCTCGCTGCGGAGAAAAAAGCACCTGATGAAGCCGGTGTCATTACATTGCAGGCTATGAAAACCGGTGCACTGCTGCGTTTTGCCTGCGAGGCAGGCGCAATCATCGCCGGCAGCGATGTTTCCGAAAGGCAAAGGCTGCGTCTCTTCGGCGAAAAGATCGGCCTCGCCTTCCAGCTTGCCGACGACCTTCTGGATTTGACGGCCGATGCCGCCACCATGGGCAAAGCAACCGGCAAGGACGCCGCGCGCGGCAAGGGAACGCTCGTGGCGCTGCGCGGCGAGGACTGGGCGCGCAACCAGCTGCGGGAGCAAGTGGCGGAAGCCAGCGAACTGCTGGCCCCTTATGGCGAAAAGGCCGCGATTCTCATCGCGGCCGCCAGATTCATCGCTGAACGAAAAAGCTGAGCGGCTTCCACTCAGCTTTTCATCACCAAATCAGCCCTTGAGCGGCGAAATCAGCACTTCGACGCGACGGTTCTGGGCGCGGCCATCCGGCGTTGCATTCGAAGCGATCGGCTGCGACGGGCCGAAGCCGAGCGTCGAAATACGGCGCTGGTCAACGCCACGCGCGCCTAGATAATTGGCGACCGATGCGGCACGACGCTCCGAAAGGCCCTGATTGTAACCGGCGCTGCCGGTCGAATCGGTATGGCCGTTGATGTCGATCAGCGTGCGGTTGAACTTGTTCAGCACGATGGCGACGGAATCGAGCGTCTGATAGAATGGCGGGATGACCTGATCCTGGTCCGTCGCGAAGGTGATGTTCGACGGCATGTTGAGAACGATGCTGTCGCCACGGCGGGTAACCGAAACGCCGGTTCCCTGAAGCTGGGCGCGAAGCTCGGCTTCCTGGCCATCCATGTAATTACCGATGGCGCCGCCGGCGAGCGCGCCGATGCCCGCACCGATAAGCGCGGCATTACGGCGACCGGTCGGCGAACCGCCGACAGCCAGACCGCCCAGAGCACCGACCACGGCGCCGATGCCGGCGCCGCCCGCCGTGTTCGACATCTTCTGCTCACCCGTATACGGATCGGTGGTGGTGCAGGCGGAAAGATAGGTCCCGCAAAGGGCGACGATCGCGATTTTTTTGATCATGTGTTTTGATGCTCCGAGAGGTTCAGGAGGTATGACAGTGGAATTCCGGCCTTTTCACGGTACTCTTTACTCCGCCGCATCTTTCCGGCCAAAACGCTTTTCGATGTAATCGATCACAAGCGCTTCAAAATCGGCGGCGATATTGGGACCACGCAGGGTCAGCGCTTTTTCACCGTCGATAAAGACGGGCGCTGCCGGGCTTTCGCCGGTTCCGGGCAGGGAAATGCCGATATCGGCATGTTTGCTTTCACCGGGGCCGTTGACGATACAGCCCATGACGGCAACGTTGAGCGCCTCGACACCCGGATATTTCTCACGCCAGATCGGCATGTTCTTGCGAATATCGTTCTGGATGTTCTGGGCAAGTTCCTGAAAGACGGTGGACGTGGTGCGCCCGCAGCCGGGACATGCCGCAACGACCGGAATGAACTGACGGAAACCCATAACCTGCAGCAATTCCTGCGCCACCTGCACTTCGCGGGTGCGGTCACCATTCGGCTCGGGCGTCAGCGAAACGCGGATGGTATCGCCAATGCCGTGTTGCAAGACGTAACCCATGGCGGCGGACGAGGCGACGATGCCCTTGGAGCCCATGCCCGCCTCGGTGAGGCCGAGATGCAGGGCGTGGTCGGAGCGTTCCGACAGCATGGAATAGACGGCGATCAAGTCCTGCACCTGGCTGACCTTGGCAGACAGGATGATGCGGTTGCGCGGCAGGCCGATCTCTTCGGCAAGCTCGGCGGAAATCAGCGCCGACTGAACAATGGCCTCACGCGTGACCTGACGGGCGGAGAGAGGGAAACCCTGCTCCTTGTTCTTGTCCATCAGCGTCGTCAGAAGTTCCTGATCGAGCGACCCCCAGTTGACGCCGATTCGCACCGGCTTGTCGTAGCGGATCGCCATTTCGACGATCTCGCCGAATTGCTTGTCCTTCTTGTCCTTGAAGCCGACATTGCCCGGATTGATGCGGTATTTCGCCAGCGCTTCGGCGCAGGCCGGATGATCGGCCAGAAGCTTGTGGCCGATATAATGGAAATCGCCGACAAGCGGCACATCAAGCCCAAGCCGCAGCAACCGCTCGCGGATTTTCGGCACGGCGGCCGCACTCTCGTCGCGGTCGACGGTGATGCGCACGATTTCCGAACCGGCCCGGAACAACGCCGCCACCTGTTGCACGGTGGCGTCGATATCCGCCGTATCGGTGTTGGTCATCGACTGCACGACGACGGGCGCGCCGCCACCGACGATGACACCGCCCACGTCTACGGCGACGGATGCGCGGCGGGGCTTGGGATCGTAATCGGCATGTGACGTCATGGCGGTCTCTGGAGCTTGCGGCAAGGTCTGGCAATTGAGGTGAAACAGGCAAGCCTGCTTGTCAACACCCAACGCATGAGAGCTTCTACTTTACCGCAATCATGGCAAAATTCGAGACGCCTATTCCTTGCCCGCGCCATCCGCATGGCGGGCGAGCCGCGACAGTAACAGAACCACCACATGCAAGAGCGGCAGGGCGATGAAGACGCTGGCAAGACCGGTATGCTCGGCAATAAAGCCGATGGCCGATGGCGCCACCAGAATACCGGAATAGCCCATGGTGGTGACCACCGAGAGACCAATGCCGGGCGCCAGTCCCGGCATGTTGCCGGCGGCGGAAAAGGCAATGGGCACCATGTTGGAAATGCCGACGCCGGCAATCGCGAAGCCGATGATCGCGATAGTGGAATTTCCCGCAAGACCGGCAATGAGAAGACCGATAATCGACATGGCCGAACAGAAGCGCAGGGTCGTCACGGCGCCGAAGCGGTCACGCACCAGATCGCCGGCAAACCGCATGGCCGCCATGGTCAGGGAGAAGGCCGCGAAAGCGAAACCGGACTGCGATACCGAAGCACCGAGTTCATTGCGCAGATAAAGCGCGCCCCAGTCGAGGATAGCGCCTTCAGGAATCATCGAGAACAGCGCCATCAGGCCGATGATCCACGGCAGCGGCGTCAGCGGCAGGCCGCCTTTCGGGCGCTCTTCCTCCGGATGCGGACGATCCGCAAGGACGCGCGGCCACGCGATGACCAGCAGCACGAGTGCGATGACCGTCAGCGCAATGGCATGTCCCTGCACACCGATGGCCGTGATGAGATAACCGCCAAGACCGGCGCCAATCAGGCCGCCAAGGCTCCAGAAGGCGTGGCACGACGACATGATGGCGCGGCGCATATCCCGTTCTACCGCTACCGCATTGGCGTTCATGGCTACATCCATCGCCCCCGTCAGCCCGCCGAACAAGAACACCGCAATCACCCCGGCCCACACCGTGCCCGCCCAGGAAATGAAAAGCAGGGTCGGCAAAAAGATCGCCGCAGTGACGAGGCTGACCGTACGTGAGCCGAAACGGGCGATCTGCGAACCGGCAATCGGCATGAAAACCAGCGAACCGATACCGAAGACCAGAATGATCAGGCCGAGCGCGCTCTCACTGAGGGACAGGCGCGCCGCAAATTCCGGAATCTTGGGCGCCCATGACCCCATCATGAAACCGTTCATCAAGAACAGCAGGGAAACGCCCAGCCTGTGCCGCGTCAGATAGGACGAGCGTATGCCTGTCGGCGAAAATGTCGTGGGGCCATTCATCGGCAATATCCTTCAGACTTGACCATGAGAAAACTGAACGGCGTCATCTTCGCCGCAATAAACCTGTACGCCCTTTGCCGACAGCGCCTCGACGAATGCACGGTCGGCATCCTGTTCCAGCACGAGGGAAAGAGGTGGAGAAAAATCATGCACATGGAAAGCTGCCCTGTGGCCGAGCTTTTCCGTGGTGATGGCGGCGACAATCCGCTGGCTGGCGCTGCAGGCAAGCCGCTTGAACACCGCATCCTCGAAAACATCCGCCGACAGACCCGTTTCGGCCGCAACGCCGCAGACACCGAGAATGCAGAGATCGGGCCGCATCAGTTCGAGCTGCCGAAGCGCCATGGCGTCGATCGCAGCACCTACGGCCGGGTCGACCTTGCCGCCGATCAGCACCAGATCGATATCGGCCCGGCCCGTCAGTTCAGCGGCAATGGCGGGCGTATTCGTCACGACCGTCAGGTTGAGCCCGGCGGGAAGCGCCCTTGCAATGGCGAGATTGGTGGAACCGGCATCGATGAAGACTACCATGCCCGGCTCGAGAAGCGGAACAACGGCACGCGCCAGCAGGGCCTTGCGGTCGGCATCCTCGGCAATGCGCGTCTTCAGCGGCACCGTTTTGCTGTCGGAAAGCAACGCCCCGCCATAAACCCGCAGGCATTCTCCCCGGGCTGCCATCTCACGCAGGTCGCGGCGCACGGTGTCTTCGGAAACGCCGAAATTCTGCGCGAGATCCTGCGCCAGCACCCGGCCGCTTTGCCGCAACTGCGCAAGGATGAGCGCCTGCCGCTCGCTGACAAAATGATCGCTCATCGAAACTCATGCATAAACAGGAATAAACGTGCACGAACATGCATATTCGAGTTTTTACGGCTGCGCAACAAAAAACGCCCGCCGGAGAGGCGGGCGTCTGACACTGCATCAATGATTGGATACGGCTTTATTCTCCGTAAGCGATCAGCAGATCCTTCGCATCAATCTGGTCGCCGGGGCGCACCAGAACTTCTGCGATCTTGCCGTCGCGTTCGGCGTGAAGCGCGGTTTCCATCTTCATGGCTTCGATGGAAAGCAGCACATCGCCGGCCTTGACCTCCTGGCCCTGGTTGACGAAGACGCGGCTGATCACACCCGGCATCGGCGCGCCGATATGGACGGCATTGCCGGGTTCGGCCTTGCGGCGCACGGCGGAGCCGGAAGCGCCATGGGCACGATCCGGCACCTTGATGCGGCGGGGCTGGCCGTTGATCTCGAAGAACACCGTCACCATGCCCTTGTCATCCGTGCCGGACGAGGCCTGATTGACGATGACCAGCGTCTTGCCGCGTTCGATATCGGCAAACAGTTCTTCGCCATCCTCCATGCCGTAGAAATAGGCATGGGTGGGCAGCACTGACACAGGGCCATAGGTCTCGGCTGTCAGCGCGAAATCCGTGAACACCTTCGGATACATCAGATAGGACGCGAACTCGAAATCGTCGACCTTGCGCTCCAGCTTGGTCTCGATAACTTTCCGTTCGGCATCGAGATCAGCATCTTCCAGCAGCGAACCCGGACGAACCGTATAGGGCGCTTCGCCCTTCAGCGCCTTTTTCTGCAGGGCTGCCGGCCAGCCGCCGGGCGACTGTCCAAGATCGCCCTTCAGCATCGACACCACCGATTCCGGGAAAGACACTTCACGATCAGGGTTTTCAACGTCGGCGACCGTCAGATCCTGACTGACCATCATCAGCGCCATATCACCGACGACCTTGGAGGACGGCGTCACCTTGACGATATCGCCGAACATGCGGTTGGCGTCTGCATAGGCCTGCGCCACCTCGTGCCAGCGGCTTTCGAGACCCAGCGAACGCGCCTGTTCCTTGAGGTTGGTGAACTGGCCGCCCGGCATTTCATGCAGATAGACTTCCGAGGCCGGTCCCTTGAGATCGCTCTCGAAGGCGGCATACTGGTTGCGCACAGCCTCCCAATAGAAGGAAATGCGGCGGATCCATTCGGTATCGAGACCCGTATCGCGTTCCGAACCCGCCAGCGCCTCGACGATCGAGCCGAGGCATGGCTGCGACGTATTGCCGGAGAAGGCATCCATTGCGGCATCGACGGCATCGACACCGGCATCCACGGCCGCAAGAACGGTCGCGGCGGAAATGCCCGAGGTATCGTGGGTGTGGAAATGGATCGGCAAACCGGTCGCCTCACGCAGCGCCTTGAACAGAACCTTGGCGGCAGCCGGCTTTAACAGGCCCGCCATGTCCTTGACGGCGATGATATGCGCGCCTGCCTTTTCAAGCTCGGCGGCAAGGCCGGTATAATATTTGAGATCGTATTTCGGACGAGCCGAATTCAACAGATCGCCGGTATAGCAGATGGTCGCCTCGCAGAGCTTGTTCTCCTCGGCAATCGCATCCATCGAGACGCGCATATTCTCCACCCAGTTCAGGCAGTCGAAGACGCGGAAAAGATCGACCCCGCCCCTTGCGGCCTGACGGACGAAGTATTTCACGACGTTGTCAGGATAGTTCTTGTATCCGACGCCGTTCGCGCCGCGCAGAAGCATCTGCAGCAGCAGGTTCGGCGCGCCTTCGCGGATCAGCGCAAGACGCTCCCATGGGTCTTCCGTCAGGAAGCGCATGGAAACGTCGAACGTCGCCCCGCCCCAGCATTCCAGCGAGAGAAGCTGCGGCAGCGCCTTGGCGTAAACGCTGGCGACACGGGCGATATCATGGGTGCGAACGCGGGTGGCCAGCAGCGACTGGTGCCCGTCGCGCATGGTCGTATCGGTAACCAGAACGCGTTTTTCATTGCGCATCCAGTCCGCAAAGCCCTTCGGGCCAAGCCTGTCCAGCAACTGCTTGGTGCCATCGGGCGTCGGCGCATCGATATAAGGAACGACGGGTTTTGCCGCCTTTTCCGACGGCCTGGCGCGACCCTTGGTTTCCGGGTGGCCGTTGACGGTCACGTCGGCAAGATAGGTTAGGAGCTTGGTGGCACGGTCCTGACGCTTGACCTGCGCAAACAGTTCCGGCGTCGAATCGATGAAGCGGGTCGTATAGGTGTTGTTGCGGAAACTGTCGTGACCGATGATGGCTTCGAGGAAGGTGAGGTTCGTTGCCACGCCGCGAATACGGAATTCGCGCAGCGCGCGGTCCATGCGGTTGATCGCCTCATCCGGTTGCGGCGCCCAGGCCGTTACCTTGACGAGCAGCGGATCGTAATAGCGGGTGATGACAGCGCCGGTATAGGAAGTACCGCCATCCAGACGGATGCCGAAGCCAGAGGCGGAACGGTAGGCGGTGATACGGCCGTAATCCGGAATGAAGTTATGTTCCGGGTCTTCAGTGGTGATACGGCACTGCAGCGCATGGCCGTTGAGACGGATATCCTCCTGGCGCGGCACGCCGGATTCCGCGCTGCCGATGGCGGCGCCTTCGAGAATATGGATCTGCGCCTTGACGATATCGATACCGGTCACGACTTCGGTGACGGTATGCTCCACCTGGATGCGCGGATTGACCTCGATGAAGTAGAATTTGCCGGTATCGGCATCCATCAGATATTCGACCGTGCCGGCGCCGATATAGCTGGTCGCGGCGGCGATCTTCAGGGAGTAGGCAGCAAGTTCCTGACGCTGCGCTTCGGTGAGATAAGGCGCGGGCGCACGCTCGACCACCTTTTGATTGCGGCGCTGGATCGAACAATCACGCTCGAACAGATGCACGACATTGCCATGCGTATCGCCGAGAATCTGGCTTTCGACGTGGCGAGCACGCTCGACCAGCTTTTCCAGATAGACCTCGTCCTTGCCGAAGGCGGCCTTCGCCTCGCGCTTGGCTTCCGTCACCTCACGGGCAAGGTCCTCTCGTCTGCGGATGGCGCGCATGCCGCGTCCGCCGCCGCCCCAGGAAGCTTTCAGCATGACCGGATAGCCGATTTCCTCGGCCATGCGCTCCACTTCCGCCATATCGTCGGGCAGCGGATCGGTAGCGGGAACAACGGGGACGTTGACCGAGATCGCCAGATTGCGCGCAGCCACCTTGTTGCCGAGCTGGCGCATGGTTTCCGCCGTCGGTCCGATGAAGGTGATGCCGGCCTTGTTGCAGGCCTCCACGAATTCGGGGCTTTCAGACAGAAGACCGTAACCGGGATGGATCGCGTCCGCTCCGGAAAGCTTGGCTACGCGAATGACCTCCTCGATCGAAAGATAGCTCTCGATCGGTCCCATATCCTTGGCGAGATGCGGCCCCCTGCCGACCTGATAGGATTCGTCCGCCTTGAAGCGGTGCAAAGACAGCTTGTCCTCTTCCGCCCAAATCGCAACGGTTTTAATCCCAAGCTCGTTCGCTGCCCGGAAAACACGGATCGCAATTTCGGATCGGTTGGCAACAAGTATTTTCGATATTTTCAAGACGGTCTCCCCACACGCCAAAACAAAATTTCTGCTGCACTGCGGAATTAAGCAGCAAAACCCGGTCTTGGAAAGGGCAATTCCGGCGAGAACTGTCCTGTTTGCGCTAGCTCAGCAAACCATGACGAAAAGCAAGTGCCACTGTATGCTGCCGGTTCTTTGCGCTGAAACGGCGCTGAATTCCGTTGATATACCAATCGACCGTGTGGTTGGAGATCGATAGTTGGCGTCCAATTTCGGTGGAGGTCATGCCGTCCGCCATCAGCGTCAGCACCTCCATTTCGCGCCTCGTAAGCTCGAGAGCGGAAACGTCAGGAGCATTGCTGAAGCCGTGGGACTGACCGGAAAGATCGAGCAGGCGCCAGAACACGGCACGCGTAGCCGCATCCAGAAGTTCCACCTGCAAAGAGGGCAATTGCCGATCCTGACCGCCAATGAAGACCGCACCGATGAAGCCCGCGCGGCCATGCACGGGAAAGGCGTAACCACCCTGCAGACCGTACCGGCCGGCATCGTGGAAAAAGACGCTCGCCCTTTTGCGATGCATCGCACGTGGCAGGCCGTCCAGCGCTTCCTTCCACTGAAACGGCTTGTGCACCATGCCGATCACCTTTCGGACGGGATCGACGAGATTGTATTTCTTGGCCCTGTAGACCTCCAGCCAGCCTTCGGGCAGATGTTGCGCAAGGATGTGTCCGGTGGAGGCGAGCTCCCCGGTCATCCGCCTGCTGACAAGAAAATAGTCGAAACCGTATTCGCGAATGAGCGTGGCAAATTCGGAACGAACGCGGTCGGCGCTTCCCGTCTGGTAACACGCAGAGATGAAGTGAAGAATATCATGCATAAAGACACGGGGTCCGGAGCTTGGCTTGAAGGGAATGACACGAAGGACGTGGTCCCGCGATGACGTCATGTTACTCGGGCGCCGGTCGGTTGAGATTGAACATATCGTCGTTAGCAATCCCTGAAACGAAGATGCGAAATCTTGTGACGGCAGTCCCCGGGAAACATCGGGTTCGGTTTTTTTCGGTTCGCAGGCGCGGTCAATCTGTTAAGCCGCCATTCAGACAGAAAGAGCGATAATTACACAAATTTCGCCGTCTCATGCAACCTTGCTAAAATAACTTGCCTTGAGACCGAACAAACAACCGCTCGAAAAAGACGCTCGGACTGGATTGAAAATTTGACCTTGTTTCAGGTTTACACACGCGCTCTGCGCTATCTGACCGTACATAAATGGCGGGTGACGGTGGTCGTCATCGCCAACGTCATTCTTGCAGCGATCACCATCGCCGAGCCTGTGCTATTCGGCCGGATCATCGACGCCATCTCTTCCGGCACCAATGTCACGCCCATTCTCATTCTTTGGGCGGGTTTCGGTGTCTTCAACACTGTCGCTTATGTGGCTGTCGCCCGCGAGGCGGACCGGCTGGCCCATGGCCGGCGCGCTTCGCTGCTGACAGAAGCCTTCGGGCGCATCATCTCGATGCCTCTTTCCTGGCATCATCAGCGCGGCACGTCCAATGCCCTGCACACGCTGCTGCGCGCCAGCGAAACGCTGTTCGGCCTCTGGCTCGAATTCATGCGCACGCATCTGGCCACCTTCGTCGCACTGGTGCTGCTTGTGCCGACCGCCATTTCCATGGACCTGCGCCTCAGCTTCGTGCTGATCGGCCTCGGTATCGTCTACTGGTTCATCGGCAAGTGGGTGATGGGCCGAACCAAGGACGGCCAGGCTTCGGTCGAAGAACACTATCATAGCGTTTTTGCCCATGTCAGCGATTCCATCAGCAACGTCTCGGTGCTGCACAGCTACAACCGCATCGAGGCCGAAACGAAGGCGCTGAAATCTTTCACGGAAAAGCTGCTGAGCGCGCAATATCCGGTGCTCGACTGGTGGGCCTTCGCCAGTGCTTTGAACCGCACGGCTTCCACCGTTTCGATGATGATCATCCTCGTCATCGGCACCGTGCTGGTGAAGAACGGCGAGTTGCGCGTTGGCGATGTCATCGCCTTCATCGGTTTCGCCAATCTCCTGATCGGCCGTCTGGACCAGATGCGCCAATTCGTGACGCAGATTTTCGAAGCCCGCGCCAAGCTTGAGGATTTCTTCGTGCTGGAAGATTCCGTCAAGGAACGGGAAGAGCCGGGCGATGCGCGCGAATTGTCGAATGTCTCCGGCACCGTGGAGTTCCGCAACATCAATTTCGGTTTCGCCAACACCAAGCAGGGCGTTCACGACGTTTCGTTCACGGCCAAGGCCGGCGAGACAGTTGCGATCGTCGGACCGACAGGTGCCGGCAAGACCACGCTCATCAATCTCCTGCAGCGGGTCTACGATCCCGATTCCGGCCAGATTCTGATCGATGGGACCGATATTTCGACGGTGACGAAAAATTCGCTCCGCAACTCCATCGCCACGGTGTTTCAGGATGCCGGCCTGCTGAACCGCTCCATTCGCGAAAACATCCGCCTCGGCCGTGAATCGGCCACCGATGCGGAAGTGGTGGAAGCCGCGGCAGCCGCAGCGGCGACGGATTTCATCGACAGCCGCATCAACGGCTATCTGACCCAGGTGGGTGAACGCGGCAACCGCCTGTCCGGCGGCGAACGCCAGCGCATCGCCATTGCCCGCGCCATACTGAAGAACGCTCCCATTCTGGTTCTGGATGAAGCGACCAGTGCGCTGGATGTGGAAACGGAAGCTCGGGTGAAGGCCGCTGTCGACGCGCTGAGAAAGAACCGCACGACCTTTATCATCGCCCACCGCCTTTCCACGGTCCGCGATGCCGATCTCGTCCTCTTCCTCGATCAGGGCCGGATCATCGAAAAGGGCACCTTCGATGAGCTGAGCCAGCGCGGCGGACGCTTTACCTCGCTGCTGCGCACCAGCGGCCTGCTGACGGAAGACGAAAACCAGCAGCCCCGGCCAAAGGCCATTGCCTCCTGAGGGTCTGGCTGACGGAATGAACGCAGGGCGGACAGCATGTTGTCCGCCCTTTTTCTTTGCCCGTTTCCCGACGGCCCTGCCAGATCACAGGTCGTCTATCGAAGAATTCCGGTCAGGGAACTTGCCAGCCAGAAATCGATCTGCCCGAAGGGGAGGACATTTCCCAGAAAGGCGACAATACCTGCTCCGAGATTGGTCAGGAAAACTCCGAGCACCACGCCAAGCATTATTCCGACGCTCGTTTTCCGTGGGTAGCGCGCCAACCAGCAGGACAACGCCAGGGAAAGAATGGCGAGCAACGCCAACAGTGCAAGTTCTGTGAAAGATGCGCTGAATCGCAAGATAACTCCCTTCCGATCGACCGATTATTCGCGACTGTTGCTTTTCTCGAAAAGATTGACGAGACAGTCCGCACCGGACGATCCGGCACCGCGCCATCAAAACCCTCGCCAATATGACCCTATCTCGGTGCTGCGGAAGCTTCCAGCCGACGCTGCGAAGGAGCCCCGGTCGTGCCATGATCCGACCCATAGACTGAGTCGGAGGCCAGGGTAGCCCCCATAAAAATTCAGGCCCCCGCGTTATCACGGGAGCCTGAGTTTAAAGGCGAACGAAGACCTGATCGTCTCAGTCGAAGGGGATCACCCGATCACCTGCCGACAGGGCCTTGCCATCGACGGAAACGGAGACTTCCGCTGTATCGGCCTTGCGGCTTACGACGATATCCCTGGCCTTGCCGTCGAGCGTGATCTTCACCGAGAAACCGCTCCAGTCCTCCGGCAGCGACGGCGAAATATGCAGCTTGCCGTCGGTGCGGGTGATGCCGAGAATACCCTCGACAGCGGCGCGATAGAGCCACCCGGCGGAACCCGTGTACCAGCTCCAGCCGCCACGGCCCGCATAAGCGCCTTCACCGTAGACATCCGCAGTCACCACATAGGGTTCGACCCGATAGGTTTCCGATGCTGCCGCATCGAGCGCGTGATTGACGGGGTTGAGCAGCTTGAAGCAGTTCCATGCTTCCTGCGCCCTACCCTGCTTCGCAAGGGCAAGAACCACCCAAGTCGCCGCATGGGTATATTGTCCGCCGTTTTCGCGCACACCCGGCGGATATCCCTTGATGTAACCCGGATCATGCGGCGCACGCGAGAAGGGCGGCGTGAACAGCCGGATAATGCCAGTCTGCTCATCGACCAGATGCTCCATGACGGCATCCATTGCCTGCCGCGACCGAGCCCCTTCGCCTTCGCCGGAGAGAACGCTCCAGCTCTGGCCGAGCGAATCGATCCGGCATTCCTCGCTTTCGGCGGAACCGAGCGGCGTGCCGTCATCGAAATAACCACGCCGGTAATAGCTGCCATCCCAACCCGCTGTTTCCAGCGCATTGCGCAGCTTTTCCCGGTGCGCCGCCCATTTGCCGACGCGGTCGGTATCGCCACGCTTTTCCGCAATCTCGATGAAATCGCGCAACGCTCCGGACAGGAACCAGCCGAGCCAGACGCTGGTGCCCTTGCCGCCCACGCCGACACGGTTCATGCCGTCGTTCCAGTCGCCGCCGAGGATCAGCGGCAGGCCATTTTCGCCGGTGCGATGAATGGCAAGATCGAGCGCCAGCGCCGCATGCTCGTAAAGCGTGGCGGATCTGTCGCTAGTTTCCGGCTGGAAGAAAGCGTCATGCTGGCCGGGCATCAATGCCGCCCCCTTCAGGAAGGGGATGCTTTCATCGAGGATGGCGGCATCACCCGTGGCCGAGACATATTGGTTGATCGCATAAGCGAGCCAGACCACATCGTCCGAAATGGTGGTACGAACACCGGCGCCCGTCAGCGGCAGCCACCAGTGCTGCACATCGCCTTCCGGGAACTGGCGGCCTGCCGCACGCAGGATCTGCTTGCGGGCGAGATCCGGCTGGTAGAGCAGGAAGGCCAGCGTATCCTGAAGCTGGTCGCGGAAGCCGAAAGCACCGCTCGACTGGTAGAAGGCAGTACGCGCCAGAATGCGGCATGCCAGCGCCTGATAGGGCAGCCAGTTGTTGACCATGTGGTTGAAGCCGGAATCGGGCGTGGAAACCTGCAACTGGCCGGTAAAGCCCGTCCAGAACGCCTTGCTCTCATCCAGCACCGTCTGGAAGTCCGCCTTACGAACATCCTTCACCAGCGCCTCGGCCTCTTCCGCATTGTCGGCATCGCCGAGAATGAAGGTCATGTGCCGTTCTTCGCCGGGCTTCAGGTGGATTTCCTGCATCAGCGCGGCACAGGGATCGCCGTCGACCTCGGTGCTGCCACTGAGTGCAGCCCCGGACACGATGCCCTGCGGCGCCTGCGCCGACCCGAAGCGGCCGATGAATTCCCGGCGACTGGTCGTGAAGCCGCTCGCTTCGCTGTCGAGCGTCAGGAAGGCCGTGCGGGCGCTATAGTCGATGCTGTAGGGGTTCGACGCGAAGATCGCATTGTTGCCGGCATCGTGCCTGCTCAGAATGAACGGCGCGGATTTCTGGCCGTTATTGCCGAGCACCCATTCCACATAGGCATAGACCTTCAGGCGGCGGCTTTTCGAACCCTTGTTGCGAACGATGACCTGCGAGAGTTTGACCGGCTTTTCCCGGTCCACGGTCTGCGTCAGCTCCACCTCCAGCGTATCGGCCACGCCCGTCAACACGGAGTAACCGAGACCGTGGCGGGTTTCGAACATGGCTTCGGGATCGCGCGACAGCGCGGCACAGGGCGTATAGAGCTTTCCTGTCTCCACATCGGCGACATAGAAGGCCTCACCCGGCCGGTTGATGACCGGATCGTTGCTCCAGGGTGTCAGCTGATAGTCGCGCGAATTGCGGCTCCAGCTGAAACCGGCGCCTTCGGCCGAAATATGGAAGCCGAAATTCTCGTTCGAGATGACGTTGATCCATGGATGCGGCGTGGACTGCCCGCCATTGAGGCGCACGACATATTCCTGACCGCTTCTGGCAAAACCGCCGAAACCGTTCCAGAAATCGAGGTCGCCCGCATCTTCCACCGGCTCCGCCACAGGGAAGACCGGAACAGGCAGACGGGCCTGTGCTGCGTCGCTCGTGCCGTCGGGGCCGCGATGGGCCGCAAACAGCGATACCGCACGGTTGATCTGGTCGACGATCTTGCCGTTGCGCACGTGGAGAACGACGCGGGAAGCGGCGAGAAGCGCGCTCCAGGTTTCTTCATCCATCAGGTCGCGGCGCACCGAGAAGACGTGCGGACGTCCGCCATCGGCGGGATTGATGCGGCGCTGCGCCTCGGAAATATGATCGAGTGCATGCTGCATGTCCTGCGCATAGGACGCAGCCCGTTCGTTGACGATGACGAGATCGAAGATCACACCGCGTGAACGCAGATATTCATGGGCGCTCAGCGCTTCACGGGCGATATCCATGTCCATATCGTCGTTGATGCGCAGGCTGAAGATCGGGAAATCGCCCGAAATCGCAAGCGGCCACAAAGCGCGCTGCGACGCGAGACCCGTTTTCAGCGTTTCCGAATCCGCACGCAGATGCATGTCCGGATAGGTCAGATAACGGCCGAGATGCTGGAAAGCGGCCGCCTGCTGTGAGGTCACACCCACATGGCGCATCTGTACCTGCGTGCGCGTCCAGGCGTGCACGAGTTCATGCGCGAAGGCGTCCGGATGACGGTAACGGTCGATTGCCTTGTCGACTTCCTCGCGGCTCGGCGCGGCAATCGTCCAGAAGATCACGCTCACCTTCTTGCCCGCCGGCACCCGCACGGTGCGGCGCAGCGACAGGATCGGATCAAGCGTGAAACCGTCGGTGCTGGAAAGGGTCGCGCCGGCATCGAAAGCCGCCGCTTCGCGCAGCGAGCGTCCGCGGCCGATGAACTTGGCGCGATCCGTCTCGAATTCCGTCGGGCGCGACGGGCCGGCATTGTCAGCGGCCAGATGCGCGATGACGGTGCCAGGCTCGTTCGGGCTGCGGCGGTTGCGCCAGGCGCGGATAACGTCACCACGGCGGCCGATCTCCGTCTGCACGAACATGCGCGAGAACAGCGGATGGGCATTGTCGTCATCATCCGACGCAATGACCGGCTCCAAATAGGAGGTCACTTCGATATAGCGATCCTCGGAACCGACATTGAGCAGGGTGACGCGGCGGCCTTCGGCATCGTGCTCGGTGGCGACGATGCATTCGACAACGCTTTGCAGATCGCCGGTGGTCTTGTGGAACTCGGCCTTGTCATCGGTGAAGATCGTCTTGGTCTTTTCACCTTCGATGACACGCGGCTCGGCCGTCGCACTCCACCATTGTCCATTGGTGGTGTCGCGCAGGAAGATGAAGGTGCCCCAGCGGTCGTCGGTCGGATCGGCCTTCCAGCGGGAAATGGCCTGCCCGTTCCACTTCGAATAACCGGCACCCGTGGAGGTGAGCATGGTTGAATAATGGCCGTTCGAGAGGAACACCACTTCGCGGTCGCGCGCGGCCGGGTCGGTGATGGAACGAACTTCCGCACGCAACAGATCCGCCTGTTCCTTGCCGGGGGTTTCCGGCTCGTATTTGGCGCTCATGACCGGCACTTCGCGCGGCGCCTTTTCCTGCAGCAGCAGTTCGGCCGCCTCGATAACCGGATCGGAGTGGAAGAGTTCGCGCAGCACGCCGTCAAAGGCGACGTTGGCGACGGCCGCAATCGACATGCCGTGGTGGTGTGCATAATAGTTGTAGACCACCGCGCAGACCTTGCCATCCGGCACACGTGTCGGCGTGAAATCCACCGCGTCATGGAAACCGTACTGGCCGAGAGCGCCAAGCTTGCGCAGCTTGTCGAGGTTCTCAAGCGCACCATCAGGATCATACTGGCTGGCGAGGATCGATGCATAAGGCGCGATCACCGCATTCTGGCCAAGGCCACGCTTGAGGCCAAGGGTCGGCACACCGAAGTTGGTGTACTGATAGTTCATGTTGTGATCGCGGGCGTTGAACGCCGCTTCGGAAATGCCCCATGGCGTGCCGAGACGACGGCCATGGTTCATCTGTTCCTTGACGATCAGATTATTGGTCTGGTTGAGGATGCCACCCTGACGCTCCTGCATGACAAGCGGCGGCATCAGATATTCGAACATCGAGCCAGACCAGGAGACCAGCGCGCCCTGCGCACCGATCGGCACGACCTGACGGCCGAGACGGTACCAGTGCTCGGTCGGCAGATCGCCCTTGGCGATGGCGAAGAGGCTGGTCAAGCGGCATTCGGAAGCCAGAAGGTCGTAGCAGGCCTCGTCCAGCTCCTTGCTTTCGACGCGGTAGCCAATCGACAGAAGACGGCGATCCTTGCGGTAAAGGAAGGTGAAGTCCATCGAGAAAGCAAGGTCACGGCTACGGTCGCGCAGCGATGCGAGACGCTGGCGCAGCGGCTCCATATTGGTGAGGTCGATGGCGCTGTCGGAAATATGCGCTTCGCAGCAATCGACGAGCAATTGCGCCCAGCGCGTCACTTCCGCGCTCTGCGCGGATTTCACCTCATGATCGACGTTGGTTGCGAGTTTCTGGATATCGCGCGCAAGAACCGCGAGATTGATGACGCGGATCGAGGCGAATTCATGCTCGCGCTTGACGGAGGCCAGAGCGTTCGAGAAACCGATGATGCGCTCCTCGAGGCGGCGATGCAGCGGGCGCAGGTTCTTGCGGTCGTCGGGCAGCGCCTTCAGCGTTTCGCGCAGAATGCCGGCAAGATCGCCGATACCGTCCAGATTACCCTGAAGATGCGCGGACGGCGCTTCTGCCCAATCACGGCAGGCAGACGAAACCGCAATAAGGTGACCGGCGAGGTTGCCGCTATCGACCGCCGAAACATAGCGCGGTCCAAGCGTCTGCAAGGTGTCGGTGTGATACCAGTTGTAGAGATGGCCACGATATTTTTCCATCTTCTCGACAGTCTGGATCGTGTTCTCGATCCGCTCCAGCGTATCGGCAAAGCTGATCCAGCCGAACTGACGCGCCGAGATGACGGAGAGCAGATAGACGCCGATATTGGTCGGCGATGTACGCGAAGCAACGATCGGTTCCGGCGTTTCCTGGAAGTTGTCCGGCGGCAGGTGGTTTTCCTGCGGCGTCACGAAAGCCTCGTAATAACGCCAGGTGCGGCGCGCGATCTTGCGCAACTCGAAGGAAACGTGCTCGGAAACGAACAGCCGGTCTTCGGTTTCAGCCGACTGGCTGACATACCAGGCAACGGCGGGGGACAGAACCCAGAGCAGCGTGAATGGAATGCCGATCAGGAAAGCGTTGTCGCCCGGCAGCGCCGCAAACAACAGGCCAAGCATCGCCACCACGGGCGCATGCCACATCTGGCGATAATAATCGACGATGCTGCCCTGCGCGCTGGACTGCATGCTGGCGGCCGTGCGCCATTCCAGCATCAGCTTGTGGCTGACCAGCAGGCGATAAAGCGAACGGACAATCGCGTCCGTCATCATGCAGGCGGCATCGGCAATGAAGACGATACGCAGTGCAACCTGCGCATTGGTGGCGCGGATTTCCGACCAGATGGTGTGGAAATGCGCCTGCGGCACAATGTCGGTGGAGCGCGGCACGAGGCCGGAAAGCAACGAAAGCGTTGGCGCGACGAACAGCGAGAAGATCAGCAGGATCTGCCAGATCAGCGCGCCGAGCGGGTCCATGAAATACCAGCCGAGGATAGAGGCGAAGAACCACGCGATCGGCGTCAGCGAACGACGCAGATTGTCGACCATCTTCCAGCGGCCAATGGCGGTAACGCCACGGGCACGGTCAAGGATGAAGGGAAGCAGCTGCCAGTCGCCACGGGCCCAGCGATGCTGGCGCGAGACTTCAACCTCGTAGCGGGTCGGGAAATCCTCGACCAGCTCCACATCGGTCACCAGCGCGCAGCGCGCGAAGGAGCCTTCGAGCAGATCGTGACTGAGGATGGAGTTTTCCTCGATGCGGCCCTTCAGCGCCGCCTCGAAGGCATCCACATCGTAAAGACCCTTGCCGGTAAAGGTACCTTCGGAGGTCAGGTCCTGATAAACGTCGGAAACGGTAAAGACGTAAGGATCGATACCGCGGTTGATCGAGAAGACGCGCTGGAAGACGGAAGCGTCCTTGCCGGTCGTCAGTGAGGGCGTTACGCGCGGCTGCAGCAGGCCGTAGCCTTCGACAACCCGTCCGGATACCGGATCGATCACCGGGCGATTGATCGGGTGGTGCATCTTGCCGACGAGCTTGGTCACCGCATCGCGCATCAGGCGCGTATCGGCATCCAGTGTCATGACGTATTTCACGCCCTCCGGCACGACGTTCGCGCCGCCGAGGAAAGTGGTATCCTTGTCGCCGCGCAGCAGCATGTTCAGTTCATGCAGCTTGCCGCGCTTGCGCTCCCAGCCCATCCAGCAGCCTTCGGCCGGATTGTAGAGGCGGCGGCGGTGCAGCAGGTAAAAGCGCGTCTTGCCATCAAAGGCATAACGGCTGTTCAGCGCCGCAAGCTCGCGCTTGGCATAATCGAGAATCTCGAGGTCATCGTCGGACTGCTCGTATTGCGCGTCGCGCCAGTCGCTCACCAGCGAGAAGTAGATCTCGCCATGCGGATTGGCGAGATAATGCACTTCGATATTGCGCATCATCTCGTCGACACTGTCGCGGCTGGTCAGCATGCAGGGCACGGCGACCAATGTACGGGCATCCTGCGGGATGCCGTTCTTGAACTCGTATCCGACCAGCCGGAACGGTTTCACGAAGAAGGTGACGAGTGTGTTGAAAAGGCCGGTCGCGCCTTCGGATGCCGGCAATGCGAACATCAGCAGGAAGGCGGTCACGACATACCAGGGCATGCCGGCCTGCGCCAGGAACCAGCCGACAGCGAGCATGGCGAGCGCGGTGATCAGCAGCACCGGCGCGGCGATTGCCAGCCAGTTGAACTTGCGCATCGAGCGCACGATACGCTGCGACACCAGCGGCCGGTAACCCAAAGCCTTTTCAAGCTCAAAGCGACGCTGGCCGACAAGCACGGAGCCGACATTGACGCGATGGGTTTCATCCGCCCCGGCCGGCGTCTCCGAACGCGCCATTTCAACGGCGGCGCGTGCAACCTCGACTTCGGTCTTGGGAGAACGGCGCGCCAGAAGTTCGATCGTATTGCGATAGGTGTTGCGCGAACCGAAATCGAGAACCTCGTAGTCGGTCTCTTCGCGCAGAACCTTGTCGATATGGCTGACTTCCTCGAACCACACCGACCATTCGGTATCGTCGATTTCGCGCAGGCTCTTGACGATATTGCCCATCGTCACATTGCCGGATGCCAGGCGGTTATGTTCCGACATCATGACGTTTTCAGCGTCGGTGCCGGCAGCGTGAAGACGCTCTTCAAGCCACGCAACCGCCAAACCGGAGGTCTGTGAGCCATTGCGGAGACGATAAAGGAACTGCGTCGCGAAAGTCGGATCGTCAACCAGCGAATCGACCTGCTTGAGAAGCGCGGCCGACGCCTCGGCATCGTTCAGACGGATGATTTCATCAACGACCTCATTCGCCTTCTGGCGCATGCGGCGCGAACGCTCCACACGAATGGAGATGCGGCGGAGATTTTCGATGAGGACGAAACGGATGATCGACGGCAAAGCCCACAATTCGCCGATCTGCAGCGTCTTCGAGGTCTGGTAGCCATCCACCAGCGCCGTCATGTTTTCGCGCGAAACCGTGCTGTGGGTATGGGCGACATAAAGCCAGCCGAGCGCCATGACCCGCGGGATCGTCACGCCGCCTACCGTCATCGTCGGTAGCTGGCGGTAGAACTTGCGCGGAAAATCCCGGCGGACTTCCTGGATCGCCTCTTCGATGACGTAGTGATTGTCGAGCAGCCATTCCGCCGCCGGCGTTATCGTCGCGCCATTTTCCGCATCGACGGCCGTGGTACGATAGACCCTGAGGATTTCCTTCTCGTTCTCGCGATGACGCTCGAAGAAATCGAACTCCATGAAGCCGGGAAGACTGTCGGCGCCATCGCGCGAAAGCGCGGCGCCCGCATCATGCAGTTCCTCCACCGTCATATAGGACGCGCGGATCGAATCGTTGTGATCGATCTGCTTCGTCTCGGAATCACGGGCGGCGGCGGTCGGGGTAATATGAAATGACATCGGGCTCGTATTCTGAACTTTATGGAAACTTGTTCGACTTGACCGGCATTTCGTCCGTGGCGGGAACACACACGAAAATCGGGCCACGCTATATTTATGACTTATCCTGAACCTTCGGTGAACCGGACCGGACGCTGTGCGGAACGGATCGTCAAGTGCGGAACATCAGCAGGCGCGTCATGCTGCAGCGTCATTATTCCGGAATATCTGCGAAGCTGGAGATCGGCGCGGACAGGGCTTTTTCGATGAGGGGAAGAAAATGGTATCGTTCGGCCCGGCAATGCCGTTCCGACCGGATTTCGCACCCTCCCCGATGGCGAAAACTGTTCGCGCAACGTCCGATAATCCCCCGTTGACAACCTGAAGGGCAACACGAACCGAAAGGCCCGCGCTACATCCGAAAGAAGCTAATGCCCCAGGACGTCAATAGTTCCATGCCACCTGTCGCGGCACGATGCAAGCGCTGAATTTCGGGGCATTTCCGGGCAGGCTACGCCCCTTACGCATGGCTGCATATGCTGCTATGTCATTTGCAAAAGACGCCGGAAAAAACGGCCGAATCCGGGACTCTAAAAATGACCAGACAGACCGCAAATCTCGCATCCTTTGCCAACCATATGCCGGATGTGGTGGCCATTCGCCGCCACCTCCACCGAAACCCCGAAATCGGCCTTTCGGAGTTCAAGACGTCGGATTTTATTGCCGAACAGTTGGCGGCAATGGGTTATGAGGTGACCCGGGGACTGGCCGGAACCGGTGTCGTCGCCACACTCCGCAATGGCGACAGCACCCGCACGCTCGGCATCCGCGCCGATATCGACGCCCTGCCGATCCATGAAGAAACCGGTGCGGATTATGCGAGCGCCAATCAGGGCGTGATGCATGCCTGCGGACATGACGGCCACACCGCCATGCTGCTCGGCGCGGCGAAGATCATTGCGGAGCGCAAAAATTTCGACGGAACCATGCATCTGATCTTCCAGCCGGCGGAAGAGAATTTCGGCGGCGCCCGCATCATGATCGAGGACGGGCTGTTCGAACGTTTTCCCTGCGATGCGGTTTTTGCCCTTCACAACGATCCCGGCGTGCCCTTCGGGCAATTCGTGCTGCGCGACGGACCTATCCTCGCCGCCGTCGACGAGTGCAAGATTACCGTCAACGGTTACGGCGGCCACGGCGCCGAACCGCAGGATGCGGCCGATCCCATCGTTGCCGGCGCAAGCATCATAATGGCGCTGCAGACGGTGGTGTCCCGCAACATCCATCCGCAACTATCGGCGGTCGTCACCGTTGGCGCGTTCCATGCCGGTGGTGCCAGCAATGTCATTCCCGAAACGGCGGAAATGCTGCTGACCATCCGCTCCTTCGATCCGGGCGTGCGCGACGAGCTGGAAAAGCGCATCCGGGCGATAGCCGAAGGCCAGGCGGCCAGCTATGGCATGAGCGTCACCATCGATTACGAGCGCGGTTACAATGCAACCGTCAACCACAAGGCGGAAACGGACTATGTCGCCGATCTCGCCCGGCGTTTTGCCGGACCTGAAAAGGTGGCCGAGATGCAGCGCCCATCGATGGGTGCGGAAGACTTCGCCTATATGCTGGAGAAACGACCCGGCTGTTATTTCTTCCTCGGCACCGCGCGCACGGATAACGATCCGCCGCTGCACCATCCGAAATTCGATTTCAACGACGATATCCTGCCGATCGGAACCGCTTTCTGGGTCGACCTGGCGGAAGATTACCTGAAGGCGTGAGCGGTCATGAAAAAGGCCGGTCGGAGGAGCGACCGGCCTTTCATTCTCAAATTACCTGATGAGAAAATCGGGAGGATC
Organism: Agrobacterium sp. LR_9; assembly: GCF_041954855.1. Classification (NCBI taxonomy): domain Bacteria; kingdom Pseudomonadati; phylum Pseudomonadota; class Alphaproteobacteria; order Hyphomicrobiales; family Rhizobiaceae; genus Agrobacterium; species Agrobacterium sp. LR_9. Next base: position 210,619 of record NZ_JAVAYA010000003.1, read on the forward strand.
AGGGAACGAGACCGAAGATGACGGCGGCGACAAAAGCCACGCAGACGCCGACAAGAGCCGCATGAACCGAATCTTTCCAGTTTCGCGGCGACTGGGGCTGCGAGACAAAGTCTTTTACTTTTCCTGCCTTGGAATAAGACATTGTACACTCCCTTCCTGCTCGGCCCTTCAAAGCGGGCATTGCTTATTTCACTCATAGAATAGCTTTATTCCCCACTGTTTCAGTAGAGATAAAATTCCATAAGATTGGCGCATCGGGAAAAATACCGATTGCGACTTGCCCACCGGCAAGCATCAATCTACCCATTGCGCAGGATCAACGCGGTGGAGGGCATTTCCGTTCAAAACCGGTGGCGGGCACGGAAAAGACCATGACGGATATCGACGCCATCATCATCGGAGCCGGGGTGATAGGGCTCGCGACAGCGCGTGAACTGGCGATGCGCGGCCTCACCGTCATCATCCTCGAAAGCGGGAAGGAATTCGGCTCTGCCACCTCCTCCCGCAACAGCGAAGTCATCCACGCCGGGCTCTATTATCCGGCCGGAAGCCTCAAGGCCCGACTTTGCGTGGAGGGCAAGGAGCGGCTCTATGCCTTCTGTCAAAGCCACGGCGTTTCACATCGTCGTTGCGGCAAGCTCATCGTCGCTACGAGCGATGAAGAGACGGCCATGCTCACCACCCTGCGCGAAAAAGGCAAAGCTAACGGCTGCAACGACCTTGAGCTGATCGATGCGCAACAGGCGCTATTGCTCGAACCCGCGCTCGCCTGCGTCGCAGCCCTGATATCGCCCTCGACCGGTATCATCGACAGCCACGGCTATATGCTGGCGCTGCTTGGAGACGCGCAGGATCATGGCGCTGCCCTTGCCCTGAACGCACCCTTCGAAAAGGCAGAGGCGATGGGCAATGGTTTCCGAGTTCATGTCGGCGGAACGGAACCCACCAGCCTGACATGCCGGCTGCTCGTCAATTCCGCCGGGCTTGTTGCACCCATGGTGGCAAGAAAGATCGAAGGATTGCCGGAGGACGGAATCCCGCAGGCGCGTTTCGCCAAGGGCAGCTATTTTTCGCTGGCCGGCAAGTCCCCGTTTTCACGGCTGATCTACCCCGCACCGCACACTCATGGCCTCGGCGTGCATCTCACGCTCGATCTCGCCGGCCAGGCACGTTTCGGGCCGGATGTGGAGTGGGTGGATACCATCGACTATGCGGTCGATCCCCGCCGTATGGAGGGTTTTGGCGATGCGATACGGCGCTATTGGCCGGGCCTTCCCGATGACGCGCTGATCCCGGCCTATTCCGGTATCCGGCCGAAGATTTCCGGCCCGGACGCACCGGCCATGGACTTCCGCATCGACGGACCGGAAACCCACGGCCTTGCCGGCCTCGTCAACCTTTTCGGCATAGAAAGCCCCGGCCTCACCGCCTCGCTGGCGATTGCCGGCGAGGTCGCGGCACGGCTCGAGGCCTGACCTCAACCGAAACGAGACAGCGCGCCGGCCATGATCTCCGGATCGACATTGCCGCCGGAAGCGACCGCGATCACCGTTTCGCTTTCCAGTTCATCGCCGTGGAAGAGGGCCGCCGCCAGCGCCACCGCGCCACCGGGTTCGACAACGATCTTCAGCCGGTTAAACGCGAGAACCATAGCACGCAGCGCTTCCTCCTCGGTCACGGCAATGCCTTTTCCGCAGAGCCCGGCCATGATGGGGAAAGTAATGTTGCCGGGCTGCGGCGTGACGATCGCGTCGCAAATCGAGCCCGAGGTCGTGGCGTTACGCTCGATCTTACCCGCAGCGAGGGAGCGCGCCACATCGTCGAACCGCTCCGGTTCCGACGTCCTGACCTTGTAGTTCGGCGCTTTTGCTGCGAGTGCCAGGGAGATGCCGGAGGTGAGGCCGCCGCCACCGCAGGGCACCAGAACCTCGGCCGCACCGATGCCCAACTCCGCGCCCTGTTCGGCAATCTCCAGCCCCACTGTCCCCTGCCCGGCAATGACCAGCGGTTCGTCATAGGGCCTGATCAGCGTCAGCCCACGCTCACGCGAAATGCGATCACCGATGGCGTCGCGATCTTCGTTCGCACGGTCATAGAGCACTACCTCCGCGCCATAGGCCCGGGTATTGTCGATTTTGATCTTCGGCGCATCCGACGGCATGATGATGACGGCAGGCACATTGTGCAGCCGGGCGGCAAGCGCCACGCCCTGCGCATGGTTGCCGGAGGAAAAGGCGATCACGCCCTTGGCGCGCACTTCCGCCGGAAGGCCGGAGACGGCCGACCATCCGCCGCGAAACTTGAAGGAACCCGTTCTTTGCAGGCATTCAGCCTTGACGAACAGCTTTCGCCCGGCAATTTCGTCCAGAAAAGGCGATGAAAGAAGCGGTGTGCGAACCGCATGGTTGCCGATGCGCCCACGCGCGGCTTCTATCATCGAAATATCTGTCATGTCCTGCCCCTGTGATGCGGATTTGCAGGTACATTAAGAGGTCGCAATCAATTGCGAAACCGCCCGGAAAAGAAAAATCCCCGGACGTGGCCGGGGATTTTGTCCTACGTGATCAATGATTGTGCCGGGGCATCTTCTCGGCAATCCGGCGGAAATCCGCAGCCCCTTCCAGAACCGCGCCATCCGAAAGCTGGGTCACCGACTGGCGGTAGATTCGCTGCCAGGGCGTCGCATCCGCAGGAACAGCAGGAATGCCGTCAGCCTTGCGCGCTTCCAGCTCCTCCTCCGGTACCAGCGCATTGCACTCGCCCTTATTGAAATCGATGCGGATCACATCGCTCGTGCGAAGCCATGCCAGCCCGCCACCGGCAGCACTTTCCGGTGAGGCGTTGAGAATGGACGGGCTGTCGGCCGTTCCGGACTGCCGGCCGTCGCCGATCGTCGGGAGGCTGGTGATACCCTTTTTCAACAGCACATCCGGCGGCTGCATGTTGACGACCTCTGCCGAACCCGGCCAGCCGAGTGGCCCCGCACCGCGAATGACGAGAATGGTGCGCTCATCGATATCGAGAGACGGATCGTTGATGCGGGCGTGATAGTCTTCCGAACCATCGAACACCACACATTTGCCCTCGAAAATGCCCTCGCGGCCCGGCTCACTCAGATAGCGCTGGCGGAATTCCGCCGAGATCACGCTCGTCTTCATGATGGCGAAATCGAACAGGTTGCCCTTGAGGACGAGGAAACCGGCCCGCTCCTTCAGCGGCTTGTCATAAGGCAGGATCACATCGCGGTCGGTGGATTCCCGGCCTTCCAGATTTTCCGCCATGGTCTTGCCTGTGACGGTCGGACAGCTGCCGTCGAGCTTGCCGGCCTTCAGAAGCTCCCACATGATGGCGGGCGTGCCGCCGGCGCGGTGATATTTCTCACCCAGCCATTTGCCGGCCGGCTGGACATTGGCGATGAGCGGAATGTCGTAACCGTGGACCTGCCAGTCCTCCTCGCGAAGCTCCACACCCGCATGTTTTGCCATGGCCGCCAGATGCGGTTGGGCGTTGGTGGAACCGCCGATTGCCGAGTTGACGCGGATCGCGTTCAAAAATGCCTCTCGGGTCATGATGTCGGAGGGCTTGATGTTCTCGACAACCAGCTCGACGGCACGGCGGCCGGTGCGATAGGCCATCTGGCCGCGTTCACGGTAAGCGGCGGGAATGGCACCGCAGCCGGTGAGCGACATGCCGAGCGCCTCCGCCATGGCATTCATGGTCGACGCCGTACCCATGGTGTTGCAATGGCCGACCGAAGGAGCGGATTCGAGCGCTGCCTGCAAGAATTCCTCGCGGGTGATTTCGCCAGCGCCATATTTGCGGCGCATGCGCCAGATGACAGTACCGGAACCGACCAGATCCCCATCATGGTAGCCGTCGAGCATCGGCCCGCCGGAAAGCACGATGGCCGGAATATCGACCGTGCTTGCCGCCATCAGCGCTGAAGGCGTGGTCTTGTCGCAGCCCGTGGTCAAAACGACGCCGTCGAGCGGATAACCGTAAAGCACTTCCACAAGGCTGAGATAAGCTAGATTGCGGTCAAGCGCCGCCGTCGGGCGCTTGCAGTTTTCGAACATCGGATGGGTCGGAAACTCGATGGGAATGCCGCCCGCATCGCGGATACCGTCCCGCACCCGCTTGACGAGTTCCACATGGACACGGTTACAGGGCGTCAGGTCGCTGCCGCTCTGGGCGATGCCGATGACCGGCTTGCCGGAACGCAGTTCTTCCGGCGTCACGCCGTAATTCATGAAGCGCTCCAGATAGAGCGCCGTCATGTCGAGATGGTCGGGATTGTCGAACCAGTCCTGCGACCGCAGGCGGCGCATCGGTGTCTTCTCGTCACTCATGAACCTGCCTCAGCCCTGTTCCCGGTTATTCAGTTTTTCGAGGTAAAGCAGGATGCCGCTATGGTCGATATCGGCACCACCGTCACCGACGAAGTCGTCAAATTCCCGCGTCACCTGCTGCGTAAGCGGCAGATTGAGAGACAGATCCTTCGCCGTCGCCAGCACGCCGTTCAGATCCTTGAGCTGGAACTTGGAGGGACCGCCAGGTACGAAATTGCGCTTCACCATGCGGTCGCCATGCAGTTCCAGGATCCGGCTTTCGGCAAAACCGCCGCGTATGGCGTTGCGGAACCCTTCACGCGATGCACCACCCGCCTCCACCAGCATCATCGCCTCGGCAACCGCGCCGATGGTGATGGCAACGATCTGCTGGTTGGCGAGCTTGCAGAGCTGGCCAGCACCCGAGGGACCGACATAGGTGAGCCGGCCCATCGGTGCGAAAACATCGGCAAGACCCGCGATCAGCGCCTCATCGCCACCCGCCATGATCGCAAGCGTACCGGCCGTCGCGCCCGGCACACCGCCGGAAACCGGCGCGTCGACATGATGAATGCCGAGCGCTTGAAGCCGGGAGGAATGTTCCCGCGCAATCGGCGGGGCAATCGAGCTGCTATCGATCACGACCGCACCCTTTTTCAGTGCTTCGGCCACTCCGGCCGCAAACAGCACCTCGCCCACAGCCTTGCCGTCGCTCAGCATGGTGATGACGATATCGGCGCCTTTGGCGGCCTCCGCCGGCGATGCCGCGACGACCGCGCCATCGGTCACAAGAGCCTCGGCCTTATCGACGCTGCGGTTCCAGACGGTCACCGAAAAGCCAGCCCCCAGCAGACGCCGGGCCATCGGCCCGCCCATCAGGCCCGTGCCGATAAAGGCGACAGACCGCTTCTCCTCCTCCCCGCCAACACTCATTTCAGTGAACCTCCCAGTTCGTCCTCGATATGAACCTGAATGATCTCTTCGAAGGAGCTTTCAGCCGTAAAGCCCAGTTCGCGGGCGCGCTTGGCTTCGAAACCGGGGGCCCAGCCTTCGCACATGCGCATGATCATCTCGTTCGGCTCGCGGCGGATAAGGGCAACGGCCTTTTCACCAGCGACCTTGCGCAGCGCTTCGATCTGCTCGCCGACGGTGGCGCTGAGGCCGGGCATCGACAGATTGCGGCGCGGGCCGACCTTTTCAACGTCGATCGTTGCCCCATGGATCAGGAAACCGACGGCGGAACGCGGCGAAGCGTGCCAGTGGCGAATGCTTTCCGGCACCGGCAGAACCGCTTCCTGGCCGACCAGCGGCTCGCGCAGGATATTGGAGAAGAAGCCGGAAGCGGCCGCATTCGGCTTGCCGGGACGAATGCAAATGGTCGGCAGGCGAATACCGATACCGTCGAAGAAACCGCGGCGGCTGTAATCGGACAGCAGCAATTCGCAGATCGCCTTCTGCGTACCATAGCTGGTCAGCGGCGTGGTGTGGAATTCATCCGGGATCGGATAGGGAAGCGGCGCACCGAAAACGGCGATGGACGAGGTGAAGACCACGCGCGGCTTGTAACCATCCTTGCCATTGGCGATGCGGATGGCATCGAAGAGATAACGTGTGCCGTCGAGATTGATGCGGTAGCCCTTGTCAAAATCGAGCTCGGCTTCACCGGAGACGATGGCGGCGAGGTGAAAAATGGCATCTGGGCGGGCTTCGACCAGCTTTTCGGCCTCACCCGGCGCGGAGAGATCGGCGGCACGCGCATCGACCGCACCGGAAAAACCGGCAGGCGCTTCGGGCTGGAACACGTCGATAAGCGTGAACTTTTCGATTGGCTTGCCGCCAAGCGATCCGTCCTTGACGAGACGCTGAGTCAGCTTGCGGCCCACCATGCCTGCGGCGCCGATGATTGCGATATGCATGTTTTCCTCCTCTTTGTCCCGGCCATTCTCCCGGGACCGAAAAAACATCATCGGCCAGTCGACCGATAAATTAGCTTGTAAGGTTGTCTGATAACCTTATATGATCGGATTGAAAATAGTATTTTTTCACAAACCGGCAAAAGCAAGGGCGAGAGAGCCCTGTCCGGAAATTTAGGGCGGATTGGACGGAGAGGGTGGAATGACGATCGTGAGCGAAACCGATATCGAGGAATTGCGGTTCTCGTTGAAGAACAGGCTCGGCGAGGCTTTGCTGCTGACATCGCAGGAAGACATGGTGCGCTATTGCCGCGACTGGCATGGCGATGTCACCAGTTCGGCCGTGGCCGTTATCCGCCCCCGCTCGACCAAGGAAGTCTCCGACACTGTCCGCGCCTGCGCGGAACTGGGCCTTGCCATCATCCCCCAGGGCGGTAATACCGGACTGGTGCTCGGCGGCATTCCAGATGCCCCCAAGCATCAGGTCGTATTGAGCCTCGAGCGCATGAACGCCATCCGCACCATCGATAGCGACGATTTTTCCGCCGTCGTGGAAGCCGGTTGCATTCTCTCGGAATTCAAGGATGCGGTTCAGGACAAGGGCATGTTTTTCCCGCTGTCGCTCGGCGCACAGGGCAGCTGCCGCATCGGCGGCAACGTCTCGACCAATGCCGGCGGCATCAATGTCCTGCGCTACGGCATGACCCGCGAACTGGTGCTGGGTCTCGAAGTTGTATTGCCTGACGGCACCATCTGGAACGGGCTGTCGACGCTGCGCAAGGACAATCGCGGCATCGATCTGAAGCAGCTCTTCATCGGCGCGGAAGGAACGCTCGGCATCATCACGGCCGTTGCCGTCAAGCTTTATCCCAATCCGGAACATGTAGAGACGGCGCTGCTCGGCCTCAATTCGCTTGACGATGCCATCAAGCTTTACCGACGCGCCCGCCGCGAATGCTGCGACCTGATGTCCGCCTTCGAATTCATGCCGCCTGTCGCCTTCACACTCGCAATTGAAGCAATTCCCGATCTCAAGATGCCCATCGCCGGCGATTATCCTGCCTATGTGCTGATGGAAATTTCCGGCTCGGGGTTGGTCGATACCGCTGACCTGATGGGACGCTTCCTTGAGGGCGTGATGGAAGACGGGCTGGTGCTGGACGGCGTGATCGCTTCTTCACGGGCACAGGCCCAATCGCTCTGGCTGTTCCGCGAAGGCATGAACGAGGGCCAGGCGCTGCGCGGCGCGCATATGCGCACCGACATTTCCGTACCTTTGTCGAAACTCGCAGCCTTCGTGGCTGAAGCCGAGGCGGAACTTGCGGAAAAACTGCCGGAATGCCTGGCGGTTTCCTATGGCCATGTCGGAGACGGCAACGTCCACCTCAACGTGCTGCCGCCGAACGGTTCGACGCCACAAGAGCGCGACGCCTTCATCTACAAGTCCAAGACACTCGTTAACGAGGTTCTCGACCGTTACGTCGGCAGCATCAGCGCCGAGCACGGCATCGGTCGCCTGAAACGCTCCGATTTCGAAAGCCGGCTATCCGACGTGCAGCGCCGGATGATCACCGGCCTGAAAAATACCTTCGACCCTGATTTGCGGATGAATCCTGGTTGCCAGATAACCCTGCAACCGGATAGCTAATCGAGGAATGGCAAAGGCGGCTGAAAACGCCGCCTTTGAAAACCCCGCTGACGGCGAAGGAGGAAGTCGCCTGCCGCGGGAAAACGAACCAATCGTTTCTGTGGAACGGGAGCAACCATGACGCTGGAGTTCAATCAGATACATCGCAACGATCATCTGCCCGGCCGTATCGCCGCGGAGATTGCGCGCGAAATCAATGATTCGAAGCTCGGACCGGGTGACAGGCTGCCGACCGAACATGTTCTGGCAAAAACCTTCGGGGTCAGCCGTTCGGTCATCCGCGAAGCGATTGCACAATTGCGCAACGAAGGCTTTGTCGAAACTCGGCAGGGCGTGGGCGCATTCGTCACCGATCCCCGGCAAAGACTGTCCATCCGCATCGAGCGGTCGCGGCTAAACGACCCGGAAAATTTCCGCGATCTTTTCCAGCTCCGCATGCCGCTGGAAATAGAGGCGGCGGGGCTTGCCGCATTGCACCGCAGCCCGCAGCAGCTGACGCGGCTGGCGGCAGCCTTGGAAAAGATGAAAACCGCCGATGATTGGTCGACGGAAGGCGTTGCCGCCGATCTCGACTTCCACCGCATTCTGGCGGAAGCGACTGAGAACGAATATTTCCTGATGTTCCTCGGCTTCATCGCGGAACGCATCAGCTCCGCCATCAACATCGCTTTCTCCCGCGCGGTTTTTGGTGAAATTCTCGAGGTGACGATTGCCGAACATGTGGCAATCTACGAAGCCGTCGAGAAGGCCGACGCCACTGCCGCCAAGAACGCCATGCGCAAGCACCTGATCGGCGCAGCCAGCCGGGTCAATCTCGAACTAGATATCTTCTGAGCAGCAATGTGGATGCCGGCAAAGCTATAGGACAGGTTTACGGCTTTGCGGGAATTGAGACGCGAAACACGATAATTTTGTCGGCAAGGCCGCTAGACTCGTAGCAAAAGTCATACTAAGAAGAATGGGATTAAGTTGTCAGACATCCAGACAATAAGACCGCAGGAGGCGGCCTGTCGGATGCTGAAGGGGAGGACTACATGACCGGTACAAGGTCCATCGACGCTACCGCAATTTTGCCTGAAGATTTCGAAAACGCGCTGCTCGTCGGCCGTGTCTGGTCGAAAAGCGAAGACGGCCCCTGCCCCGTCCTGCTGAAGGGCGGCGTGCTTTATGACCTCACTTCGATTTCCCCTACCATGTCCGAACTTCTGGAGAAGACGGATCTGCTGGAGCGGCTCGCCGACACCGGCACTTTCGTCGCACTCGGCGCACTGGAAGCTTTTCTGGACGGTTCCGCCGGCGAACTCCTTGCCCCTAACGACATTCAGGCCGTCAAGGCCGCCGGTGTGACCTTCGCCGACAGCATGCTGGAACGCGTGATCGAGGAGCAGGCCAAGGGCGATCCGCTGCGTGCGCAGGAAATTCGCGGACGGCTGGCGCCGGTTCTCGGCGACAATCTCAAGGGACTTGAGGCCGGCTCCGAAAAAGCTGCCGAAGTGAAGAAACTGCTCCAGGAAATGGGCCTCTGGTCGCAATATCTGGAAGTGGGCATCGGCCCGGATGCGGAGATATTCTCCAAGGCGCAGGCCATGGCTTCCGTCGGCTGCGGCGCGCTGATCGGCGTTCACCCGAAATCGCAGTGGAACAACCCGGAGCCGGAAGTGGTGCTTGCCATCGCTTCCGACGGCCGCATCGTTGGCGCAACGCTCGGCAACGACGTCAACCTGCGCGACTTTGAAGGCCGCTCTGCCCTGCTGCTCAGCAAGGCGAAGGACAACAACGCTTCCTGCGCGATCGGTCCCTTTATCCGCCTGTTCGACGGCAACTTCACCATTGAAGATGTGAAGAAATCACAGATATCGCTTCTGGTCGAGGGCGAAGACGGTTTCACCATGACGGGCGTCAGCCCCATGGAGGCGATCAGCCGCACGCCGGAAAACCTCGCTTCGCAGCTCTTGAACCGCAACCATCAATATCCTGACGGCGCCGTCTTTTTCCTTGGCACGATGTTCGCGCCGGTGAAGGATCGTCATGGCCCAGGCCTCGGTTTCACCCATTCAAAGGGCGACCGTGTTGAAATCTCCACGCCCAAGCTCGGTAAGCTGATCAACTGGGTCACCACGACCGACGAATGCCCGGAATGGACATTCGGCACCGCGGCCCTGATGCGCAACCTGGCGAAACGAGGGCTGCTCTAGATATTTCTTCGGGAGGGGAAAATGCAAAAGACCATCAATCTCTTTTACCGGATTCTCGAAATCATTCTCGTCCTGCTGCTTGCCGGCATGTCGATCATGGTCTTCGTCAACGTCGTCATGCGTTATACGATGAACTCCGGCATCAACGTCTCGGAAGAACTGTCGCGTTACTTCTTCGTGTGGCTGACCTTCATCGGCGCCGTGTTGACCTTCCGTGAGAACAGCCACATGGGCATCGAAACGCTCGTGATGTTCCTGTCCCGTCGCGCCCGCATCGTCTGCATGATCGTGTCGAACATCATCATTCTGGCCTGTTCCGCCATCTTCTTCTGGGGCACCTGGAAGCAATCCGGCATCAATGCCAGCATGCATGCGCCCGTCACCAAGCTTTCGATGATCTGGGTCTATGGCGTCGGCATGTTCACCGGCGGCCTGATGTTCATCATCGCACTGGAACGCCTGTACCGTTACTTGACGGGCGGCGTGACAGAAGACGAAATCGCCCAGTTTGCCGGCGAGAATCTGACGATCGAACAGCTTTCGGAGCGCTGATACCATGACACTTCTCGTTTTTGTCGGCTCTCTGCTGGGAGCCATGGCGATTGGCGTTCCCGTCGCGTTCTCGCTGATGTTCTGCGGCGTCGTGCTCATGTGGTATATGGGCATGTTCAACACCGCCATCATCGCCCAGAACATGATTTCGGGCGCGGACACCTTCACGCTGCTCGCCATCCCCTTCTTCATTCTGGCCGGCGAACTGATGAATTCCGGCGGTCTGTCCCGCCGCATCATCGACTTTGCAATCGCACTCGTCGGTCATATCCGTGGCGGTCTCGGCATCGTGGCCATCGTTGCAGCCATCATCATGGCCAGCATTTCCGGCTCGGCCGCAGCCGATACCGCAGCCCTTGCCGCAATCCTCATCCCGATGATGGCAAAGGCCGGTTACAATATTCCGCGCTCCGGCGGTCTCATCGCCGCAGGTGGCATCATCGCCCCGGTCATCCCGCCATCCATGGCCTTCATCGTTTTCGGTGTTGCCGCCAACGTCTCGATCACCCAGCTTTTCCTTGCGGGTATCGTTCCCGGCATTCTGATGGGTGCATCGCTCATCATCGCCTGGCTGATCGTGGTCCGTAAGGATAACGTCAAGCCGCTGCCGAAGACCTCCGCCAAGGAACGCCTGACCGCCACTGCTCGCGCCGGCTGGGCGCTCGGCATGCCCGTCATCATTCTCGGCGGCATCAAGGCAGGCATCATGACGCCGACGGAAGCTGCCGTCGTTGCCGCTGTCTACGCGCTTTTCGTCGGTATGGTGATCTACCGCGAACTGAAACCGGCGGATCTGTTCCACGTGCTTCTGCGCGCCGCCAAGAGCACGTCCATCATCATGTTCCTGGTTTGCGCGGCACTTGTGTCCGCATGGCTCATCACGGCAGCGAACATTCCGAACGAAGTCGCAGGCTATATCGAGCCGCTGATCGACCGCCCGATGCTTCTGATGGCCGCAATGATGGTGCTTGTCTTCATTGTCGGAACCGCACTCGACCTCACGCCGACCATCCTGATCCTGACGCCTGTTCTGATGCCCATCGTCAAACAGGCGGGCATCGACCCGGTCTATTTCGGTGTTCTCTTCATCATCAACAACGCCATCGGCTTGATTACCCCTCCGGTTGGCGTGGTGCTGAACGTCGTCAGCGGCGTCGGCCGCATCCCGCTCGGCAAGGTGACGGTCGGCGTCTGGCCGTTCCTCGTTGCCGAAACCATCGTCCTGGCGCTGCTGGTGATTTTCCCGGACATCGTCCTCGTACCACTGCAGTATCTCCGTTAATTCAACCTGCTTCTCGCAAACAATCCAAGGGAGGATATTATGAGAAAGCTTCTTCTGACCACCACGGCCATCGCTTTCGCAGTTGGCGCCGCCGCTCCGGCAATGGCCGAATTCAACAGCCGTAACATCCGCGTTTCGAACGGCATCAACCAGGATCATCCGGTCGGCAACGGCATTAAGGCCATGCAGGCCTGCCTTGACGACAAGTCCGGCGGCAAGCTGAAGCTGACGGCATTCTGGGGCGGCGCTCTCGGCGGTGACCTTCAGGCAACGCAGGCCCTGCGCTCCGGTGTTCAGGAAGCGGTCGTGACGTCCTCGTCGCCGCTCGTCGGTCTCATCCCGTCGCTCGGCGTCTTCGACCTGCCGTTCCTCTTCGCCAACGCCAAGGAAGCCGATGCCGTCATGGACGGCGCCTTCGGCGACATGATGAACAAGAAGCTGGAAGAACAGGGCCTCGTAAACCTGGCCTACTGGGAAAACGGCTTCCGCAACCTGTCAAACTCCAAGCATGCCGTGAACAAGTGGGAAGACTTCTCGGGCCTTAAGGTCCGCGTGATGCAGAACAACATCTTCCTCGACACCTTCCAGAACCTCGGCGCCAATGCAACGCCGATGGCCTTCGGCGAAGTCTTCTCGGCGCTGGAAACCAACGCGATCGACGCGCAGGAAAACCCCTATGTGACGATCGACACCTCGAAGTTCTACGAAGTGCAGAAATACATCACCGAGACGAACCACGCCTACACGCCGTTCCTCTTCCTCTTCTCCAAGCCGATCTTCGACAGCTACACGCCCGAAGAACAGGCCGCCCTGCGTGAATGCGCAATCGTCGGCCGCGACGAAGAGCGCAAGGTCATCCGCGAACTGAACCAGAAGTCGCTGGAGAAGATCAAGGCTGCCGGCCTCGAAGTGAATACGCTGTCTGCAGAAGAGCAGACCCGTATCCGCGAAAAGTCGATGGTCGTCTACGAAAAGCACAAGGCTGAAATCGGCGCAGACGTCGTCGACGCCGTTCTGGCGGACCTGAAGAAGATCCGCGGCCAGTAATCCTTACCGGATACAATTAAAAACACCCGGAGGTTCCGCCTCCGGGTGTTTTTGTTTGTGAAAATCGCAGATGGAAAAAGGCTGCCGAAGCAGCCCTTCCAGAAGATCAGGACGCGGTGCGGTTCTGCCGGTTGGCGATAAGGTCTTCGACCACCGCTGGATCGGCGAGCGTCGACGTATCCCCCAGCGCACCAAAGTCGTCCTCGGCGATCTTGCGCAGGATGCGCCGCATGATCTTGCCAGACCTTGTCTTGGGCAGGCCCGGCGCGAACTGGATCTTGTCAGGTGTTGCAACCGGCCCGATCTCGTTGCGCACGTGCTTCACCAGCTCCTCGCGCAGCGCATAGTCGCCATTCTGGCCCGCCATCAACGTGACATAACAATAAATGCCCTGGCCCTTGATGGCATGCGGGTAACCCACCACAGCCGCTTCCGAAACGAGGTGATGCGACACCAGCGCCGATTCCACTTCGGCCGTGCCAAGGCGGTGACCGGAAACGTTCAGCACGTCATCGACGCGGCCGGTGATCCAGTAATAGCCGTCCTCGTCACGCCGGCAGCCGTCGCCGGTGAAGTACTTGCCCTTGTAGGTCGAGAAATACGTATCGACAAAGCGCTGATGATCGCCATAGACGGAGCGCGACTGGCCCGGCCAGCTATCGATGATGCAGAGATTGCCGTCAGCGGGTCCTTCCAGCACATTGCCCTCGGCATCGACAAGCTGCGGCTGCACGCCGAAGAACGGCCTTGTGGCCGAACCGGGCTTCAGATCGGTCGCGCCCGGCAGCGGCGAAATGAGAATGCCGCCGGTTTCCGTCTGCCACCAGGTGTCGACGATCGGGCTCTTGTCCTCGCCGACCACATGGTAATACCACTCCCAGGCTTCCGGATTGATCGGCTCGCCGACCGTGCCGAGAAGCCGCAGGCTCTCGCGCGACGAGCGCTGGACGAACTGGTCGCCCGCCCCCATCAGCGATCTGAGCGCCGTCGGCGCGGTGTAGAAGATATTGACCTTGTGCTTGTCGATGACTTCCCAGAAGCGGCCCTGATCCGGGAAATTGGGAACGCCTTCGAACATCAGCGTCGTCGCGCAGTTCGCAAGCGGACCGTAGACGATATAGGAATGGCCGGTGACCCAGCCGACGTCGGCGGTACACCAGTAAACCTCGCCGTCCTTGTAGTCGAAGACATACTCGTGCGTCATCGACGTATAGACGAGGTAGCCGCCCGTGGTGTGCAACACGCCCTTCGGCTTGCCGGTGGAGCCTGAAGTGTAAAGAATGAACAGCGGGTCTTCCGCACGCATCTTCACCGGCGGGCAATCCGGCTTCACGGTGGCGATTTCCTGATGGTACCAGATATCGCGGCCGGGCGCCCAGCCGGTCTTTCCGCCGGTGCGGCGCACCACCAGAACCTTGTTGACGATGACATATTGTTTGGCGGCGATATCGATCGCCTTGTCGGTATTTTCCTTGAGCGGGATCGGCTTGCCGCCGCGCACGCCCTCATCGCAGGTGATGACGAAGGTGGACTGGCAATCGACGATGCGGCCCGCCAGCGCTTCCGGCGAGAACCCGCCGAACACGACGGAATGGATGGCGCCGATGCGGGCGCAGGCGAGCATCGCGTAAGCCGCCTCGGGTATCATCGGCATATAGATGGTGACGCGGTCGCCCTTCTTGACACCGTGCTTCTTTAGCACATTCGCCAGACGGCAGACATAGTCGTAGAGCTGGTTATAGGTGATCTTCTTGTCGATATACGGGTTGTCGCCTTCCCAGATGATCGCCGTGCGCTCGCCATGCGTTTTCAGGTGCCGGTCGATACAGTTATAGGAAACGTTCGTCAGGCCGTCCTCGAACCACTTGATCGGCACCCTGCCCTTGAAGGACGTGTTCTTGACCTTGGTATAAGGCTTGAACCAGTCGATCCGCCGGCCGTGCTTGTCCCAGAACTTTTCCGGATCCTCGACGCTCTCCTGATACCATTTCTGGTAACGCTCATTGTCGATGAGCGTGCGGGCCTTCGCCGATTTGAGAACCGGGTAGATTTTGGCAGACATAAACTCCTCCTGGAACCGATATGGCTTCTGACGTGGCCCGAGACTCCCACCTCAGGCATGTGTTGAATTCATAGCAGTTCAAATCCGCACGGCAATTAGACAAAGGTCATTTGTTTCGCAAAGAATTGCAATTATGATGCAATCCGGTTATAGAGCGGCAATATCCCGGAAATCAGTGGTTGATACCACGCCCGCGACACCGGCGCGGACGGACAGAAGGACTGTATCTATGGCTCAACAATTGCTCATGCCAAAGGCAACGGCTGTATGGCTGGTTGACAACACCGCGCTGTCGTTCGATCAGATCGCCACGTTCTGCAAACTGCATCCGCTCGAAGTCAAGGCGATTGCCGACGGTGAAGCCGCACAGGGCATCAAGGGTCTTGACCCGATTGCAACCGGACAGCTCTCCCGCGACGAGATTGCCCGCGCTGAAGCCAATCCGAACCATAAGCTGAAGCTTTCCGAGCCGAAGGTGCGCGTGCCCGAATCCAAGCGTCGCGGTCCGCGTTACACGCCGGTTTCCAAGCGTCAGGACCGTCCGAACGCCATTCTCTGGCTCGTTCGCAACCACCCGGAGCTGAAGGATGCGCAGATTTCGCGTCTCGTCGGCACCACGAAGTCGACCATTGAGCAGATTCGTGACCGCACCCACTGGAACTCGGCCAACCTGACGCCGATGGACCCGGTCACCCTCGGCCTCTGCAGCCAGATCGATCTTGACCTCGAAGTTGAACGCGCCTCGCGTGGCCGTCCGCTGCCGACCGCCGAAGAGCTGGACAACACACTGCAGCCGGCGACGGCAACGGAAGGTCTGGATTACAACTTCCAGCGCGAAGAAGACGAACAGATCGACGCCGATGCGGTCTTCAAGAAGCTCTCCTCGCTGAAATCCACGCAGAAGGACGAAGACGAGGACGATCAGTACTGATCGGACGTCTTTTAGAGTTTGAAAACCCGGCCTCAGCGCCGGGTTTTTTATTTGTAGCCTTATCGCGTGCCGAAGATCGCCGAGCCCACACGAACACTCGTCGCGCCGAATTCCACGGCGGTTTCGAAATCGCCCGACATGCCCATGGAAAGCTTCTCAAGCCCACATTGTTTGGCAAGCTTCGCCAGAAGCGCAAAATGCGGACCCGGATTTTCATCCGCCGGCGGAATGCACATCAGTCCTTCAACCCGCAATTTCAGCTCATCCCGACAAAAGGCGACGAAAGCCACGGTCTCACGTGGATCGATACCCGCCTTTTGCGGCTCAAGCCCTGTATTAACCTGCACATAAAAACGAAGGCTTCGCCCCTGTTTGCCGCATTCCTCGGCAAGCGCGCGGGCGATCTTTTCGCGGTCGACGCTCTGCACCACATCAAACAGCGCCACGGCATCCGCCGCCTTGTTGGACTGTAGCGGGCCAATCAGATGCAACTCGATATCAGCCGTCTTCTCTTTAAGCGCAGGCCACTTGCCCTGCGCCTCCTGCACGCGGTTCTCGCCGAATACGCGCTGGCCCGCATCGATGACCGGCTGGATCGCCTCCGCCTCGAAGGTCTTCGAGACCGCGACGAGGGCAACATCCGCCGCCTTGCGTCCGGATTTTTCCGCAACATCGGCAATGCGCTGCCTGACATCCTCAAGACGTGCTTCGATTTCCATCACAAGACCTTTATTTGAACCATTCGCAACGCTAACTAGACGCCGATTGCCTTGATGCCAAGCGGGTTTAGCACCATTTGAGGCACGCTGGCCAAGATTGAACGCCCGAATGCCCCGCCAAACTTGACGCCCCGGTCGTTTCATGGTGAAGGTCAGCGCAAATTTTTCCCCTCGATACCCGGAATTCTAAACAATGGCCATCGAACGTTACAATCCTCGCGACGCCGAGCCGCGCTGGCAGCAGAAATGGAACGAAGACAAGGTTTTCGTGACCGACAACAGCGATCCGCGCGAGAAATATTACGTTCTGGAGATGTTTCCCTATCCGTCGGGACGCATCCACATGGGCCATGTCCGCAACTATGCCATGGGCGACGTGGTCGCCCGCTACAAGCGCGCCCGCGGTTTCAACGTCCTGCACCCGATGGGCTGGGACGCCTTCGGCATGCCTGCCGAAAACGCCGCCATGCAGAACAAGGTTCACCCGAAGGACTGGACCTACCAGAACATCGCCACCATGCGCGGCCAGCTGAAATCCATGGGTCTGTCGCTGGACTGGACCCGCGAATTCGCGACCTGCGACGTGGAATATTACCACCGCCAGCAGGCGCTTTTCGTCGATTTCATGGAAAAGGGTCTGGTCTACCGCAAGCAATCCAAAGTGAACTGGGACCCGGTCGACCATACAGTTCTCGCCAACGAGCAGGTGATCGACGGCCGTGGCTGGCGCTCCGGCGCGCTGGTCGAACAGCGCGAGCTGACGCAATGGTTCTTCCGCATCACCGATTTCAGCCAGGACCTGCTGGACGAGCTGGATACGCTGGACCAATGGCCGGAAAAAGTGCGCCTGATGCAGAAGAACTGGATCGGCCGCTCCGAAGGCCTGTCGCTGCGCTGGCAGACGGTTGCCGGGACAGTGCCGGAAGGTTTCTCCGACATCACCGTCTATACGACACGCCCGGACACCCTGTTCGGCGCCTCCTTCCTGGCAATTGCCGCCGACCACCCGCTGGCGAGAGAACTGTCCGCGAACAACCCGGCGATTGCCGAGTTCTGCGACGAATGCCGCCGCCATGGCACCTCGCTCGCAGCACTCGAAACGGCTGAAAAGAAAGGCATCGACACCGGCGTCAAGGTCGTGCACCCGCTGGACCCCAATTGGGAACTGCCGGTCTACGTCGCCAACTTCGTGCTGATGGACTATGGCACCGGCGCGATCTTCGGCTGCCCGTCGGGTGACCAGCGCGATCTGGATTTCGCCCGCAAATACGGCCTGCCGGTCGTGGCCGTCGTCGCCCCTGAAGGCCCTGATGCTGCAAACTTCACCATCGATGATACCGCCTTCACCGATGACGGCGTGATGATCAATTCCGGCTTCCTGAACGGCATGAAGACGGCTGAAGCCTTTGAGGCGATGGCGCAGAAGCTTTCTGCGCAGACGCTGGGCAACACGCCGCAGGCCGAGCGCAAGGTCAATTTCCGCCTGCGCGACTGGGGCATTTCCCGTCAGCGTTATTGGGGTTGCCCGATCCCGGTCATCCATTGCGAAGTCTGCGGCGTCGTACCGGTTCCGAAAAAGGACCTGCCGGTCAAGCTGCCTGACGATGTGACGTTCGACGTGCCCGGCAACCCGCTGGACCGGCACCCCACGTGGCGCCATGTCTCCTGCCCGCAATGCGGCCATGACGCACGCCGCGAAACCGACACGATGGATACTTTCGTCGATTCCAGCTGGTATTACACGCGCTTCACCGCGCCGTGGGAAGACGCACCGACCGATCCGAAGGTCGCCAACCACTGGCTGCCGGTCGATCAGTATATCGGGGGCATCGAGCACGCTATCCTGCATCTGCTCTATTCGCGCTTCTTCACCCGCGCCATGCGCGAAACCGGCCATGTCGGCGTCAAGGAACCCTTCAAGGGACTGTTCACGCAGGGCATGGTGGTGCACGAGACCTATAGCCGCGGCGAAGGCACCGCACGCGAATGGGTGCCGCCGGCCGACCTCAGGATCGAGGAAAGCGACGGCACGCGCCGCGCATTCCTGCTCTCTTCCGGCGAAGAGGTGAAAATCGGCTCCATCGAGAAGATGTCGAAGTCGAAGAAGAACGTGGTTGACCCCGACGATATCATCGCGTCCTACGGCGCCGATACCGCACGCTTCTTCGTGCTGTCGGACTCTCCGCCCGATCGTGACGTCATCTGGTCCGAAGCCGGGGTGGAAGGCGCAAACCGATTCGTTCAGCGCGTCTGGCGCATCATCGGCGAAGCAGCGGAAGAACTGAGAACCGTTCAGCCGAAGCCTGCGACCGAAGGCGAAGGCTTGGCGGCCTCCAAGGTGGCGCACAAGACGCTGAAGGCTGTTCAGGAAGACTTGGACAAGCTCGCCTTCAACAAGGCCATCGCCCGCATCTACGAACTGGTCAACGCGCTGGCCGGCCCGCTCGCCGATGTTGCTTCTGGCGGCAAGTCTGAGGACGTCAAGGCGGCCGCGCGCGACGCCGTCGAAATCCTCATCCGCATCATCGCCCCCATGACGCCGCATCTGGCGGAAGAATGCTGGTCCGCACTGGGCAATACGGGCCTCGTGGCCCAGACGCCATGGCCGGCCTTCGTCGCTTCGCTTGTCGAGGAAAACGATGTGGTCATGCCCGTGCAGGTCAACGGCAAGAAGCGTGGCGAATTGACAATCGCGCGCGATGCGGATCAAGATGCGGTCCGAACGGCCGCCCTTGCGCTGGATGCCGTCAAATCCATTCTTGCCGGTGGCGAGCCCAAGAAAGTCATCGTGGTTCCGCAGAGGATTGTGAACATTGTTGTCTGACGTTTTTTCAAGATGGGGCCGCGTCGCGGCAGCGATTTCCGTCGTGACGATGGCTGGTCTTCTGGCAGGCTGCCAGGTGCGCCCGCTTTATGGGGAAGCTTCGGGAACCAAGGAGAGACTGGCGGCCGTCAGCGTCTCCGAGACCGGCGGCAGAGTCGGGCAGGAAGTCCGCAACCAGCTGATCTTTCTGATGTCCGGCGGTGCTGGCGAACCCGCCACGGCGCAATATAACGTCAAGGTTTCCGTAAGCTCGAGCGCGACGTCAACGGAAGTGCAGAATTACGACCTGACGACCCGCGCGAACAACAATTACGATGGCCCATACCCTGGTCGTGTCGTGATGAGCGGTCAATATGTGCTGACACGCGTTTCCGACGGTCAAATCCTTCGCTCTGCACGGCGTAGCGTGACGGCGCAGGTGGACCTGCCGCAGCAGGAATTCGCCAAGATCAGGGCAACCCGCGACGCCGAGAACCGTGCGGCCCGGGAACTGGCTGAAATCATCCGCACCGATATCGCCGCCACGCTCGGCCGCTGAGAGCGGCGGCCGTGACGGAGATAAAGTCCCATGAATTTGAGCGCTTCGCCGAAAATCCGGCGGAGCGCTTTCGCGTTTTCGTGCTTTACGGCCCGGATCGCGGTCTCGTATCGGAACGCGCAGGCGTCATCGCCAAAAAGACCGGTATCGATCCCGATGACGCTTTCGCATCGCTGAAACTGACCGCATCCGATCTGCAGGGCGACCCCGGCCGTCTGCTCGACGAGGTGAATGCCATCGGCCTTTTCGGCGGCGAAAAACTCGTCTGGGTCAAAAGTGCTTCGGCCGAAAAGGCGCTGGTGGATGCACTCCAGATCCTTGCCGAGACGCCGCCGGAAGCAAGCTTCCTCATCATCGAAGCAGGCGACATCAAGAAGGGTACGGGACTGCGCAAGATCGCAGAACCGGCGCGCTCCATCGCTGCGATTCCCTGTTACGCCGACGATGCGCGCTCATTGAACGCATTGATCGATCAGGAACTCTCCGCCGATAATCTGCGCATTGCGCCAGCCGCAAGACAGAGGCTCATCGAATCGCTGGGTGGTGACCGTATCGCCTCGCGCAATGAAATCCGCAAGCTGGCGCTCTATTGCCGTGGGGCAGACGTGGTCGAGGAAGACGATGTGCTGGCGATCATCGGAGACGCCAGCACGGTTTCCGCAGACGATGCCGTCGACGCCATTCTGAAAGGCGACAGAAACGCCTTTTTCCACGCGACGCAGAAGATCGTCTCTTCGAAGACCCCGATCTTTCTTGTACTCCAGGGGTGCCTCAAGCAATTCCAGTTACTCGACCAGATGCGGGCCGAAATGGATGAGAAAAAACTGCAGGCCGGTCAGGTCATGCAGACACTCGGACGCCACATCCATTTCCGCAGAAAACCCATCATCGAAAGAGCCCTGCGAATCTGGCAGCCAGCGGCGATCGCACGCGAGATGAACCGTCTGCAGGCCGCTATCCTGCAAAGCCGTCAGCGGCAAAGCCTGGAAGAAAGCGTGGCCCTTCTGACATTGCTGTCGACCACGCTGCAATCCGGCCGCGGCGGATGAGGCCCAGCAAAAAGCCCTCGCGCTGCTGCTGCGAGGGCTTTTTAAATCATGGTTTCACCGTCAGGCCGTAAAACTCAGTCGCCCTGTCCGGGCTCGGCGGAGAAATAGAGCTCAAGCTTGCCTTCTACACCGTCCATTTCCTTGGCTTCCGGCATCGGGTCGCGCTTGATCGTGATATTAGGCCAGATTGCCGCATATTCGGCATTGAGCTTCAGCCATTTGTCGAGACCCGGCTCCGTATCGGGCTTGATGGCTTCGGCGGGACATTCCGGTTCGCACACACCGCAATCGATGCATTCATCGGGATTGATCGCGAGGAAATTTTCACCCTCGTAAAAGCAGTCGACGGGGCAGACCTCAACGCAATCGGTATATTTGCAGCGGATGCAATTGTCGGTCACGACATATGTCATGATGAACTCCAGAATATGCAGGCCGGGTCTGTGGGCTTCGGAACACAAGCCGTCGCCCGGAATTCAGACAGGGCAATTTCGCAAGTGACGTAATGCCTTTGCTTGCAGATAGCAAGGATAAACAATTCTGAAAAACGGGTGCGACCCGGAGGTTTATTCTAATCTTTGCTTCCGTCGCTGTCAGACAGAAACCTGTCGAGCGCCCTGCGCTCTTTTTTGGTGGGACGCCCGCTGCCCGGCTGGCGCAACGCCTGCTCGAGGGGTGTCAGCCTGTCGGAAGGTTCCCGTGGCGGCGTCTCGTCTTCATAGAGAAGTCTGGCTTCCTCATAGGGTCCACGCCGTGTTCCGCCGGACCTGACGACCAGCACCTTGTCCATCCGCTCGAAGCCGATCTCCAGCCTGTCGCCCGCCTTCACCACATGGCTGGACTGGCGAATGGCAATGCCGTTGACCTTGACGTGGCCAGACTGAATATAGCTCTGGGCAAGCGAACGGGATTTTGCCATGCGGGCAAAGAACAGCCACTTGTCCAGACGCTGACGCGTGCTTTCCAGTGGCTGTTCGTTGCTTCCCATGGGCTTACTTCTTCAGCTGCTCCTTGAGAGCAGCGAGCTTTGCAAAAGGCGAATCCGGATCGAGCGGCTTTTCCTTGCGCGGCGGCTTGGCTTCGAAGCGCTGCTGACCCTGCGGCTTTCCGCCACGGTCATTGCGTTCCGGCCGGTCTTTGCGCTCCCCGCGATCGTGACGATCATTGTTGCGGTTGTTGCCACGGTCCGGACGGCCGCCATCGCGCTTGCGCTCACCGTCGCCACTGCGATTGGCAGCTTCACGGTTTGCACCGTCACGATTGTCGCGACGGCCTTCACCGCGACGCTCGCCCTGTTCGCGCGCTCCTTCACCGCGGCCCTGACCGCGATTGCCGGGACGACGGTTTTCGCCACGCTGATTTTCGTTGCGACCACCCGGACGCCACAGAAGAACGGGCTTGGGCTCGGCGGCCTCGGCGCCTTCCGGCACGGCCTCGGCTGCGACAGCCTCTTCGCTGGCAGCTTCCGCAACCGGCGCCTCGACAGCTTCGCCTTCGACAGCAGCCGCCGTCTCGGACACCTGTTCTTCGGAAGCCGGCTCGTGTTCCTCGGTCTCGACGCTTTCCTCTTCAGCCGTCGCCGCTTCCGCGGCAGCCGGAACAGAGGCACCGGCGTGGCTGGCGAGGAAGGCCTGCGCCTCTTCAGCCGTCACCTGATCGGCGCGGTAACCGAGGCCCTTCAGAATTTCTTCCATGTCATCAAGCGTCGCGCCGAGAATGGAAAGCATGGCGGTCGTTGTCGTGAAACGGCGACCGTCATAGGCGCCTTCCGGCCGCGGCTGCTGACCGGGCTTCCACTGCAGCAGCGGGCGGATGAGATCGGCCAGACGCTCGAGAATGTCGATACGCACGGCGCGCTTTCCGAGGAAGCGGAAACCGGCGAGCTTGTAGAACATGCGCTCGAAGCTGGCATCGGTGACGACCGAGGTACGGCCTGCGGCCAGCACCGGAATGAGATCGCCGTAACCCGGCTTGCCGAGACCGTCATTCTTCAAAGCCCAGAGCAGCGTCACAAGCTCCGCCGGAGCGGGCTTCAGAAGCGCTGGCAGGAAAACGTGATAAGCGCCGAAACGAACGCCGTAACGGCGCATGGAGGCGCGCGCATCCTGATCGAGAGACTTCACGTCTTCGGCAACGTCGCGGCGGAACAGCACGCCTAGATTTTCCACGAGCTGGAACGCCAGACCCTTCGCCAGACCCTGAAGGTCTTCGGCGCGGGAAATATCGTCCAGCGGCTTCAGCACGGTCGCAATCTGATGATTGACGAAACGCTCGACGCGCGCCAGCGCGTGATCACGGGCATTGCCGTTCAGCTGCTCGTCGGCAAGCAAGATCACCCGCGGCTTCATGATGTTGTCGCCGGCCGAAAGGCGGGCAACCGGTTCGCCCAACCAGCGAACCAGACCATCGGAGCTCAAAGCGAGATCGCCATTTCCACTGGCATGCAGACGCGCGGCACGCGCCTCGAATTCGAGCGCAAGCGCCTTCTGCGCCGCAGCCTGCACGGCCTTCTGATCCGGCCCTTCCATTCCCGGCACCGGCGTGAACCGGAACCCGGCCAACTGGCCGACGTGATGACCTTCTACGAAGACATCACCATTTACACTGATTTCAGCTTCAAGCATCGCATTCTCTCTCAGGCGCCTCATGAGCACAGATGTCCTGCGATCAACAAAGCGTTTCGTCAACCTTTCATGTAGCGCATCGGACAATCGATCCTCGATTTCCCGAGTCTTTTCTTGCCAGTGTGTCGGATCGGCAAGCCATCCTGGGCGGTTCGATACATAAGTCCATGTTCTGATCTGCGCAATCCTCGCAGACAAGGTATCGATCTCTCCATCCGTCCGGTCGGCGCGACGCACCTGCTCGGCCATGAAATCCTCGTTCACCGCCCCGCGTTTGACGAGGTCGAAATAGAGCGTGGAGATCAGGTCCGCATGCTGGGCAGGAGCAATGCGGCGATAGTCTGGAAGAGCGCACGCCTCCCAGAGTTTTTCCACCCGCGCATCGCTCGTCGTCACATCGATGATCTCGGGATAACGCGACAGATATTCCAGCGCCTGCTGGTCGATTGCCGGCAGGGCGCGCGAAAGTCCCTGGATCGCCGGCGCGGCATCGAGGCTCAGGCGCAGATTGGCGATGGAGGAAAAATCGAAATTTTTCGTGCGCCACTGCAGAACCTTAACCGCATCGAACTGATGGGTTTCGATCCGCTCCACCAGCTCGTCATCGAACGGATCGACACGCCCCGTCACGCCGAATGTGCCATCGCGAAGATGGCGGCCGGCGCGGCCGGCGATCTGGCCGATTTCGCCCGGATTGAGATTGCGGAACTGATAGCCATCGAATTTGCGGTCCTGCGCGAAGGCGACGTGGTCGACATCGAGGTTGAGACCCATGCCGATGGCGTCCGTCGCCACCAGATATTCGACGTCGCCGGATTGGTAGAGCCCCACCTGCGCATTGCGCGTGCGCGGCGAAAGCGCGCCCAGCACCACAGCCGCACCGCCGCGCTGGCGGCGCACCAGCTCGGCGATGGCATAGACCTCATCGGCGGAAAAGGCGACGATCGCCGTGCGTTGCGGCAGGCGGGTGATCTTCTTCTGACCCGCATAAAAAAGCTGCGACAGGCGCGGGCGTTCCACAACGGTAATTCCCGGCAGCAGTTTTTCGAGGATAGGACGCATCGTGCCGGCGCCAAGCAGCAGCGTTTCCTCCCGCCCGCGCAGATGCAGCACCCGGTCGGTGAAGATATGCCCGCGTTCGAGATCGCCCGCCAGCTGCACCTCGTCGATCGCGACGAAGGCGGCCGTCGTCTCGCGCGGCATGGCTTCCACCGTGCAGACGGAATATTTGGCTTTGGGCGGTGCGATTTTTTCTTCGCCGGTAATCAGCGCCACATTCGGCGCCCCCACCTTTTCAACGAGACGGGTATAGACCTCCCGCGCCAGAAGACGCAGCGGCAGGCCAATGACACCGCTGCCATGCGCGACCATCCGCTCGATCGCGTAATGGGTCTTGCCGGTATTGGTGGGGCCGAGAACGGCCGTGACACCGCGGCCGCTCAGGATCATGGGGCGAAAATTCAACGTACTATCCGCGAATCGACTTCATCTGCTTGCCGTGCGCCCGGCATCACCGATACGGGCCGCACGCACCACACATGGCAACGCCCGCCGACAAAGGCAATAGGCCTCACCCGCAAAGTGGCGCAGGGCGACCGGTCGACGGAATTTTCCGTTCAGATTCAAACAGTTGAACGAACAAAAAGAATCCGGCGAAAATGAAATCGATTCGGCTGCGGAACAGTCTGCGAACGAATCGAATACGAATCGCTGACTCGATGGGATTCAGCTTTTGTTCTCCGCAATATCTGGTTGGTGAGGGCGCAGACCATACCAGATTGTGAATCCGGATAAGTCCTTGGCCGGATTCGGCTTTACGGTAAAGCCGCCGGGCAGAAAATCCCGGAATCGGCTGTCAAGCGGCAATCCCGGAAAAGCCGATCCGAAAGATGACGAAGGGTCGGGTCAGAGCGCCTCGCCGGCAAGCAGACGCGGCGCATTAGCGTCCGTCGTGCCGGCGGCCTGACCGATGAAATAGGATTTGAGACCCGGCAAACGATCCACCACGCCGAGACCGAAATCACGCATGATACGGATAGGGCCAATATCGTTGGAGAAAAGCCGGTTCAGCACATCCGTCGTCACGCCCATCCGCAACGTGTCGAAACGCCGCCACGACTGGTAACGCTCCAGAACGTTGAGTGAGCCGATATCGAGGCCGAGCCGGTCGGCCTCGACCACGGTTTCGGCGAGAGCCGCCACGTCCTTGAAGCCAAGATTGAGGCCCTGCCCGGAAATCGGGTGAATGCCGTGGGCCGCATCGCCCGCAAGCGCGAAACGCGGTGCAACGAAAGAACGCGCCAGCGTCAGACCCAGTGGGAAGGCGCGGCGGGGACCGACCGGACGAAGAGGACCCAGCTTGTGACCGAACCGGCGCTCCAGTTCCTCCTCGAACACCAGATCGTCGGAGGCTACCAGCCTGTCGGCATCGGCCGTGCGTTCGGTCCAGACGAGCGAAGAGCGGTTTCCCTTCAGCGGCAGGATGGCGAAGGGGCCGGATGGCAGGAAATGCTCTTCGGCGCAGCCCTCATGCGGCCGCTCATGCTCAACGGTCGTCACGATACCGGACTGATCATAAGCCCAGTGCACGGTCTTGATACCGGCCATGTCCCTGAGCGCGGAGCGAACGCCGTCACAGGCAATCAGCAATCGCGCTTCGAGCGTCGACCCGTCGGAAAGGCGAATGGCCGTCGACTGGGGACCCGCGGTAAAATCGGAAACACTGAGACCGTGACGGATTTTTATGCCAAGGCGCTCGCACAGGCCTCGCAATGCGCCCACCAGGGCGACGTTCGGAACCATATGGGCAAACGGCCTGTCTTCTTCCACGGCGCCGTCGAAAGTCAGGAACACAGGACGCACCGGATCGGCGGTCTTCGAATCGGTGACGATCATCTTGTGTATCGGCTGCGCTTCCGGCTCGATCTCGTTCCATATGCCGAAAACATCGAGCATCCGGGTGGCTGCGGCAATAATGGCGGAAGCGCGAACGTCCTTCGACCAGACATCCTCGGGAGAGGCCTCAACCACCTGCACATCAAGATGCCGGGCCGCCTGCTTGATTGCGACAGCAACGGAAAGACCGACATATCCGCCGCCTGCCACCACTACGTCCAGCATCGCGCTTCTCCTCGAATCTTGTGCACGCATCATCGGCGCACTATAGACCATGTGACGTCTTCCTACAGCCGGAGCAGGCCGAAAAAATGTCGCATCCCTCGCAAACGTCAGACCCGATGGCCAATCTCATCGCCACACTCGATCTTGAGAAGCTGGAAGAGAACCTGTTCCGGGGCGAAAGCCCGCAGATCGGCTGGCAGCGGGTTTTCGGCGGCCAGGTCATCGCGCAGGCCCTGATCGCCGCGCAAAGAACCGTGGATAACGACCGTTTCGTGCATTCGCTGCATGCCTATTTCATGCGCCCCGGCGATCCGCTGGTGCCTATCGTCTACCAGGTGGAGCGCATCCGCGACGGCGCGAGCTTCTGCACACGCCGGGTGGTCGCCATCCAGCATGGCAAGGCCATTTTTTCCATGTCGGCGTCGTTTCAGATTTTCGAGGATGGTTTCGACCATCAGATCAAAATGCCTGACGTGACGCCGCCTGAAAAACTGATGAGCGAAGAGCAGATGCAGGCGGCCTTTCTTGCCAAGGCGCCCGCCTCTATCCGCAAATACTGGAGCAACAAGCGGCCGATAGAGATACGGCCGGTATCGCTGACCCACTATATCTCCAGGGAAAAACTCGAACCGCAACAGGATATCTGGGTTCGCGCCGTCGGCGATGTGCCTGATGATCCGCGCCTGCAATCGGCCATTCTCGCTTATCTGTCGGATATGACCCTGCTCGACACCTCCCTCTACGCCCATGGCACGACCATCTTCGATCCGTCCATTCAGGTGGCGAGCCTCGACCACGCCATGTGGTTCCACCGCCCCTGCCGACTGGATGACTGGCTGCTCTACACACAGGACAGCCCCAGCGCTTCCGGCGCACGCGGTTTGACCCGTGGCAATATTTTCACCAGACAGGGTGAACTGGTCGCCTCCGTGGCGCAGGAGGGTTTGATCCGCAAAAGGGCAAATGATTAAATAATGTGCTTTTTTTTAAAATCGCACATTTAATAGACGCAAATTTTGGCGACAAATGCCCCTTTCTCAGACGCCCTTCATATAAGTTTTATATTTCAATACGTTAGATACACACTCAAAACTGGCACGCCCTTTGAATGTATGTCCGCAGTCGCTGTTACTGATCTGCCAGCGGCAGGAGAGTCGGCTCCGTGCCGAGGACAAAACAAAGGATGGGAAACCAGATGAAAATTGTGATGGCCATTATCAAGCCGTTCAAGCTGGATGAAGTGCGCGAAGCGCTCACCGGCGTCGGCATCCAGGGCCTGACCGTGACCGAGGTAAAGGGTTACGGACGCCAGAAGGGGCATACCGAGATTTATCGCGGCACGGAATATGCGGTGAGCTTCCTTCCCAAGCTGAAGATCGAGATCGCAGTTCCATCCGACGTCGTCGACAAGGCTGTCGAAGCGATCGCGTCTGCGGCAAAGACCGGGCAGATCGGTGACGGCAAGATCTTCGTCTACTCTATCGAACAGGCCGTGCGCATCCGTACCGGCGAAACCAACACAGAAGCGCTTTGAAGCACGGCTGACAGGGGAGTTTTCTAGCTATGCAACTCAACAAGTTTTCAACGCTCGGCAAGCTGGGCGCCGCAGCGGCGGCCCTGATGGCTCCGGCCATCGCCTTTGCCCAGGATGCAGCGCCGGCAGTGGCCGCGGCCGCTCCCGTTCCGGAAAAAGCCGACACCGCATTCATGTATGTCGCGACGATCCTCGTACTTTTCATGATCGTTCCGGGCCTCGCCCTGTTTTACGGCGGTCTTGTCCGCACCAAGAACATGCTCTCCGTTCTCATGCAGTGCACGGTCGTCGGCGCAGTCATGATGCTCGTCTGGGTAATCTACGGTTACTCCTTCGCCTTTGGCGGCGGCACCGGCCCTTATTTCGGCGGTTTCGGCAAGCTGTTTCTGTCGGGCGTTTCGCTTGACAGCACCTCGGCAACCTTCTCTGAGGGCGTCGTGATCTACGAATACACCTTCATCGCCTTCCAGATGACCTTCGCGGCCATTACGCCGGCGCTGATCATCGGCGCCTTCGCAGAACGCGTCAAATTCTCCGCCGTCATCCTCTTCACCATCCTGTGGGCCACCTTCGTCTATTTCCCGATCGCTCACATGGTCTGGGATGCAAACGGCCTGATCTTCGGCATGGGCGCTCTCGACTTCGCCGGCGGCACTGTCGTTCACATCAATGCCGGCATCGCAGGCCTGATCGGCGCGATCATGGTCGGCAAGCGTACCGGCTTCGGCAAGGACATGATGGCCCCCCACTCGATGACGCTGACGCTGGTCGGCGCAGCCATGCTGTGGTTCGGCTGGTTCGGCTTCAACGCCGGTTCCAACCTCGAAGCATCGGGCGGTGCGGTTCTCGCAACCATGAACACCTTCCTCGCAACTGCAGCCGCCATCGTTTCCTGGTCGCTGGTTGAAAGCTTCACCCGCGGCAAGGCCTCCATGCTGGGCGCCGCTTCGGGCATGATCGCCGGTCTCGTCGCCGTCACGCCCGCCGCTGGCTCCGTCGGCCCGATGGGTGCCATCGTTCTCGGCCTCATCGTCTCGCCGATCTGCTACTTCTTCGTCTCCGTGGTGAAGAACAAGTTCGGTTACGACGACACGGCTGACGTCTTCGGCGTACACGGCATTGGCGGTATCATCGGCGCTCTTGGCACCGGCATCTTCACCTCGCCGCTGCTTGGCGGCACAGGCAAGGAAGACTTCTCCATCGCCTCGCAGGTCTGGACGCAGTTCGTCGCCGTCGCCATCACCATCGTCTGGTGCGCCATCGTCTCCGCGATCCTCTACAAGATCGTCGACGTGATCGTCGGTCTGCGGGTTCCGGTCGAAGCCGAACGCGAAGGTCTCGACCTCGCAACCCACGGCGAAGCCGCGTACCACTCCTGATATCCGGGAAAAGGGGTTCTCCATCCCCTCTCCCAAAAGAAGGCCCGCTCCGGCGGGCCTTTTTCTTTGCCGTAAATCTGAAGCGCTTCAAAAAACCGCATGGTTAACACGACATTAACCAGCAAGCGGTTAGTTTTCCCTGTCAATCCGGGATCAGGTCTCCTGCCGGATCTTGCCGAAACCATAAAACGACGGGTTCAGGGACATGGGCAGAATGCATTCTCCGACATTCGATGGTCGTCACACGCGCTTCGTGTTGACGGCGTTTTTCGTGCGTCAGATCATGGCTCTCGCCGGTTTCGCTCTGCTGGCCACGATTGCACTGGGCATCGCCGCGCTCGCGACATGGAATGTCGCGGATCCGAGCCTCTCCTACGCGACAGGAAACCAGCCCACCAATCTTCTGGGTTACGGCGGTGCGATTTTCGCCGATATCGTGATGCAGTTCCTCGGGCTTTCCGCAATCATCTCGCTCCTGCCTGTCATCGCCTGGGCGATCGCGCTGATCGCCGGCTGCAAATTCCACCGCATACCCGTTCGCCTTGTGGCCTGGGTCGCAGGCGCCATCGTCTGCGCCGCCTCGCTCGGCTGCTTTCCGGCCCCCGTGACATGGCCGCTGCCGAACGGCATCGGCGGCGTCATCGGTGACATGATCCTGCGTTTTCCCGCCCTTTTTATCGGCGCTTACCCCACCGGCACGATTGCCACGGTACTGGGTCTGATATTCGCGGCGCCTGCCGCATGGCTGATGCTGTTTGCCGCCGGTGTCGTTGGCGGTCTGGATGACGAGCTGGAACGCGAAGAGGCCGCTCCCGTCGCCCCCAGCAAGGCCCGCGCCGCCCGTGAGGCCGAAGAGGATGACGAAGACGACGGCGAGGGTTTCTTCGCCAATATGCTCGCCTTCGGCGCGCTGGCGCATTACTGGTACATCACCCAGGCGCGCCTGCGCCGCCTGTTCGGCCTGAAGTCGAAATCACTGCACGATGAATTCGAACATCCTTACGACTTCAACGAATATGAATTCGGCACGCTGAACGAACCGTCGCGCCTCAAGACCGCGATCAACCGCCTCGACCAGCGCGCAGAGCCGTCTTTCGAAGAACGCGCCGCATCGCGTCGCCAGATGTCACCTCCCTCCATCGCGCTCGATCATGACGAGGACATGGATGACGAACAAACCTTCGACGCGGATGGACGCAGGCTGCCGAACGGCATTCTCTCCGACGACGAGTCCGACCAGAAATTCACGGCCCGACAGGCGCCGGGACGCGGGCAGCCCAGAATAACCGCCCCTTCCGCACGCCCGAAGCCCAGTGAGCGCGTGGCAAGGGAAGCGCAGGCCTCTTTCATCGCCGCAGACGGTTTCCAGCTCCCCACCGTCCACCTTCTGGCGGAGCCGAAGAATGTCGTGCGCGACAATATGCTAAGCGAGGAAGTGCTGGAACAGAACGCCCGCCTTCTGGAAGGCGTTCTCGAGGATTTCGGCGTCAAGGGCGAAATCATTCATGTCCGCCCCGGCCCGGTCGTCACGCTCTACGAACTGGAGCCCGCGCCCGGCATCAAATCCTCGCGCGTCATCGGCCTTGCCGATGACATTGCCCGCTCCATGAGCGCGATCGCCGCCCGTGTCGCCGTCGTTCCCGGCCGCAATGCCATCGGCATCGAACTGCCGAACCAGACGCGCGAAACCGTGTTCCTGCGGGAACTGATCGGCAGCCGCGATTTCGAAAACAGCAAGGCCAAACTCGCCATGGCGCTCGGCAAGACCATCGGCGGCGAACCCGTCATCGCCGATCTCGCCAAGATGCCGCATCTGCTCGTTGCCGGCACCACAGGTTCGGGCAAGTCGGTCGCCATCAACACCATGATCCTATCGCTGCTTTACCGCATGTCGCCGGAACAGTGCCGGCTGATCATGATCGACCCGAAAATGCTCGAACTGTCGATCTATGACGGCATTCCGCATCTGCTCTCTCCCGTCGTTACCGATCCGAAAAAGGCCGTCGTGGCGCTGAAGTGGACGGTGCGCGAGATGGAAGAGCGCTACAAGAAGATGTCGAAGATCGGCGTGCGCAATATCGACGGCTTTAACAGCCGCGTGCAGCAGGCGCTAGACAAGGGCGAGATACTCACCCGCACGGTACAGACCGGCTTCGACCGCCAGACGGGCGAGGCGATCTACGAAACGGAAGAGTTCGATCTGAAGCCCCTGCCCTATATCGTCGTCATCATCGACGAAATGGCAGACCTGATGATGGTGGCCGGCAAGGACATCGAAGGCGCGGTGCAGCGCCTGGCGCAGATGGCGCGCGCCGCGGGCATCCATGTCATCATGGCGACCCAGCGCCCCTCCGTCGACGTCATCACCGGCACGATCAAGGCAAACTTCCCGACCCGCATCTCCTTCCAGGTGACGTCGAAGATCGACAGCCGCACCATCCTTGGAGAGCAGGGCGCCGAGCAGCTGCTCGGCATGGGCGACATGCTTTATATGGCAGGGGGCGGGCGCATCCAGCGCGTGCACGGTCCTTTCGTTTCCGACAACGAGGTGGAAGAGATCGTCGCCTATCTGAAAACACAGGGCGCACCGGAATATCTGGAAGCGATTACCGAGGAAGACGACGAGGAAGGCAATGGCGGCGGCCCGGCCAGCGCCGGCAGTTTCTCCGATTCCGAGGACCCTTACGATCAGGCCGTGGCCGTCGTTCTTCGCGATGGCAAAGCCTCCACCTCCTATGTGCAGCGGCGTCTCGGCATCGGTTACAACCGCGCCGCGTCGCTGATCGAGCGCATGGAGCAGGAGGGCATTATCGGCCCCGCCAACCACGCCGGAAAACGTGAAATACTCGTACCGACGGAAGCAGACATCATCGAGCGATAACGTCCGCAACCAAGCGGGGCGAAGAAGCGTTATTACACGCTCTCAACGTCATGAAGCCGCCGCCTTTTATGCGGACAATCGCTGCGATGAAGGAGAATAGAATGAACGACCTCACCACCGGCGAAACGGCCAACGCAAACACACCGCAAAACGGCGTGACGCGTCGTGGCGTGCTGACGGCATTTTCCATGGCCGCAATCATGGCCGGCCTGTCGCCGCTTGACGCCTTTGCCCAGGCGGCCGGCAACACGGCGACAGCGCAGAAAATCGCCAATCACTTCTCGTCGGTCAAAACCATGATGGGGGAATTCGTCCAGTTCGGCCCGCGCGGTGAACAGACCGGCGGCAAGTTCTACATCGAACGCCCCGGCAAACTCCGCTTCAACTACGAAGACCCCTCGCCCATGCGGGTCATCGCCGACGGCAAGAACGTCGTTATCGGCAATATGAAGCTCAAGACCTGGGATCTTTATCCGCTTTCTAAGACGCCGCTCAGCCTGCTTCTGTCCGACAAGATCGATCTCGGCAATCAGAAGGTCCGCAACGTCAAGGAAGAATCGGACCTGACCACCATCGTGCTGGGCGACAAGAGCGTCTTCGGCGATTCCACAATTACCCTGATGTTCGATCCGAAGACCTTCGATCTGAGGCAATGGACCACGACCGATGCCCAGAACAAGGACACGACCGTCATGATCTTCAACGTCCAGACCGGCGTGAACCTCGATGAACGCGTCTTCAACATCAATTACGAGGAAGTTCGCAAAGGCGGCTGAGGCTTCAAGCCCCAAGGAAATTCTTCGAAAGGCGACCCTGCGGTCGCCTTTTTCATTTTACCGCTAAAATACATTCCCGTTTTCGTCGCGATGTTATAAGCCTGCGCCCCGGAAACATGTCACGGGCCAAGCGGTTCGCGGCAGTAAAAGCGGAGCACATGCATGTCGTTTTCGATAACCACCTGGAACATCAACTCGGTCAGGCTCAGAATGCCGATCGTTGAGCAGTTTCTGGTACGTTACAAACCCGACATTCTCTGCCTGCAGGAAACGAAATGCCCGAATGGCGAGTTTCCGATGAAGCCGCTGAAGGCGCTCGGTTATGAGCATGTCATCATCCATGGCCAGAAGGGCTATCACGGCGTCGCCATCGCCTCGAAGATTCCGCTGATCGAAGACCATCGGCAGGATTATTGTGGCGTCGGCGATGCGCGGCATATTTCCGCGATTTTCCAGGTCGGATCGCGCCGCGTGCGACTGCATAATTTTTACGTGCCGGCAGGCGGTGACGAGCCGGATCGCTCGATCAATCCGAAATTCGGCCACAAGCTGGATTTTATCGAGGAAATGAAGGCGCTGCGCGCCGACGGTGTACCTGGCACCTCGTCCATTCTCGTCGGCGATCTTAACATCGCACCGCTCGAAAATGACGTCTGGTCGCACAAGCAGCTTCTGAAGATCGTCAGCCATACGCCTGTCGAAACCGAAGGCATGCTTGACATCATGAAGAAGGGCAACTGGCTCGATCTGATGCGCCTGAACGTGCCGGAGACAGAAAAGATCTATACCTGGTGGAGCTACCGCGCCAAGGACTGGGAAGCGGCTGATCGCGGCCGCCGCCTCGACCACATCTGGTCTTCGCAGGATCTCGGTTCCTCGCTCGAAAAAATCGACATATTGCGCGAGGCCCGCGGCTGGAACCGGCCATCCGACCATGTTCCCGTCACCGCCCACTTCCGGTTCTGAACAGGCTGAATTGTCTGGCGTCAGACGAAGCGGTTCTGCAAACGGGCCGCACCCGCCGCCAGCGACGCGATATTGTCGCGAATACGCGCCGACACGATATCGGCAACCTCCGGAAACTCCTCTACCAGCCGGTGGAAGAGGATGCGCGTTATGCGGATGACTTCGGAATCCTCCACTGCCACGGCAGTAAACTTCCGTTCGCAGAGCGTGAAAAGCGCGAGCTCCGAAAGTAGCGCCCCCTTGCCCGGCGTCGCCTGCAGCACGGGCTTGCCATCCCGCCCTGCCGTGAAAAGCTCGAAATGGCCAGCCGTCACCGCAAAAGCGCATTCGGCCGGTGAGTGTTCCCGAAACAATGTCTGCCCGGCCGATACACGGCGGCGCTCCGCACCGAAGGCGATAAGCCGCAGCTGGTCATCGCTGAACCCCGCAAATAACGGCACTTGCCCCAGCAGCATGATATCGTCCGTCAAGGCCATGTCGATCGTTACTCCGGAAAAACGCCTGCACTACTATAGCGGTTTTCCAATATCGGCCCTCAAAATACAAGCTGTTAGAACGCCGCGCGCCTTTTCGGACGCGCAGCGTGAGCTTTGGACACAATACAGGTGCAAAGAGGCCCCTGCTCAGGGAACGATCTTGTATCCGCCGTTCTCGGTCACCAGAATTTCAGCGTTAGACGGATCGCGTTCGATCTTCTGGCGCAGACGATAGACATGCGTTTCCAGCGTATGCGTTGTCACGCCGGAATTGTAACCCCACACCTCTTCCAGCAGGACGTCGCGGGTAACGACGGTGCTGCCGGCGCGGTAGAGATAACGGATGATCGCCGCTTCCTTTTCCGTCAGCCGGATTTTCTTGCCGTCCTCCGTCGTCAACAGCTTCTGGCTGGGCTTGAACTGATAGGGACCGACGGTGAAAACCGCATCCTCACTCTGCTCGTATTGACGCAGTTGCGCCCGGATACGCGCCAGAAGCACGGCGAAACGGAAGGGTTTCGTCACATAGTCATTCGCCCCGGCTTCCAACCCAAGAATAGTATCGGAATCTGTATCGTGCCCGGTCAGCATGATGATCGGCGCCTTGAAGCCGCCCTTGCGCAACAGCTTTACCGCCTCACGCCCGTCCATGTCCGGAAGGCCGACATCCATGATCAGAAGATCGACCTGGGCGGTCTTGGCGGTCTGCATCGCCTGCGCGGCATTGGCGCCGCTGAGCAGCGAGAATTCCTCATAGGGAGACAATTGCTCGGTCAGCGTCTCCCGAAGATCGTCGTCATCGTCCACCAGAAGGATAGTGCGAGCCGTCATTCGGATTCTCAGCCTTTCTTACTTTAGCGCATCGGCCCAAAAATCAGGCTCGATTTTCGAGAGACACGACGCGTAGTTTAAAAGAGTTAGAACGTCCCTTATGCATCCCAAAAGACGCCTGGCGCTCTAATTACCAGCCAATTCAGCGGTTTGCCGATAAAAGGTCAACCCATTGCCATGATATAACGAAGTGCTATGACTTCACGTTGAATAACCTGCAAAGCAAAATCTCGTGAAAAACATGAGCACCCAGCCTGTAAGACAACGTAAACGCGCATCGACGCTCATGGTTCGGCCCGCCCCCTCGAAAATCAGCCGCGCCATCGTCCAGCTCGGGCATCTCACCTTTCCCGCCGCGATCGGACGCAATGGCCGCACTGCGCTGAAACGCGAAGGAGACGGAAAATCTCCCATCTCCACCATCGGCCTGCTGCACGGGTTTTATCGCGGCGACCGCCTTGCCGGCATCGCCACGGCACTGCCGATGCAGCGAACACGCAAGTCCATGCTGTGGTGCGACGAGCCCCGTAGTCCCAGTTACAACAGACTGGTCAAAGCGCCCTTCGCCCCGAGCCATGAAGAGATGATGCGCAAGGACAGCCTCTACGACGTCTGCCTGGTGCTCGACTGGAATATCACCTCGAGAAGCCGCAACCGCGGCTCGGCGATATTCATGCATCTGATCAGACCGGGATATGAGCCGACGGCGGGCTGCGTCGCCCTCCATCCCCGTGACATGCGGCGCATCCTGCCGCATCTGCGCAAAGGCACGAAAATCCGCATCCTGTGAGTGAATTTCAGCCTGGAATCGGGCAACAAAAAACCCGCCATCAAGGCGGGTTTTTTTAGAGGGAAAAAGCCGGTTATTAAGCGGCTTCGTCCTGAGAATCGTCCTCTTCGACGGTCTTGCCGCGCTTGGGGCCCTTGGCAAGGTTCACTTCCACCAGGCGAACAGCCTCGGTTTCAGACATCTTGTTGACGGCGGCGATTTCGCGCGCCATGCGGTCGAGAGCAGCTTCATAAAGCTGACGCTCGGAATAGGACTGCTCCGGCTGATTTTCCGCACGGTAGAGATCGCGCACGACTTCCGCAATCGCGATGAGATCGCCGGAATTGATCTTCGCATCATATTCCTGCGCGCGGCGCGACCACATGGTACGCTTCACACGCGCCTTGCCCTGCACCACTTTCAGCGCCCGCTCGACAAAATCGCCTTCGGAAAGCTTGCGCATGCCGATGCTGACGGCTTTGGCGACGGGAACTTTAAGACGCATCTTGTCTTTTTCGAAATCAATGACAAAAAGCTCAAGCTTCATGCCGGCGACTTCTTGTTCCTCGATGGCAGAAATGGTACCGACACCATGAGCGGGATACACAATCGCTTCACCGGTCTTGAAACCGTGATGTGCTGGAGATTTCTTCTGCTGGGTCGTCATTCGTTCTAAAAACTCCCTGTTACATACCCGGGGATGCCGGGGTTGGGTCGGTCAGGCCCTGATGAGACGGGGGAACCGTCAGGTGACTCCGCACTGGTCCAGCCGTGCACGCAAAAACACACCTTCCCGTCTTGCGGGGTTCGATAACGTAAACGCTCGATATGTCACGGAAACCGCGTGCAAAAGAGGTGTTGCTTTCGTGGTGTTTTTGGGCACACAAATGCCACGCTGTGGATCAGTGTCGTTGGTGTACCACAAAAATAGGCGCAAATCAATAATTTGCTTCGACCGTGGCCGCAACATCACATGGCAGCCAAAGAACCGCCTAAAAATTAGCCGCAGAAATACTGTCAAAATGCTTCGTGACAGGCCTCACGGCAAAAGGAGCAAAAAAATTTCGTTTCCAAACTGAAGAAACACGAAAGCCTCTTAAACTCTTCGTAATTCCACGCCAATATCCGATTCGACTGAAAAGGCAAAATCCGCAAATTGGCGTTGCTTTTTTATATTAAAGTGTGATTTTTGGAGGAATCCACGTCAAATGGGCTACAGAAACAATCCAAAACGCGAAAAACAGATCGAAAAAGCGCGCCAGCAGGCAATTGCCGAAAATGTCCAATTTCTTGATCCGGGTATTCTTTATGGAAGGGCAAGCGCCGACGATATAGAATATTATTCCGCTGAGATGCTGGCTGCGAGCGCCGCTCACAGTTTCGAGGCGCTTTCGCACTGGACCGGAGACGCTCCGTACATCGACATCTCCCAGGTGGAGGGCGTTTCGCCGCGGGATATTCCGGTAACGGTCCTGACCATTATTGGCCGCAATATGCCCTTCCTTTACGATTCCGTCATGGGCGAAGTCACCAGCAGCTATCGCGGTCTTTACCTCGCGGTGCACCCGATCCTGGTGCGCGACGAAAGCGCGCAGGCAGGCTACCGTCTTGCGGAACCCGAGGATGATCCCGCTGAAAATATCAGCCTCATCCAGCTGCATATCGCGCCGCTCACGCCGCAAGCCGCAGCAGCGCTGGAAGAAAGACTGCGCTTCGTGCTGACGCAGGTTCAGTTCGCCTATCGCGACTGGCGGCCCATGCTGGCGAAACTCGACGAGGCGCTGGATGAATTGTCCAAGCGCGGCTCGTCACGGCGCAAGACCGAGCGTGCAGAAGCCGTCGAATTCCTCAACTGGCTTCGCAACGACAATTTCACCTTCCTCGGCATGCGTGACTACACCTATTCCGGCAAGGGGAACAACGCGAAGATCGAGCGCGGTGACGGCGTCGGCCTCGGCAGCCTCAGCGATCCGGATGTCCGCGTGCTGCGCCTTGGCAAGAATGCCGTGACGACGACGCCGGAAATCCTTGCCTTCCTCGACGGCCCGGATTTCCTCATCGTCACAAAGGCCAATGTGAAATCCATCGTGCACCGCCGCGCCTATATGGATTACATCGGCATCAAGCGCTTCGACGAGGACGGCAATGTCATCGGCGAACTGCGCATCGTCGGCCTCTTCACCGCCACCGCCTATACGCGCTCGGTCAAGCAGATACCGCTGCTGCGCGCCAAGGTGGCGGAAGTCGAGCGGCA
The DNA here is from genome assembly GCF_041954855.1 of Agrobacterium sp. LR_9. Taxonomy (NCBI): domain Bacteria; kingdom Pseudomonadati; phylum Pseudomonadota; class Alphaproteobacteria; order Hyphomicrobiales; family Rhizobiaceae; genus Agrobacterium; species Agrobacterium sp. LR_9. Next base: position 249,317 of record NZ_JAVAYA010000003.1, read on the forward strand.
TTTCGGCTTCGATCCGAACAGCCACTCGGGGCGCATCCTGCAGAACACGCTGGAAGCCTATCCGCGTGACGATCTTTTCCAGATCGAAACCGATCTTCTGATCCGCTTCGTCGAGCAGATCATGGAACTGAGCGACCGGCCGCGCGTGCGCGTGCTTGCACGTATCGACCGTTTCGACCGTTTCGTTTCGGCCCTCATCTTCGTTCCGCGCGAGGAGTATAATTCTTATGTGCGCGAGAAGATCGGCGATTATCTGAGCAGGGTCTATGACGGGCATATTTCCGCCTATTACCCCGCCTTCCCCGAAGGCGCCGTCGCCCGCGTCCACTTCATTGTCGGCCGAACGGAAGGCAAGACGCCGCGCATCGCCCAGGACAAGCTCGAAGACGCCGTCAGCGACATCGCGGCGCGCTGGATAGACCATTTCGTCGCCCTCTCCGAGCCGGGTGCACCGGTGCTGGAGGTCGATCAGGCCTATCAGGAAGCCTTCACGCCGGAAGAAGCGATCGGCGACATGCCGGATATTCTCGGTGCCGCGAAGGGCGAACCGGTCCGCATCGAATTTTACCAGCAGGAAGGTCAGTCGGCGGAAACGCTGTCGCTCAAGATTTTCCACCGCGATGGCCACCTGCCGCTTTCGCGCCGCGTGCCGCTGCTCGAAAATCTCGGTTTCAACGTCATCAGCGAACGCACCTTCGATATCGGCGTCGTTTCGGATGGCGAAAAGCGCGACATCGTGCTGCACGACATGGAACTGTCCGTCGCCAAGGGAACGACGCTCGATCTGCCGCACTATGGACAGAAACTCGAAGAAGCTTTCCTCGCCGCCTTCTCCGGCAAGGTAGACAATGACAACTTCAATCGCCTGATCCTCGCCTGCGGCCTCACCGTGCGCGAAGTCTCCGTGCTGCGCGCCTATGCGCGTTATCTCCGCCAGACCGGCATCGTCTATTCGCAGGAGCATATTTCCGAAACGCTCTATAAGTATCCGGCGATTTCCCGCAATATTTTCGCGCTGTTCAAGGCCGGCTTCGATCCGTCTGTCAATGAAAAGAAGCGGCTGAAGAAACTCGCCGAAATACACAAGGCAATCGAAGCGGCATTGAGCGGCGTTCCCAATCTCGACGAGGACCGCACGCTCAGGCGTTACGTCAACGCCATCGACGCGACGCTGCGCACCAACTACTTCCAGAAAAATGCCGACGGCACGCCGCGTGACCTGCTGGCCTTCAAGTTCGATCCGAAACATCTGGACGGCCTGCCCGACCCACGTCCCTTCCGCGAAATCTTCGTCTACGGAACAGAGGTCGAAGGCGTGCATCTTCGCTTCGGCAAGGTCGCGCGCGGCGGTCTGCGCTGGTCGGATCGCGGCCAGGATTACCGCACGGAAGTGCTCGGTCTCGTCAAGGCGCAACAGGTCAAGAATGCGGTGATCGTTCCGGTCGGCGCCAAGGGCGGCTTCTTCCCGAAGAATCTGCCGGCCGGCGGCTCCCGCGACGAGGTCTTCAATGCCGGCCGCGAGGCCTACAAGACCTATATCCGCACCCTGCTGTCCATCACCGACAATATCGTCGACGATGCCATCGTGCCGCCAGCCGACACGCTGCGGCTCGACGGTGACGACCCCTATTTCGTCGTCGCCGCCGACAAGGGAACAGCAACCTTCTCCGATACGGCAAACGGTCTTGCCCATGAGGCCGGTTTCTGGCTGGACGACGCCTTCGCATCGGGCGGTTCGGCCGGTTACGACCACAAGAAGATGGGTATTACCGCCCGTGGCGCCTGGGAAACGGTGAAACGCCATTTCCGTGAAATGGACACCGACATCCAGACCACCCCCTTCACGGTGGCGGGCGTGGGCGATATGTCCGGCGACGTTTTCGGCAACGGCATGCTGCTGTCGGAAAAGATCAGGCTTATCGCCGCCTTCGATCACCGCGATATTTTCATCGATCCGGACCCCGACACCGACGGGTCCTTTGCCGAACGCAAGCGGCTTTTCGAACTGCCGCGTTCCAGCTGGCAGGATTACGATCGTTCGGCCCTCTCCGCCGGCGCGATGGTCATCTCGCGCTCCGAAAAATCGGTGACGCTGACACCGGAAGCTGTGGCCGCCATCGGCATCGACAAATCCGTCGCCACGCCCTTCGAGATCATGACGGCCATCCTGAAGGCGCCAACCGATCTTCTGTGGTTCGGCGGCATCGGCACTTACATCAAGGCGGCGGTGGAAACCAATGCCGAGGTGGGTGACAGAGCGAACGACCCCATCCGCGTCAACGCAACCGAGCTGCGCGCCAAGGTCATCGGCGAAGGCGCCAATCTGGGCATCACCCAGAAGGGGCGCATCGCCTATGCGCTTTCGGGCGGGCGATGCAATTCCGACGCCATCGACAACTCGGCTGGAGTGAACTCCTCGGACGTCGAGGTCAACATCAAGATCGCGCTTGCCTCCGCCGTTAACAGCGGTCGCCTGACGATGCCGAAACGCAACCAGCTTCTTGCTTCCATGACGCCGGAAGTGGCGCAGCTAGTACTGTGCAACAACTACCTGCAATCGCTGGCGATCTCGCTGACGGAGCGGCTGGGCCTTTCGAACCGCGAAGAACTCGGCCGCCTGATGAGCGCGCTGGAGGCGACTGGACAACTGAACCGCAAGGTCGAGACCCTGCCGAACAATGCCGAATTCAGCGAAAGATACGCCACCGGCAAACCGCTGACCCGGCCGGAAATCGGCGTGCTCCTCTCCTATGCCAAGCTCACCTTGTTCGATGCATTGGTGGCAAGCACGCTTCCCGACGAACCCTATCTCCAGCATCTTCTGGTCGATTATTTCCCGGCCAAGATGCAGAAGAACTACGCAGACGATATCAAATCGCATCGTCTGCACCGCGAAATCGTCGCCACCGCACTCGCCAATGCCGTCGTCAATCGCGGCGGCCCGGGCTTTGTGCAGAAACTTGCCGATGCGAGCGGCCTTCTGGCGGCCGACGTCGTTAAGGCTGCGGTGATCGTCGAGGATGGTTTCGGTCTCAAACGCCTGTGGAGCGAAGTCGACGCGCTTGACGGAAAGGTCGGCGGTGAAGTCCAGAACGGGCTTTATGCCACGATCACGCGCATCTTCTCGGATGCGAGCAGGCTTTACCTGCAAACCGGGAGCGCCGGTGCGACCGCAGGTGACATGGCGACCGAAATCGAGCGCCTGAAAACCGCCATCAAGACGCTATCGCCGGCAGCTGCGAAGTATCGTCGCGAACTCGGCGTCACGGAAATCGACGGCGTTCCCTCCGGTCTTCTGGAGGAACTCGATACGCTTTCCCTGCTCGTCTATGTGCCTGAGATCATGCGCATCGCCGAAAGCGCCGGCACCACGCTTGCCCGCGCCGCCGAAAGCTATGCCACCGTCTCGTCGACCTTCCGCGTCGCGCGTCTGCTGGATGCAAGCCAGCGCATCACACCGGCGGATCATTACGAGAGCCTGGCTCTCCTGCGCAGCCAGGACCAGATCTCCTCGTCGAGACGCCGGATCGTCATCTCCGCGCTGACCGAATATGCCAGGGAAAAGGATCCGGTTCAGGCCTGGTATGCGGCGGACCGCGTGCGGGTCAACCGCATCGTCTCCGAACTCGGCGCGCTCAGCGACAGCGGCGATACCAACCTTGCCCGTCTGACGGTCGCGGCCGGGCTGCTTGGCGATATTGTTCAGGCACGCTGATCAGCAGCCTCAAAAAACGCCATCCGGGTCCTCCCGGATGGCGCCAGACAAGACGGATGCACCCGCATCGCGCATTTTATTTCCCGATTTTCCGATAGGACGATGAATGACTGTCCCTTCCCCAAATGCGGAAACAGTAGTTGCCAAACGCGGCATCTGGGGCTGGGTGATGTTCGACTGGGCGGCGCAGCCGTTTTTCACGGTCGTCACGACCTTCGTTTTCGGGCCTTATTTCGTCGCACGGCTTACCGACGATCCGATTTCAGCGCAGGCGACATGGAGCAACATGGCGACGGTGTCTTCGATCATCATCGCCCTCTTCTCTCCCATTCTCGGCTCCATCGCTGACCAGTCTGGCGCACGCAAGCCGTGGATCGCCTTCTTTGCCGTCATCAAGATTGTTAGTCTATTTTCCCTGTGGTTTGCCGCACCCGGTTCGCCGCTCATCCTGCCAATCGTCTGTATGATCCTCGCCTCCATCGCGGCGGAATTTTCCATCGTCTTCAACGATTCCATGATGCCGCGCCTGACCAACCCACAAAATGTCGGGCGCATTTCCAATCTCGCCTGGGGGCTCGGTTATCTCGGCGGTATGGTGGTGCTGATTGCCGTGGTGACGCTTCTGGCCGCAAATCCACAGACCGGGGTGACCATCGCCGGTATCAAGCCTCTTTTCGGCCTCGATCCTGCAACCGGCGAGGATGCCAGAATAACCGGACCGCTCGCGGCGCTCTGGTATCTCATCTTCATTCTGCCGATGTTTCTTATCACTCCCGATGCTGAAAAGGGCTTGCCCTTCGCAGCCGCGATCCGCTCGGGATTGGGAGAACTAAAGATCACGCTGCGCGAGCTGCGCTACCGCCCCGTGCTGTTGCGGTTTCTGATTGCGCGCATGCTTTATCAGGATGGCGTCAATGGCGTTCTCATTCTCGGCGGGGCCTTCGCCGCCGGCATGTTCGGCTGGGCAACGATGGAAATCGGCCTCTTCGGCATCCTGCTCAATATCGTTGCCATCGCTGGCTGCTTTGCCGCCGGGCGCGTCGACCACAAGCTCGGGTCGCGCATCACCATCCTCATCAGTCTCGTGCTTCTGTTGCTGGCCACGCTCGGAATCGTCTCAACGGAAAAGGGCTCCACCCTTTTCGGGTGGATACAATTGTCGACCGCAGATAATGGCGGCATCTTCGCCACCGGCGCGGAAAAGGCCTATCTGCTTTATGGCGTTTTGATCGGCCTTGCCTTCGGCCCCGTTCAGGCCTCGTCACGATCTTATCTTGCCCGCAACATCACCGTGGCGGAGGCGGGCCGTTATTTCGGTATCTATGCGCTCTCCGGACGCGCCACCAGCTTCATGGCGACGCTGTCGTTTTCCATAGCAACCACAATAAGCGGCTCAGCCCATATCGGCATGGCGACGCTCATCGTATTTCTGGGATCAGGGTTCCTGCTGTTGCTGCGCGTGCCGGAAAGAACGGCAGGCTGAAAATCTGAAGCAAAAGCCGATGCGGTTTGCTGAAACCGGGCATCGGCCCGACAGGATCAAAGCTGATCGAGCTTTTGCTGCAATGCGCGCAACTGCGCCTTCAGCTCATCGATTTCGGATGCATTCGGCTTGCGGGTTTCCTTGGGCGCCTGCGGCATTGCGAAAGGTGTGAAACCCTGCATCGCCTGCCGGAACAGTTCTGTATTGCGACGGATCTGCTCTTCCATCATTTGCAGCGGCGCCTGAAAATTGCGGGCAAGCGAGCCATCACCGAAAGCCTTGGCCATATGCTCCTGCATCTGGCTCTGCTGGTCGGAAAAGGTCTTCATCGAATGTTCGAGAAATGTCGGCACGACCATCTGCATCTGGTCGCCGTAATAGGAGATCAATTGCCGCAGAAACGCCGTCGGCAGCAACGTATTGCCGGTTTTGGCCTCCTGTTCGACGATGATCTGCGTCAGCACCGCATGCGTGATGTCTTCGGAAGACTTGGCATCCTGAACCTTGAAATCCTCGCCGCGCTTGACCATCTGCGCCAGATCATCGAGCGTCACATAGGTGCTGGTGCCGGTATTGTAGAGCCGCCGGTTGGCGTATTTTTTAATGATTGTTTCGCCGTCGTGTTTCGCCATGCCCGCCTCCTCGCGATGATGGTATTTTCTTGTTTTTTGGTCTTCTTGCTCTTCCCGGCGCAAAGTGTATGCGCAAAACGAGCTCTCTGACAAATGTTTTGTGCATCGCAACAGTTTGTTTTTTGCGCAGCAATTTTCCGCAAGATTTTAGTGTGATTTAGCAACATCTTTTAAAGCAACTTTCGCCATTTGACTTGTATTGAAAGCTTTGCCAGTCTCCGCCCGCAAGTGAGGAGAAAACTGATGACCCTGCGTTCAATCGTGATTGCCAGCGCCGCGCGCACAGCCGTCGGCTCTTTCAATGGCCACTTCGCCAATACGCCAGCCCACGAACTCGGGGCGACCGTCATCAGCGCTGTGCTGGAGCGTGCTGGTGTCGCGGCGAAGGAAATCGATGAAGTCATTCTCGGTCAGGTCCTGACGGCGGGTGAAGGGCAGAACCCGGCGCGGCAGGCTGCCATGAAGGCCGGCATTCCACAGGAAGCGACCGCCTTCGGCCTCAATCAACTCTGCGGCTCCGGCCTGCGTGCCGTGGCCCTCGGCATGCAGCAGATCGCGACCGGCGACGCGAACATCGTCATTGCCGGCGGGCAGGAATCCATGTCCATGGCCCCTCACTGCGCCCATTTGCGCGGCGGCGTGAAGATGGGCGATTTCAAGATGATCGACACCATGCTGAAAGATGGCCTTACTGACGCCTTTTATGGCTATCACATGGGCATCACCGCTGAAAACATCGCCCGCCAATGGCAGCTTTCCCGCGACGAGCAGGACCAATTCGCCGTCGCATCGCAAAACAAGGCCGAAGCCGCGCAAAGCGCTGGCCGTTTTGCAGATGAGATCGTGGCTTTCACGGTGAAGGGCCGTAAAGCCGATATCGTCATTGATACAGATGAGCATATCCGCGCCGGAGCTTCGCTGGAAACCATGGCCAAGCTGCGCCCCGCCTTCGACAAGGAAGGGACGGTCACGGCCGGCAACGCCTCCGGTCTGAACGATGGCGCCGCCGCCACGCTTTTGATGTCGGAACAGGAAGCAGGAAAGCGCGGCATCAGGCCGCTCGCCCGTATCGCCTCCTGGGCGACAGCGGGTGTCGATCCGCAAATCATGGGCACCGGTCCCATCCCTGCCTCCCGCAAGGCGCTGGCCAAGGCCGGCTGGTCGATCAGCGATATTGGCCTTGTGGAAGCCAACGAAGCCTTTGCGGCCCAGTCCTGCGCCGTGGTGCGCGAACTTGGCCTTGATCCTGCGATCGTCAACGTCAATGGCGGGGCGATTGCCATCGGTCATCCGATCGGCGCATCCGGTGCGCGTGTCCTCAACACCCTGATTTTCGAAATGCGCCGCCGTAACGTGTCGAAGGGTCTCGCAACGCTCTGCATCGGCGGCGGCATGGGTGTCGCCATGTGCATCGAAGCACTCTGAAACCGCCGCACGACTTGGCAAAAAGCAATTCCGGTTCAGCGCGCAATAGGGTAGAAGCGGCCTCCCATTGGCCGCATTTCTGTGGCCGGTGAGCACGACGAACAAGTTCTGCAAGATATGGAAGCATCCTCGCATATGCAGGCGCTTCAATGACAGGTCATGGAGGCCGATATGAGCCGGGTTGCGTTGATTTCCGGCGGGACGAGCGGCATAGGCGCCGCAATCGCCCGCGCCCTGCAGGCGGCCGGCTACCGGGTGGCCGTCAATTATGCCTTCACGACGGACAGGGCGGAAGCATTCCAGAAAGAAACCGGCATCCCCGCTTTTCAGTGGGACGTGCGCGACTATGACGCCTGCGTCAATGGCATAGCCAGGGTGGAAGAGACCTTCGGTCCCGTCGAGGTGCTCGTCAACAATGCCGGCATCACCCGCGATGCGATGTTCCATAAAATGTCGCCGCAGCAATGGCGCGAGGTTATCGATACCAACCTTACCGGCGTGTTCAACATGACCCACCCCGTATGGCCGGGCATGCGCGACCGCGGCTTCGGCCGCATCGTCAACATCTCCTCCATCAATGGCCAGAAAGGCCAGGCGGGACAGGCCAATTATTCCGCCTCGAAAGCGGGCGACATCGGGTTTACCAAGGCGCTCGCCCAGGAAGGCGCCAGCCGCAATATTACCGTTAACGCCATCTGCCCCGGCTATATCGGCACGGAGATGGTGAGAGCTATACCGGAGAAGGTTCTGGCAGAACGGATCGTGCCGCAAATTCCCGTTGGACGGTTGGGTGAGCCGGAAGAAATCGCACGCTGCGTTCTGTTTCTGGTTTCCGACGAGGCCGGTTTCATCACCGGTTCGACCATGACGGCCAATGGCGGACAATATTTCGCCTGAGGGCCGTCGATCCTGACTTCCCGGCCTCCTGAACCCAGTAAACTTTCCGTGATCTCGGCTTCAATAATCTTGCCGCGCACAAAAACTTGAAGATGAAACACTGGAATGACACGTAGCCTAAACTAATGAAAATACGATAGTTTTGTATAGTTTAGAATGAGTCTAGAAAATCCTCAGCGACTCATTAAGAGGTTTTTCTTGACATTTGCTGTCCTGTTTTGGTTTAAGAACGAAAACAACGTGTTGCGTCATACAGGCAGTCCATCATGCTGGTTTGCAGCTGCAATTACATCACCGATCACGATATCCGGGACGTCATCAACGAGCTCCTCGACGAGGACTGTTGGCAGCTCATTGTTCCTGCAAAAGTGTATCACGCCATGGAAAAACGTGGCCGCTGCTGCGGCTGTTTCCCCACCGTTGTCGACCTGATCATCAAAACCACCGAAGAATATCATGCCCGTCGCCACTCGACTGAGGCCGATGTTTTTGATTTTATGTCCCGCCTGAAGCAATTCCATGAAGAGAACAGGAGAGCGGACATTGAAAGGCGACAAAAAAGTCATCGAGCGGCTTAACGAGGCCCTTTTTCTCGAACTCGGTGCGGTAAACCAGTACTGGCTCCACTATCGTTTGCTGGAAGACTGGGGCTACACGAAGCTCGCCAAAAAGGAACGTGCTGAATCCATCGAGGAAATGCAGCACGCCGACAAGCTGGTCGCACGCATCATCTTCCTTGAAGGCCATCCCAACCTTCAGACCGTCGCGCCCCTGCGCATCGGCCAGAACGTCAAGGAAGTTCTGGAATCCGACCTTGCCGGCGAATATGACGCCCGCACCTCCTACAAGAAATCGCGTGATATCTGTTATGAGGCCGGAGACTACGTCTCCATGAAGCTTTTCGAAGAACTGCTGATCGACGAGGAAGGCCATATTGACTTTCTCGAAACCCAGCTCGAACTGCTCGGCAAGATCGGCGAGGAAAAATACGGCCAGCTCAACGCCGATTCCGCCAACGAAGCGGAATAAGCACTGGCGACAAAACAGAAAAGGCGGCCTTGGCCGCCTTTTTTATTTGCCGGAAAGGTGCTGGAACTCCGCCACGACCTGCTCGTATACCGCGCGCTTGAATGGCACGATGAGCTCCGGCAGGCTTTCCATCGGCTTCCAGTCCCACGCATCGAATTCGGCCGTGTGCCCGGTCGGCGGCGGATCGATCTGGATCTCGCTTTCGTCGCCTTCGAAACGGAACGCAAACCAGCGCTGCGCCTGCCCGCGATATTTGCCCCTGAGACCGATACCGATCAGTTCGGGTGGCAGGTCATAGTGAATCCAGTCACTCGCCTCCGCAAGCAGGCTCACCGTTTTCATGCCTGTTTCTTCGTAGAGTTCGCGAATGGCGGCCGTCAGAGGCCGCTCACCGTCATCGATGCCGCCCTGCGGCATCTGCCACAGATGCGGTGAGCCGTCATATTCGGAATTGCCTTCCTTGATGCGCCTGCCGGCCCAGACAAGGCCCTCGGCATTCAGCACCATAATTCCCGCACAGGGACGATAAGGCAAATCTTCTGCTTTGATTGTCATGGGAAACCCGCACTGTCTGAGCGCCAGAAATGGCCGCACGCAAGGTTTACTGCCCTGCCTGCCCGGAAACAAGCGCAGAAACACCGACAATCTCGATGCCGCGCCCGCCAGCCTCCCGCGACCACTTGGAGATCGCGGCAACGCTTTCATCAAAAGCCGAAGCGACGCCGATCGCCTGGCCGTTACGCCGTGCAATTCGCTCCAGTTCGTCCAGCTTGCGCAGAATGGCAGCTTCGGTGACTTCGCCGTCGAGCAGAATATCGGCAAAACCCTGTGGCGCGGAAATCGCCTTGGCAATGCCGCCGCTCAGCGACTGCGCCGAAGAACCATCATCCAGAAACAGCAGGCCACGCTTGCCGATGTCGCGCATTACCGGCTCCAGCGCCGCCTGCTCGGCAAGGAAACGCCCGCCGAGATAATTCATGATGCCGGTGTAATTGGTGATCTTCGCCATGGAGCGATGCAGCCGGTCGATGTTGACCTTGGCGGGATCACCCGCTAGCAGGGTGTCCGGGCCGGGATTGGTGCCGGGGTAACCGAAAGGCTCAAGCGGTATCTGCAGAAGGATTTCATGTCCCTGTCGGCGCGCTTCCTGCATCCAGCGCTGTAGGCTGTTGCCGCTGGCGGCGAAACCGAGCGTCACCTCCGGCGGCAGCTCCCGGATCGCTTTTTGCGACCCCGTCTGGCTGAGACCCAGCCCGCCGACCACGATCGCCACCCGGGTGCCGCGTGCGCCAGACCAGGGCCGCGCATATTGCTCCATCGGCCGCAAACCGTCCGCACCGACAACCGGCAATTTGCCAAACGCGGTTTCTTCCAACAGTTCCTCATTGGGTCGCGTCGCCATGCGCGGATCCTGACCATAGGTCTGGCCGCTCATCAGCACGGGCCCGTCACTCTCGCGCGGGCGGGGAGAGTAAACCGATACGACATTGCCGTCAGGCATCGTCTCGCGATTGATATTGGCGCCCGAGCGGCCGCTTTGCGGCTGGAGACCGGCGGCGTCGCCGGGAGTCGTTACATCGGCCGGTGCGATTTCAGGCGTCTTTTCGGCAAGCTGAGGCTGTGCATCCGGCCCGTTCGCCGTCTTCTGCAAATTGCCGGGCGAAAGCGCCGTATAGACCGACAGGCCGCCGATTGAGAAAACCGCAAGCACCGACAGAGCCATAATGACGGAAAAGCGCCGGTTGATACCGGCGCTTTTTTTCTGACGACCCAGAAGCGGTTTTCGCAGGTCCGAAGGCAATGAACGATCCGTCCAAACGGTTGGGCAATAGATGGAATGCGCCGGCTGACCGGCGCACTATCTTACTGCTTGTTGACCACAGCCTTTTCCGGGTTCGGCGGGAAAGACGGATCCGTCTTTGCGCCGCGCAACAGGTCCAGAGCATAGTTGAGCTGGATGTCGTCCTTGGCTTCCGGCGGAACATAAGCGGAGGAACCCGAACCTTCGTCGGTTTCGCTCTGACCCTTGATGTGGCCGGAAAGACCGGATTCACCTTCGGTGGTCACCTTGCCCTGCAACTCGGGCGGCAAGGGCTGTTCGACCTTGATGTCAGGCTCAATGCCCGTACCCTGGATCGATTTACCCGACGGCGTATAATAGAGCGCCGTGGTCAGGCGCAGCGCGCCCGCCTCGCCGAGCGGAATGATCGTCTGGACCGAACCCTTGCCGAAGGAACGCGTGCCGACCACGGTCGCACGGCGCAGATCCTGCAGGGCGCCGGCAACGATTTCCGAGGCCGAAGCCGAACCGCCGTTGACGAGAACGATTACCGGCTTGCCATCGGTCAGATCGCCAGCCGTCGCGTTGAAGCGGCGGGTCTCGTCGGGGTTACGGCCACGGGTCGAAACGACCTCACCGCGCTCGAGGAAGGCGTCGGAGACATTGATCGCCTGATCAAGCAGACCGCCCGGATTGAGGCGAAGGTCGAGCACATAACCCTTCAGCTTGTCGGCCGGCACATCCGCCTTGATCTTCTTGATCGCCTTTTCGAGATCGTCATAGGTCTTCTCGGTAAAGGAGATGACGCGCAGATAACCGACATTGTCGCCCTCGACGCGGGACTTCACCGCGCGAACGGCAATGACATCGCGCATGACGGTGAATTCAAGCGGCTTGTCAGCGCCCTGGCGGATGATCGTCAGCTTGATCGGCGTTTTCACCGCGCCGCGCATCTTTTCGACCGCCTGTTCCAGCTTCAGACCACGAACCGGCGTACCGTCAATTTCCGAAATGAAGTCGCCGGCGAGAATGCCTGCACGGGAAGCCGGTGTATCGTCGATCGGCGTAATGACCTTGACGAGCTCGTTCTCCATGGTCACTTCGATGCCGAGACCGCCGAATTCACCCTTGGTCTGGGTGCGCATGTCGTTGGCATCCTTGGCATTCATGAAGCTCGAATGCGGATCGAGCGAGCTCAGCATGCCGTTGATGGCGTTTTCCACCAGCTTCTCATCATCCGGCGGCGTCACATATTGTGCGCGCACGCGCTCGAACACATCGCCAAAGATCGACAGTTCCTTATAGGTCGAAGGCCCGGCCGCCTGTGCCGGCATGCTCGCCGAATAAATCACGCTCATCGCCGTGGCGCCCATAAGCCCACCGATAAGGAGAAGCGAAACCTTACGAATCATTGTGCGCCCTTCCGGTATTTTTTGCGGTCCACCACGGTTGAGAATCAACCGGTACACCATCTTTCCTGAACTCAATGTAGAGCGTTGGCCTGTCGGTTTCCAGCGCCAATGCTGCTGCACTCGCTACTCTTTTTGCACCCATGGAGGCGATGGGCTCTCCGGAGAACACGAACATTCCCTGCCGCGTCCTCACATTGTCCATGCCCGTCATCACCACATGATATCCATCACCCGTATTGAGGATGATCATCCGGCCATAACTGCGAAAATCTCCGGCAAACACCACGAAGCCGTCTGCAGGCGCCGTCACGATGGCTTCCGGTCCGCTCGCGACGACAATTCCCTTGGAAAAGTGGCCCGTTCCGTCCGCATCGCCGAAGCGCCGCAACACTTCGCCGGTAACCGGCAGCTCCAGCTTTCCCTTCAAACTCGCGAACGGATATGCGGGCGCAATACGGTTTTTATCGGGCATTCCAGCCTCGGCCGCGGCCCGCTCCTTTTCGCGTTCCGCTTCCGAAAGACGGGCCAGACGCTGCTCTTCCGCCCGCGCCTTTTCCATAGCCTCCCGCACCGAGGTAATCTCGCCTTCAAGCGAACTGACCAGCCCCTCGAGGCTCGTCGCCTTGCTTGCAAGCTCCTCAGATCGCTTGCGTTCCGCCTCCAGCTCCGCCGCCGTCTGGGTGTTCTTGCGGTCATTTTCGGCAATCAGCAGGTCGAGGCGTTTTTCCTCTTCCAGACTTGCCGTCATCATACCCGTAAGATCGTCCTTTTCGCGAGCGATTGCCTGTCTCAGATCGGTCAATTCTTTGAGAGCGGCAACCAGCTTGTCGGTTTCACCGCGAATGCCGGGCACGACGGCGCCGAGAAGAATGGCGCTTCGCACGGACGCCAGCGCATCCTCCGGCGAGACGAGAAGGGCGGGGGGCGGGTTTCGGCCCATGCGCTGCAACGCCGCCAGAACCTCCGCCAGCACGCCGCGTCTTTCCCGCAGCGACGCCTTGACGCCATCCTCGCGCACCGAAAGCTTGGCCAGTCGATCCTCACCGTCGCTGATCTTGGTTTCCAGCGCCTTGCGCCGGGCAGCCGATGCGATCAGCTCTTCCCGGATGCGGGCGCTATCCTGATTGAGGGAGGCGATGCTTTCCTCAAGCTTCCTTGTCTTGTCTTCCGAAAGACCGATGCTGTCGACCAGCTCCTCCAGATCCTGCCGGTTCTGGTCGCGGCGCTTCTCCAGCGTCTGCAGCGCATCCGGCGACGAATCATCGCCTGCGGCGGGAACGGCGCCCGCATCGTCGCGCGAATAGGTCGGACCGATCCCCATGACGAAAGCAGCAATAACCGCGCCCGCAAGGGCAGCGTGCCGTTTTCGTTGAGGCCTGTTGTCCATGTGAACTTTCTTTGATGCCGAAGCAGAAGCGCCGATATTAGGGATTTTGCTGCGATCTTCCAAGAGGCCCTGGAAAGGCCGCCGCCAAAGCCGTGCGCTGTCAGCGGTGTCGCGGAGCTTCATGTTGAAATTGAGACAATTATCTAAATCGAAACCCGATCAAACGCGATGATAGGGATGACCGGAGAGGATCGTGACGGCGCGGTAAAGCTGCTCGGCGATCAGGATACGAACGATCTGATGCGGCCATGTCAGCTTGCCGAGATTGAGAACGGCCGTCGCCTTGTCGTAAAGCGCGGGATCGAGCCCATCGGCTCCGCCTATGGCGATCACGAGGTCTCGCTTGCCGCTATCGCGCAAATCGCCAAAGAATGAAGCAAAGGCAGGGCTGTCCAGCGCCTTTCCGCGCTCGTCCAGCAGCACGAGGGCTGCTCCGTCAACCAGATGTTTTTCCAGCATCGCGGCTTCTTCGCGCTTGCGGGTCTCCGCATTGGAAGCGCGGCTTTCGGCAACCTCGATCACCCGCGAAAACTCCAGCCCGATCGCCGGGCCGGTCTTTGCCAGGCGCTCGATATAACGGGCCGCAAGATCCTTTTCGGGGCCGGATTTCAGCCGTCCCACCGCAAAAATTGAAATCCGCATCGCAAACCTGCATTCGTCGTGACCCAACAGGGTCACGCTCTTAACAGCATAGCCTACGGATTCCTATGCGGCCGGCCTAATTTCCGGCCAGAGGCACCGTTTCCGAAGTCAGATACGATCTTCGGCAAAAGCGATGCACTCGCTCAAAGGCTCACCGCATCAATGCATCAATGCAGCGTCTCTTCCGGCATGTCCGGCGTCGCCCACATTTTTTCAATATTATAGAAGGCGCGGATTTCCGGGCGGAACACGTGAACGATGATGTCGCCGGTATCGATCAGCACCCAGTCTCCGGTCTCGAGACCTTCGACGCGGGCGTTTCCGAACCCTTCATCCTTCATGTCCTTGAGAAGATGCTCGCAAATCGCCGAAACATGCCTGTTCGACCGCCCGGAGACCACGACCATGTAGTCCGCAAGCGCCGATTTTCCGGCAATGTTGAGAGAGACGATATCTTCAGCCTTGGAGTCCTCGAGGCTCGCGAGGACGGTTTCGAGGGCATGGCCGGCGGCATCGGCGCCACTGTCCTGGCCCTTCGGGATAGCAACAAATGCTCTTCCCTTGGCGTGTACTGTTGTCAGAGGTTTTCCTTTCCAAGAATGACAAAACAGGTACTGGCGACGCGATTCTCTGCGTCACACAATGAAGGTGGCATCAAAGCATTAACTTTTCAAGATATGGACCCTTCGACACCCGGCACATACATCATTTGTGATCGAAGGCGTCATTTACGACCGTTGCGCAGCGCCGTGGAGCTGAGCGTGGAACGCGGACCGTGAATGAAAACCCAGGCAGGGGCCGCTTTTTTCCACAAAACGCCGGCATCGTCCTCATCCACCCGTGCATGGCTGAAGGCCTGCGCCATGGTGGAAGAGAGATAAGAGAGCGTGGAGCCTGGCCGATCGATCACGGCAATCGGGAATGTCTCGGCGATCCGCCGCCATTTCTGCCAGCGATGGAAGCTTTTCAGATTGTCCGCTCCCATGATCCAGATGAAGCGCACATGCGGGTTTTTCGCCTTCACCTTGGCGAGCGTATTGGCCGTATAGCTCATCCCGAGTGATTTTTCGAAGGCCGTCACCTTGATGCGCGGATCGTGAACCAGCTTTTCGCAGGCGGCGATACGATCTTCCAGAGACGCCAGCTCCGAACGGCTTTTCAGCGGGTTGCCCGGTGTGACGATCCACCAGAGCTGGTCTAGACCGAGCCTGCGCAGCGCAATCTCGGCCACAAGCGCGTGACCCGCATGCGGCGGATTGAAAGAACCACCGAACAGGCCGACGACCATGCCGCGCTCCACATGCGGCATGGTGAGATAACGTCTGTCGAGGCGCTTGTCAGCCGGCAAATATCAGGTCCGTGTCTGGCCGGTGCCATGCACCCGGTATTTGAACGAGGTGAGCTGCTCGACGCCGACCGGGCCGCGCGCATGCATCTTGCCCGTGGCAATGCCGATTTCAGCACCCATGCCGAATTCGCCGCCGTCCGCGAACTGCGTCGAGGCATTGTGCAGGAGAATGGCCGAATCGAGTTCGTTGAAGAAGCGCGCGACTACATCGGGATCCTCGGCGATAACCGCCTCGGTGTGGTTGGACGAATAGGTGCCGATATGCTCGATCGCGCCTGAAATACCCTCCACCACGGCGACCGAAATGATCGCATCGAGATATTCGGTGCGCCAGTCCTCTTCCGTTGCCGGTGCGAGACCCGCCACCACGTCGCGAACGGCCTGCGAACCGCGCACTTCGCAGCCAGCTTCGATCAAGGCCTTGACGAGCGGCGCAAGATGGGTGGAAACGGCAGCGGCATCCACCAGCAGCGTCTCAGCCGCCCCACAAATACCGGTGCGGCGCATCTTGGCGTTGACGACGATACGTTTCGCCATGTCGAGATCGGCCGATTTGTCGATATAGACATGACAAATGCCTTCCAGATGCGCGAAAACCGGTACACGGGCTTCCGAATGCACCCGCGCCACGAGGCTTTTGCCGCCGCGTGGCACGATGACGTCAACCGTGCCGTTCAGGCCGCTGAGAAGCGCGCCGACAGCGGCGCGGTCGGTCACCGGCACCAGCTGAATGGCATGCTCGGGAAGACCGGCTATCTTCAGACCTTCCACGAGGCAGGTATGGATAGCACGCGATGAATGTTGCGAATCCGAGCCGCCGCGCAGGATAACGGCATTGCCCGCCTTCAGGCACAATGCGCCGGCGTCCGCCGTCACGTTCGGGCGGCTTTCGTAGATCACGCCGATGACGCCGAGCGGCGTGCGCACGCGCTCGATCTTCAGCCCATTCGGACGATCCCAGGCGGCGATGACTTCGCCTACCGGATCGGGCAGCGCCGCCACCGAACGGATGCCTTCGGCAATACCGGCGATCCTTGCATCGTTGAGGGTCAGCCTGTCCACGAAGGAAGCGGCAAGGCCTGCACTTTCCGCCGCGGCCAGATCTTTCCTGTTGGCGGCGAGGATCGCATCCCTGGATGCCTCGATGGCGGAGGCCATGGCAAGCAGCGCGCGGTTCTTCTGGTCTGTGCCGGCGATGGATAACGGTCGCGAAGCAGCTTTCGCCTGAGCGCCGATGGTGATCATCAGCGCGTCAATATCATGGCTCTGCTTCACGGCCTGTTCAGGCATGGACCTCATCCTTTTTTGCATTTTTAACTTTGACGGCAGCGCCCGTCATCACCAGATCGTCACGATGAATCATGGCCGCCCGCCCGACATAACCGAGGATCGCCTCGATCTCGTTGGACTTGTGACCGATGATAAGACGCGCCTCTTCAGCATCGTAACCCGCAAGACCACGAGCGACTTCACGGCCTTCCGCACCGATAATGGCGATTGCGTCACCACGGCCGAAATTGCCCTTCACCAGTCGCACACCCGCCGGAAGCAGGCTTTTTCCGGCATAAAGAGCCTTTTCCGCACCGGCATCCACATGGATTTCGCCGGCCGGCTGCAATTGCCCGGCAATCCAGGTCTTGCGCGCCGTCACCGGCGTGCCCGAAGGCGCAAACCATGAGGAGCGCGCGCCGTTTTCAATAGCCTTCAAAGGATTAAGCGTCTTGCCGGAAGCGATGATCATGCCGCAGCCGGCAGCCGTCGCGATCTTGCCCGCGTCGATCTTGGTGCGCATACCGCCGCGTGAAAGCTCGGATGCCGCACCGCCTGCCATGGCCTCGATTTCGGGCGTAATATCGGCAATCGTCTCAAGGAATTTCGCGTCGGGATCGAGATGCGGCGGAGCCGTGTAAAGCCCGTCAATATCCGAAAGCAGCACCAGAAGATCGGCGCCCGTCATGGTCGCCACACGCGCCGCCAGACGGTCATTGTCGCCATAGCGGATTTCGGTGGTCGCCACGGTATCGTTTTCATTGATGATCGGGATAGCGCCGATCTTCAGCAACTGGTTGATGGTGGCGCGCGCATTGAGATAACGGCGACGCTCTTCGGTATCGGAGAGCGTCAGAAGAATCTGGCCGGCGACGATCTCATGCCGCGACAGGCTTTCCGACCATGCCCGCGCCAGCGCGATCTGGCCGACAGCCGCCGCCGCCTGGCTTTCTTCCAGCTTCAATGCACCGGAAGGCAGGCCAAGCACGGTGCGGCCAAGCGCGATGGCGCCCGAAGACACAACCTGCACATCCGCGCCATTTTTCTTCAGCGCGGCGATATCCTCGCAGATGGCGTCGAGCCAGTCTTTCTTGAGACCGGTCTTCCGGTCCACCAGAAGCGCCGACCCGATCTTGATGACGATCCGGTGATGGCTCGCCAGCGGCTTGCGCGTCAGGCTCATAGGCGGTCGTCCTCTTCCTCGGCCTCGCTGTCCTCATGCGGCATCGACCGGTCGGGCAGGGCGGTTTCGCCGCCATTGCTCGCCGAGACGATGACATCGCGAAGGGCGCGCAGCGCTTCCGTCATGCCGATATGGGCGGCAGCGGAGAGAAGTAGCGGGGGACGGCCGCAGGCCTTCTCCAGTTCCTTGGCTTTCTTTTTCAGCTCTTTTTCATCAAGCACGTCGATCTGCGACAGCGCCACGATTTCCGGCTTGTCGGTCAGCCCGCCGCCATAGGCGTCCAGCTCGGCCTTAACGGTCTTATAGGCCTTGCCGACCTTTTCTTCCTGCGCGGAAACGAGATGCAGAAGCACACGGGTACGCTCCACATGGCCGAGGAAACGGTCACCGATGCCCACACCCTCATGCGCGCCTTCGATGAGGCCGGGAATATCGGCCAGCACGAATTCACGGCCATCGATTGTCGCGACGCCTAGGTTCGGATGCAGCGTGGTGAAAGGATAGTTGGCAATCTTCGGCCGCGCACGGGTGACCGTTGCAAGGAACGTGGATTTGCCCGCATTGGGCAGACCGACGAGACCCGCGTCAGCGATCAGCTTCAGCCGCAGCCAGACAGTCTTTTCCTCGCCTGCGAGGCCCGGATTGGCATGGGTGGGCGCCTGATTGGTCGACGACTTGAAATAGGCATTGCCGAAGCCGCCGTTGCCGCCGGCGGCAAGGCGAAAACGCTGGCCTTCCTTGGTAAGGTCAACGATCAGCGTCTCATTGTCTTCCTCGAAGATCTGTGTACCGACGGGCACCTTCAGCACCACATCCGAGCCCTTGGCGCCGGTGCGGGTCTTGCCCATGCCGTGCTGTCCGATCGAGGCCTTGAAATGCTGCTGGAAACGGAAATCGATCAGCGTGTTGAGGCCGTTGACCACCTCAACCCAGACATCGCCGCCGCGTCCGCCATCGCCACCGTCAGGGCCGCCGAACTCGATGAATTTTTCACGCCGGAAGGAAACGGCGCCCGCGCCGCCGTCACCGGACTTGATATAAACTTTTGCTTCATCGAGAAATTTCATCGGACTGCCGTTCTATCGGTTTGCGGGCGCACCATCCAATTGTGCCGCGCCAAACAAAAAAATCGTCGTTTCGAATACAAGCGCTTCTTCACGAGGTCAAAGACTATCGTGCGGGAAGCCCCTGCGTGAGACAAGGCCGGTTTGGGACAAACCGGCCTTGTTTTGGTTGCTAGCGATGCGGCGGAATGAAATCCTCAGCCGTGATCATCGTATCGATATGCGCCACCATAGCGGCACGCGCCGTGGCGTAAATCTGGTGGCAGCCGGTCACCCGGAAGCCAAGTTTCTCCTGCACACGCAGCGAAGCGGGGTTATCCGCAAACACGCCGGAATGCAGAACCATTCCGGGCATACGGCGGAAAAACCGCTCGACCACGGCGGCCACCGCCTCGGTCATGTAACCCTTGCCCCAGTAGAAGCGGTTCAGCCAGTAGCCGAGATGCCACTCGCCGTGCCGCAATTCCACCGAGACGACGCCAATCAGGGTGTCGTCACCGCTGGTGATGGCGAAATCCCAGTCGGGCAGCGTGCCAGAGGTACGCAGCACCAGCCATTCCAGCGCATCCTGCTTGTGGTAGGGCGCGGGAACGCGGGCCAGCATTCTGGTCACGGCGAAATCGCCAAGCGATTCCGCAATGCTGCCGGCGTCGGAAAGCCGCTGCGGCCGCAGCACCAGACGCGATGTCTCGATGACGGGGCAGGGGCCGGGCGGCGCCACGGTGGGGGCAGTCCGCCGTCGGGTCAGTTCGAGCGCACTCATCCCATGTCCCTCCAGCTCTTCAGCGAAACCCAGGTCTTGCGGTCGAGCCTGTACCATTCGACCGGCACCATGCCGCCAAGCGCCAGAGACCCGACCATGCCGGAGCCCTGGAACTGGAAACCGCACTTCTGGATGACGCGGCGCGACGCGATGTTGGTGACCCGGCAACGAGCATCGATCTGATCGATTTCACGCGTGCGGAAGGCCATGTCGATCAGCGCATGCGCCGCTTCCGTCATATAGCCGCGGTTCCAGTAGGGTTCCCCCAGCCAGTAACCGATCTCCAGCGTCTTTTCGTCTTCCTGGGGTTCGAGCGCGCAGCAGCCCAGAAACTCGCCATTGTCCATGCGGGTAATCGCATAGACGCACTTGCCAATCTCGCCAGCTTTGGAGCGTCGCACAAAATCCGCGGCGTCTTTGGCCGTGTAAGGGTGCGGCATACGCGACACCATGGTCGCGATATTGGCATTGTTGGCAAGATGGGCAAGGGCGTCGATGTCTTCTTCGTGAGGCTTGCGCAAAACCAGCCTCTGCGACAGTAAAACGGGGCAATCGCTCCTCGACCGATCGGGCCTCGGCCGTTCCTCGGGTGACCGTGATTGGTCAACCCTCAACAATTCAGCTTGCATGGTTCAGTCCCTCCTTGGGGTTAAAGAAAAAGGGGAGTTGGGTGGTGCCCCATCTCCCCTGTTTTCTTGACTGAACCTGATACGTCTCAGCCGGGTCGATGGGACACCGGCTGCATATGACGCTTACCGGCTTATTCTGCGGCTTCCGCTTTCGGGGCCACGGATACGAATACGCGGCCGTTGGCCTTCGTACGGAAGTTCACGTTACCTGCGGTCAGTGCGAAAATCGTGTGGTCCTTGCCGATGCCAACATTGGCGCCCGGATGCCACTGCGTGCCGCGCTGACGCAGAATAATGTTGCCTGGAATGACAGCTTCGCCGCCGAACTTCTTTACGCCAAGGCGCTTGGATTCGGAATCGCGACCGTTACGCGAGGAACCGCCAGCTTTTTTGTGTGCCATTGGAGTTCTCCTTTAAACCTTGTTTCCCGTGTCGCGCCGATCAGGCAGCAACGATGTCCGTGATGCGGACGACAGTGTGATGCTGACGATGGCCGCGCGAACGCTTGGAGTTCTGACGACGACGCTTCTTGAAGGCGATGACCTTCTTGCCGCGATTGTGCTCGACAACTTCAGCCTTGACGATGGCGCCCTTGACGAAGGGAGCACCGAACTTGGCGTCGGCGCCTTCGCCAACAACGAGAACTTCGGTGAATTCTACAGTTGCGCCTGCCTCTGCTTCCAGCTTTTCGATGGTCAGCACGGCGTCGGCCGCTACGCGGTACTGCTTACCGCCGGTCTTGATGACTGCGAACATTTTTTATCCTTTCATGTTCGTTCCGGCTCTGCCCGCAAATGCAAGCTGGCCGTCTTTTTATCAGTCGGAGTAGCGGAAATCCGTCAGGACTGAACGCCCTTTTGAATGTCTGCCGGTGAAGCCGCCTTTTGAAGGGCGGAATAAACAGAAGGCGCACTACGCCATCAATTTGGGTGCCGATTACGCGAGACGCCCGTTTATGTCAAGATGACGACGGCTTGAAAAGTAACTGTAACGCCAAGAATTTCATGCTTTTTCGGCGGGTGAAGCAGTCGGGTCTCGAAATTTGTCCAGCAAGTGTTTATATGGGCCTTCCAACAAGGAGCAGAAATGGCCCGCATAGACCAGACCGACGATTGGCGGGACCGCCATGCGCCGACACTTTCCGCCTTCGAGTCGCTTGCGATCGAGGCATATGGCCACCTGCCGGAAGAATTTCGCGCGCTGACGAAAGATCTCATCATCGAGATCGCCGATTTTCCGACCGATGACGTGTTCGAAGACATGGCGCTCGAAACACCCTTCGATCTTCTCGGACTGTTCGAAGGACGCGGCATCTCCGAACGTTTCACCATGGAAACGGGTGAGATGGTGAACCGCATCACGCTTTATCGCCGTCCCATTCTCGACTACTGGGCCGAGAACGAGGAAACCCTGGGCGATATCATCACCCATGTCCTCATCCACGAAATCGGCCACCACTTCGGCCTGTCGGATGACGACATGGAGCGGATCGAAGAAAGCGCCGACGAGGCCGCCGCCGATCGCTGATCGGGGCGGCTACCGCCGCTCACTGCTCGCCGAGCTTCATATCCGGATGGTATTCCTTGCCCTCGACCACCTTGGTCACGGCCTGGCCGCAATGCATGACGCCGCTTGCGGCGTTGAAGGCGTAGCTTGGCGAACCCGCGAGTTCCCATCCCTTGTTCAGCGCCTCGGTGACCCGGTGACAGAATTTCGCGTCGTCGGGACCGGTTATGAAACGATAGACCTTCACGTCTTATTTGCCTCTCTTTGTGCGATGATATCGGCCATGGCGACCAGCCTTTCGGCCTGCCCCACATGCAGCCGCTCGATCATGCGGCCGTTCATGTTGATGACGTTCAATTCCACAGATTCGGGTTTTGCGAAAGCGGCAATGATCTCGCGGGCTTCCGCAACCGCTGCCTCGTCCGGGGCGAAGCGCCGGTTGGCCGGCTCGATCTGTGCCGGGTGGATCAGCATCTTGCCATCGAACCCCATGGCGCGACCCTGCTCACATGCGGCTTCGAAAGCGGCGATATCGCGGAAATCGTTCGAGACGCTGTCGATGACATCCAGACCATAGGCACGGGCGGCAAGCACCACCTGCATCATCCAGGGCACGAGATAAGTGCGTCCGGGAAGGGCCGGCACCCGCGTTTCCTTACGCAGGTCGTTGAGCCCGATGACAAAAGCCGAAAGCCGCGCATCCGGCGTATGGGCTGCGTCAGCAATCGAGGCCGCATTCAGGACACCAAGCGGTGTTTCGATCATCGCCCAGATTTTCAGGTGCTCCGGCGCATCCGCCTCGGCCAGAAGATCGGCCACATCGTGAATATCGGCCGGCTGCTCCACCTTCGGCAAAAGAATTGCATCCGGCCGGCAGGAAAGCACAAGCTGTAAATCCGCCTTACCGTCGGGCGTGGAAAGCGGGTTGATGCGGATAATGATCTCGCCCCCGGCCAAGGGCGCTTGCGAAAACAGCTTTTGCAGATTGTCCCGCGCCTCTTCCTTCATCCCGGGGGCGACCGAATCCTCCAGATCGAGGATCACTCCGTCACAATCGAGATCGCGGATTTTTTCCAGTGCCCGGACATTGATGGCCGGCACGGAGAGCAGCGAACGACGTGGTCTCACAAGAATATTTTCGGAAAAGTTGACCATGCCGCACTTGTGTCAAGCTTTTGTGACATCCGCAAGCTGACAATCCACTGAATCCTCTTGCAAGCCGGAAGAAGAAGGCCCACATTCGTCTGGATAGAAAGGTTTGGATCATGCAAGGCATACGTTCGTTTTTCATCGCCGCATCCGGCATTGCAATTCTCGCGATAGTCGCCCTTTTCACCGCGTCGCTCACGGTCGCTTTTATCGGCGTGCTCGCGGTTCTCAGTGCTGCCCGCCTGCTTTCCGCGCGTCTGAAGCCGGCCCCCATTCCGGTCAAGCCCCGTAACCAGCGCGATATGCGCGTCTGGAACGACGGCAAGGGCACGATTATCGATCTCTGAGATCGTCTCGAATCGGCAAAATGCCAGAGCGCCGCGCGCGGCGTACCGAAGAACGCGGGTTTGCGCTTCTAAAGTGATGAGTTTTGCAGTATTTCCCGGCAGAACACGTCCGGTGAGCTTTAACCAGCCCCGGATTTTGTTGAAGGGAAACACGGGAAGCGACAGATGGAAAAATTCACCAAGCTGACGGGCGTTGCCGCGCCCATGCCGGTGGTCAATATCGACACCGATATGATCATTCCGAAAGACTATCTGAAGACCATCAAGCGCACCGGCCTCGGCAAGGGCCTCTTCGCCGAGTCGCGTTATCTTGAGGATGGTTCACCCAATCCGGATTTCGTACTGAACAAGCCCGCCTACCAGAACGCCCAGATTCTTGTCGCCGGTGACAATTTTGGTTGCGGCTCTTCGCGCGAACATGCGCCATGGGCGCTTCTCGATTTTGGCATCCGCTGCGTGATCTCCACCAGCTTCGCCGACATCTTCTACAATAACTGTTTCAAGAACGGCATCCTGCCGATCGTCGTCAGCCCCGAAAACCTCGAAAAGCTGCTGGACGATGCGTCGCGCGGATCGAACGCCGTTCTCTCCATCGATCTGGAAAGTCAGGAAATCAGCGGCCCCGATGGCGGCACGATCACCTTCGAGATCGACGAATTCAAGCGTCACTGCATGCTGAACGGGCTTGATGATATCGGCCTGACGCTCGAACATTCGGGTGCCATCGACACGTTCGAAAAGGCAAACGCCTCGGTCCGCCCCTGGGCCTGACCACATTTCCGCTCTTCAAAAAAGCCGATCCCGTACCAAACAGTACCGGATCGGCTTTTGCTTTGCTTGAAAAGCCCTTGAGGCGGAGATAAGAAGCCTCCGATCCCGTCCGGCTGCGACACGATTTGCCATGTGCAGGACGGAATGAGTTTGACGCCGCGCTCGCCGCAATCGAAAACCCTTCAGGATGTTTTTCGGCGCGCCGCCCAAGGAGGGTTTCTCATGACAGTCCGTTCGCTTTTCCTGCTGCCCGGTGACGGTATCGGCCCCGAAGCCATGGCCGAAGTTCGCAAGCTGATCGATTATATGAACAGCGCGCACAAAGCCGGTTTCACCGTCTCGGAAGGTCTGGTCGGCGGCTCTGCCTATGACGCGCATGGCGTGGCGATTTCCGATGCGGATATGGAAAAGGCGCTTGCCGCCGATGCGATACTGTTCGGCGCGGTCGGCGGCCCGAAATGGGATGGCGTCCCCTACGAGCACCGCCCGGAAGCCGGTCTGCTTCGCCTGCGCAAGGATCTCGAACTTTTCGCCAATCTGCGCCCGGCCATCTGCTACCCGGCGCTTGCCGCGGCCTCTTCGCTGAAGCCGGAACTGGTCGAAGGCCTCGATATCCTCATCGTCCGCGAGCTGACGGGCGGTGTTTATTTCGGTGAGCCGAAGCAGATCATCGATCTCGGCAACGGCCAGAAGCGCGGCATCGACACGCAGATTTACGACACTTTCGAAATCGAGCGCATCGCCAGCGTCGCTTTCGAACTGGCCCGCACCCGCGACAACCGCGTCTGCTCGATGGAAAAGCGCAACGTCATGAAATCCGGCGTTCTTTGGAACCAGGTGGTCACCGAAACCCACGCCGCCAAGTTCAAGGATGTTCAGCTGGAACATATGCTGGCCGATGCCGGCGGTATGCAGCTGGTGCGCAAGCCCAAGCAGTTCGATGTGATCGTAACCGACAACCTCTTCGGCGACATGCTCTCCGACGTCGCCGCCATGCTCACCGGCTCGCTCGGTATGCTGCCGTCCGCTTCGCTCGGCGCGCCTGACGCCAAGACGGGCAAGCGCAAGGCCATGTATGAGCCGGTCCACGGTTCGGCCCCGGATATTGCCGGCAAGGGCATCGCCAACCCCATCGCCATGATCGCGTCCTTCGCCATGTGCCTGCGTTACTCGTTCAACATGGTGGATGAGGCAACGAAGCTCGAAGCAGCGATCGCAAACGTGCTGGACAAGGGCATCCGCACCGCCGACATCATGGCCGAGGGCAGCCGTCAGGTCGGCACCTCCGAAATGGGCGACGCGGTTCTCGCCGAATTCAAGGCGCTTTCGGCGTAACGCTCGACGAAACCGGCTGGGCAGGCGGCACCTTTGCCTGCCCATCTTCCTTCGGCAGAAGATGCTCATATCTTTTGTCAGTCAGCGTCTTCAGAAAGGCGACGATGGCGTCCACACGCTTGTCGTCCAGCGCCGGAGCGGATGTCAGTTCCGCCATGGCGATATTTTCAGGCACTTCCGGCGCATCCCACGTCTTGCCCGTTTCCGGATTGATCTGGCGGCTCGGCTTCTTGCTTTTATATTTCACATAAAACAACACTACCGTACGCAAATCCTTGAACACGCCATTGTGCATGTAAGGACCGGTGACGGCGACATTGCGCAGCGTCGGCACCTTGAACTTGCCACGCTGGGCGGCATCGCCGGCAACTTCCGGATTTTGCGCCAGACCCAGATCGACCGCGCCCGGTTTGGAGCCGTTCACGGCCCGAACCGATGTATTGGCGGGAACGCCGATGTTGAAATATTTGTGGTTGGTGAAGAGGCCGTCTTCCAGACCCCTAGCGCCACGGATTTCATGGCAGGTATTGCAATTGGTGAATTGCGTCGAGGAGATCAGAACCCGACCCAGCTCTTCCTGATCGGTCAGCTTCTCCTCACCGCGCAGGAAGCGGTCATATTTGGAATCGAAGGTGGAGAACTCATCCGAACGCTCAAAGCTCGCCAGCGCCTTCGTCATCGCGGCATAGGCGGTGTCGTCGCTTTCAAAAACATCCTTGCCGAACTGCGTGCCGAAAGCCGCGACATAGTCCGGGTTTTCCCTGAGCCGTTTGACGACCGAGGCCTTGTCCGGCATGCCCATTTCGAGGGGATTGAGCGGCGGACCGCCCGCCTGATCTTCAAGCAGGGAGGCGCGGCCATCCCAGAACTGCCCGCCGACATACTCTCCCGCCGCATTCCTGCCGAATGGCGGCGTGAAGCGAGCATAAGCTGCAGTCGGCGCGTTGCGGTCGCCCAGTGAAATGCCGTCATCGCCAAGCGATACATCCCGTCCCACCTTGTCGCTCTCCCGCGCATCGGAAAAACCGGCGGCCTGCATATGGCAGGTGGAACAGGCCATGGTGCGGTTTATCGAAAGATTGGGGTCGTCGAATAGCGCGGCACCCAGCTTTTCCAGCGTCGCATAGTCTTCACCGCCGTGGGCAGCCATACCATCGACACCGGTGCCCAAGGGGGCCAGCAGAATGGATGCGGCAAGAGCAGCGGAGACAAAAAATCCGGGTTTCATCATCGGTAGGCACGCTCGATATAAATGCGCGAGAGCAGGTTCGGACCGGGACATATGAAGCGGCTTTCGGTCCTGCCGCGCTTCACCGAACATGGATCACGGGAGATAACTCCGTGCTTCCATGCCCTATAAAGAAATCTATAGCACTTTCCCGTGATCCAGGCCTACAAACTTTCGCAGCTTGGTCCACTTTGCCGCAGGTCCACGGACCAAACCCGGAAACGATCAACTGCCTCTGGCGATGGCATGGAAAAAGGTGCCCGAGACAAACCCTCTTCTGCCACCTGATGGCCCGAGCGGACGACCCTGCCCGTCCGCAATCTGGGCGAAGGGCTCATCGCGACCGGGATCGGTAACCCGAGCATAATGGAATTCATGGCCGCGCAGAACATCTCCCACCGCGCCGAGCGGTCCGCTTGCCGCGATTGTTGCCTGCCGGTAGCCGAGATTCATCTTGCGCGTCGCGAAGCTGGTGGCATGCGACAGAAGCCCGGTCATGGCATGGGTCACGCCATCCGCATCTTCCAGCGCCTCGCCCAGCACCATGTAGCCGCCGCACTCGCCATGAACAGGCTTTGCCGCGGCAAAGCGGGCAATACCCGCCTTGAAACCAGCCGCATCCGCAAGCTTTCCGGCAAAAAGCTCGGGATACCCACCCGGCAGCCAGCAGATATCGCAGCTCCCGTCGGGCGCCTCATCCGCGAGCGGCGAGAACGGCACGATCTCGGCCCCGGCCGCCTGCCAATGCTTTCTGAGATGCGGATAAAGGAAAGTGAACGCCGCATCCTCTGCCAGCGCGATGCGCTGGCCGGGCGGTGCAATCGCCGCGTCCACCGAGCCAGAAGGCACATTCACCGGCGCGGCGAGTGAAAGCAGGGCATCGAGATCGATGGATTTTTCCATCGCATCCGCGAGCCGTTCGATATGCGCATCGATTTCCGGATGTTCGCTGGCCTGCACCAGCCCCAGATGCCGTTCAGGCAGGATGAGCGAAGGATCACGCAGCACACAGCCGGCAACAGGAAGGCCGATTTTTTCGATGGCTTCCGTGCACAGCGTCCGGTGTCTTTCGCTGCCCGCCCGGTTCAGCACCACCGCCGCCATGGTAACGGCCGGATCGTAGTGGGCAAAACCATGGGCGACGGCAGCGGCCGTCTGCGATTGGCCGGACACATCCAGCACCAGCAACACGGGAATGCCGAACAGCCGCGCCAAATCCGCCGCCGAACCTGTGCGATTTTCCGCAACCGGAATGCCGTCGAACAGGCCCATGGCGCTTTCGATCAGAACAAGCTCCGTATCCTCGGCCTGCTGCGAAAACAGGTGCCGCAGCAATTCCGGCCGCATGGCCCAGCTGTCCAGATTGAGGCCGGCTGTGCCGGTGGCGAAGGTATGGAAACCGGGATCGATGTAGTCAGGCCCGGTCTTGATGCCGCGCACCTTGATGCCGCGTCGGGCAAAGGCCCGGAGCAGACCGATAGTTACGCTGGTCTTGCCGGAACCCGAACGCGGCGCACCGATGATGATCGCCCGCGCCGTCATGAGCCGGAAACTCCAAGACGCGCCCGCATCGAAACAATCTCGCCGATGACGATCAAAGCCGGCGCTTCGAAATTTTGCCTGATTGCATCGTCAGCTATGCTTTTCAGCGAGCCGATGAAAATCCGCTCCTGCGCTGTCGTTGCCGACATAATGACGGCGACCGGCGTTTTGGCGGAACGGCCACCCTGCATCAGAAGGCTGGCGATCGTGCCGATATTCTTGAGCCCCATATAAACGACGATGGGTTCGCGTGTTTTCGCCAGCGCCAGCCAGTCCAGATCCTCTTCGGTGCCCGCCGCGTGGCCCGTGGCCAGCGTCACCGCGCGGCTGATGCCGCGCATGGTGGCGGGGATGCGGGCGGAAGCAAGCGCGGTGAACGACGAGGTCATGCCCGGCAATATGCGGAACGGAATGCCGGCATGGACAAGCGCCTCCGCCTCTTCACCGCCGCGCCCGAAAATAAAGGGATCACCGCCCTTCAGCCGCAGCACCTTTTTGCCTTGGCTAGCGAAATCGATCAGCGAAGCAGTAATGTCATCCTGCGTCGCAGAAGGCTTGCCACCCCTTTTGCCCGCAAACACAATCTCCGCCTGCGGACCAAGCGCTATGACTTCGTCGCTCACCAGCGCATCGCGCACGATAATATCGGCCTGAGACAGCGCGAGCGCCACTTCCAGCGTCAGATAACGCACATCGCCCGGCCCTGCGCCCGCGAGCCAGACGTGGCCGGCTTCGAAGACCGGACCTTTTGCGGCAATGCTGTTCAAAATCTGCGCTATCGACATTCTTCCTGGCTGCTTTTTAACGATGACGGAAAAAGCCGTCCCGGCTATAGAAATTCATATGGATACGGATGGAAAGACCCTTCGCCGCGGCTGGACCACGGGCACCTGCGCGGCAGCCGCCACGAAGGCGGCCTGCGCCGCCCTTCTGACCGGCGAGTTTCCTTACCCTGTCGAGGTCGAACTTCCAAGCGGCGCGAGACCGGCATTTTCCCTCGCCACCGAGGAAAAAGGCGAAAACTTCGCGCGCGCCGGCGTCGTCAAGGATGCCGGAGACGATCCGGACGTTACCCACGGTGCCCTGATCGAAAGCACGGTGCGGCGAGGTCAACCGGGACGCGGGATTATCTTCAAGGCCGGAAAGGGCGTCGGCACCATCACCCGGCCGGGCCTGCCCCTGCCGCCGGGAGAACCCGCCATCAACCCCGTGCCGCGCAAGATGATCGAAACCGCCATTCGCGAAGTGGCTGGCGAGGAGGCCGATTTCGAGGTCGAGATTTCCGTCCGCGACGGCGAAAAACTGGCGGAAAAAACCCTGAACGGCAGGCTCGGCATCTTGGGTGGCATTTCCATCCTCGGCACCACCGGCATCGTCATTCCCTTTTCCTGCTCGGCATGGATCCATTCCATCTGGCGCGGCATCGATGTGGCGCGTGCGACCGGATGCACCCATGTGCTTGGCGCCACCGGCAACACCTCCGAAAAAGCCGGGCAGACGCTTTACGATCTGCCGGAAACCGCACTGATCGACATGGGCGATTTCATCGGCGGCATGCTGAAATATCTGCGCAGCCACCCCATCGAGCGGGTGACGATTGCCGGCGGTGTCGCCAAGATGACCAAGCTCGCCCAGGGCATGCTCGACGTGCACTCCAAAAAGGGGCTGGCCGATCTCGATGCGCTGGCGGCATTGGCGACGGAAGCCGGAGGAGATGAAAATCTCGCCCTTGCCATCCGTCAGGCCAACATGGTCGCACACGCCTTCGAATTGGCCGAAGGCGCGGGGATAGACCTCGGTGCGGTAGTTGCGGAAAAAGCCTGGGTAACCGCAGCGGCGGCGCTGAAGACGCCGGCCATTGCGCTCGATATTCTGGTGTTCGATCGTCAGGGCGCGCTCAAGGGCCGCACCGCCTCCACGCCGTCGCATCAGCCCTTTGCATCTTCCTTCGGAGAGCGGAACCGCCGGACATAGTCGGTGCTATAAAGCGCGCTTTCGCGAAAATCTGTGGAGGCAAGTCCACGCCCGACGAAGATAAGGGCGGTCCGCTCCACCGGTTCGGCGGCGAGCTTGTCCTCAATGTCGAACAGCGTGCCGCGAATGACCCGCTCATCCGGCCAGGAAGCTCGAACGACGATGGCGACCGGGCAATCCGAACCGTAAAGCGGCATCAGCTCTTCCACCACCTTGCCGATGGCATGAATGGCGAGATGGACGGCGAGCGTTGCGCCCGTCGCACCGAAAGCCTTCAGCGTCTCACCCTCCGGCATCTTCGATGCGCGCCCGGAAATACGGGTCAGCACAAGGCTCTGCGCCACTTCCGGCACCGTCAGTTCCCGCTGCAAAGTGGCGGCCGCAGCGGCAAAGGAGGGCACGCCGGGCGTGACGGTATAATCGAGACCCAGCCGCTCCAGACGGCGGATCTGCTCGCCCATGGCGCTCCAGACGGAAAGATCACCGGAATGCAGCCGCGCCACATCCTTGCCGGCCTCTGCTGCGGCCACGAATTCCGCCTCGATCTCGTCCAGCGAAAGTGCTGCCGTATCGATGATCCGTGCACCCGGAGGGCAATAATCGATGAGCGCCCTCGGAACCAGCGACCCGGCATAAAGGCACACCGGGCAGGCGGCGATAAGATCGCGCCCGCGCACCGTGATGAGATCGGCGGCGCCCGGACCGGCGCCGATGAAATGAACCGTCATTGTTGTTCTCCATATTCGATGGCGCAGCCGCTATCGCGTGGGGCATCGTCAGTCGTTGCGATGGCCACCGTCACATCGCCAACCACAAGACGCGGCGCGACCAGCCTTGCATTCTCTCCGGCGGCGGCAAGCGCCACCGCTTCACTGACACTTGGCGAGCCGGCATGATTGAGGCTTGCCTGTGAAACTGTCATTGTTTTCGAAGCAACCGCCTCGAGCCGTTCCTGCGAGACGATTTCAAGCGACAGCGACAAGCTTTTCGCCGCCTCCACAAGACCGGCTTCATCGGCTTTGAGCGGCGCAGTCGCCAGGCATTCCGCCATCATGCCGAAAGCATGCTCCGCAGCGCGCACGGCGGCAACAACAGCATCTGAACCCGTGCCTCTGCGGCAGCCTATGCCAGCCACGGTCACCATGGCTTGGTCCAGCTCCACTGCGTCACCGGCATTGCCGGACGCCAGCCCGACATGGAGCCAACGGCCGTCACTCGCGACACATCCAGGCGGATCATCGATCCGCCGTGCCGCGCATGGGCGGCAAGCAGCACGGCCTCCATTTCCAGTGTCACCGCATTGGCAACCAGCCGCCCGCCCGGTTTCAGGGCCTCCATGGCACCCTCAAGCACGCCCGCTTCACTGCCGCCGCCACCCATGAAAATAGCATCCGGCTGAGGCAGGCCTTCAAAAGCCGCAGGCGCCGCGCCGATCATCACCTCAAGTCCCGGCACACCGAAAGCTTCGGCATTGCGGGCGATACGCTCCGCCCTTTCCGGGTGTTGTTCTATGGCGATGGCACGGAGCGAGGGATGGGACAGCATCCATTCGATGCCGATCGAACCCGAACCGGCACCGATATCCCACAGCAACTCGCCCCGCCGTGGGGCAAGAGAGGAAAGTGTCACGGCGCGGATTTCACGTTTGGTGATCTGCCCGTCATGTTCGAACAGGCTGTCATCAAGCCCACATGTGAAAGGCAGAATACGCGCACCTTCATCAGCCACGACATCAATCGCCACCACATTCAGTGCATCAATATCAGCAAACGTAAAATCAACCGCCTTGACCTGCCGCCGCTTCTCCCGCTCTCCGCCCAAGGCTTCAAGCAAGACGAATTCCGACTGGCCGAAACCCAAATCGGACAACAATTCCGCGATCAAGGCCGGGGCGTGAGCGTCCGAGGTGAGCGCGATGATCCGCGCACCGGCATGAAGATACGGCCGCAGGAGATCGATGGAACGTCCGTGCAGCGAAACGCAGTCGACCGCTTGCAGCGCCCAACCGAGCCGTGCGGCAGCCAGCGAGAAAGCGGAGGGCGAGGGATAACAAACTGTCTCACCCGCATCGATACGTCGCAGAAGCGTAACACCGACGCCATAAAAGAACGGGTCGCCGGAAGCCAGCACACAAACCCGCTTGCCACGCAGCGCTACGACATCGCTCATATCCGTATCGAACGGCACCGGCCAGCGTTGTGCTTCACCACGAATGGCCGCGGCCGCCAGTTCCAGATGGCGTTTGCCGCCGAAAACCACCTCGGCCCCTTCTATCGCCTCTATCGCATTCCGGCCCAGCCCCCCGAGCCCATCTTCACCAATGCCGACGATGGAAAGCCAGGGCTTTTCTTTCTTTTCGGTGGAAGCATCACCCGTTCCAGAATATTCAGACGTCATGACACGCTCCATACTCATCCTTGGCGGCACGGCGGATGCCCGCATTCTGGCCGGCAGGCTGGCCGAAGAATCCGGCTACCGAATTCTGCTCTCCATGGCCGGCCGCACGCTCTCGCCGGTCGAACAGCCGGTGCCGATGCGCAGCGGCGGTTTTGGCGGCGCGGGCGGTCTCGCGGATTTCATTCGCGCAGAGAATTTCGATATTCTGGTGGACGCCACCCATCCCTATGCGGCGAAGATTTCCGCCAATGCTATTGAGGCCGCAGGGCTTGCCAAAGTTCCGCTGGTCGTCCTTTCGCGTCCTGCCTGGCAGCGCCAGCCGGGTGATAGGTGGCATGAGGTGGACAGCGTCGAACAGGCTGTCACCGCGCTCGGCAGCGAAGGCAGGCGCGCGTTTCTCGCGCTCGGCCGACAGGAGCTTCTTCCTTTCGAAGCCGCGCCCCAACACAACTATCTCATCCGCAGCGTCGACCCGGTGGAGCCGCCACTGAAACTGCCGCATGCGCGCTATATTGCCGCGCGCGGCCCCTTTGCGCTGGACGACGAAATCCGCATGCTGGAAGAAAACCGCATCGAGACGGTGGTCTCGAAAAACTCCGGCGGCAGCGCGAGCTATGGCAAGATCGAAGCAGCGCGACGGCTCGGCCTGCCGGTCATCATGATCGACCGGCCGCAACAGCGGAACGACGCGTCGCTGGATGGCGCGACCGTGACGGATATTGCAGCTGCGCTCACCGCCATTCGCCATCAGCTCTCTCTTCTCGAAAAACGCGGCGAATAAACCAGCGGTTCTTTGCCGGAACGTTCGATCAGACGGGTTTCAACCGAGCCGACGATAATGCAGGTGGCCATATCCGCCATGTCGCTCGTTGCTTCCGAAAGAGGCACGACCCGAATACGCTCATCCGCCCGGCCTGCCGCACGACCAAAAATCACCGGCACTGAACCGGGCAAATGCGCCCTCAACAGATCAAAAGCGGTACCTAGCTGGTGCGGCCGCGCCCTGCTGACGGGATTGTAGAAAGCCATCACAAAGCCTGCTTCCGCCGCCGCGATCAGCCGTTTTTCAATGATGCCCCAGGGTTTCAGATTATCAGACAGCGAAATGGCGCAGAAATCATGGCCAAGCGGAGCGCCGGCCTTTGCTGCCACGGCCAGCATGGCAGTCACACCCGGCACGACGGAGAAATCGATATCGCGCCATTCGGCGGGGCCAGTTTCGATCGCCTCGCAAACGGCCGCCGCCATGGCGAAAACACCGGGATCGCCGCCGGACACCACACAGACTTTGCCGCCGGAAGCCGCAAGCCGCAGCGCCTGTTCGGCGCGTGAGATTTCCTCACGATTGTCCGAAGCATGGCGGCGTTGATCGGGTCTCAGCGATAGACGGTCGAGATAGGGAATATAGCCGAAGAAATCCTCCGACGCCTCGACGGCGACAAGCGCCTCTGGTGTTACTTGCGCCGCACTGCCGGGGCCGAGGCCGACAACGACCAGCCTGCCGGTCATGGCTTTTCACCTGCAGAGGGTCTGGTTTTCCAGCCCGGTACCAGAACCAGCGAAAAATAGGGGGCAGGCGATGTATCGCGTTCGATGAGCCGCACCGCATGGCTGTTGGCCATTGTGCCACGCTCGACATAAAGCGCGTCTTCAAGCTTACCGGCCTTTTCCAGCGCCCGGCGAATCTTCGGCAGGTTGCGCCCCACCTTCATGATCACCGCACCATCCGTGCCGGACAGACGTTCGGTCAGCACATCTTCACCAAGCGTGCCGGGAAGCACGCTCAAAACATCGTCGCCCTGCACTAGCGGCAAACCAGCCATGGACCAGCAACCGGACATGGCCGTGATGCCCGCAACGACTTCCGCCGGGTAAGATGGCGCAAGCCGCAGATGAAGGTGCATATAAGAACCGTAAAACAGCGGATCGCCTTCCGACAGCACGGCGACGTTGCGCCCGGCTTCGAGATGTACAGCGATGTCCTTCGCCGACTGATCGAAAAAGGCGGCGATGGCATCACGGTAATCGTTGCCGTTTTTATCGCTTTCGACTGTTACCGGATAGACCAGCGGCATTTCCAGCGTTCCGGGCCGGATGAAAGCTTCGACAATACCGCGACCATTACCGCTGCTGCCTTTCTTGCAGAAGAAGGCAAGCACATCGGCATTTTCAATGGCGCGGACAGCCTTCAGCGTCAGAAGCTCGGGATCTCCGGGGCCGGTGCCGACGCCCACGAGTTTACCCTTCGGATGTTCAAAAAGAGCCGCACTCACAGGCCAGCCCTCGCAACGGCATTTATAGCGGCAGCCGTCATGGCCGAACCGCCCATGCGTCCCTTGACGATGGCATAGGGAATGCCAAGCGAACTTGCCTCCAGCGCGTCTTTCGATTCTGCCGCACCGACAAAGCCGACCGGCATGCCGATGATGGCGGCCGGGCGCGGGGCGCCTTTTTCCAGCATCTCGAGCAGATAGAACAGTGCAGTCGGCGCATTGCCAATGGCAACGAGAGCGCCGTCCAGCTTCTCTGCCCAAAGATCAAGCGCGGCGGCGGAGCGGGTGTTGCCGATCTTTTTCGCCAGTTCCGGCGTGCGGGGATCGCGAAGGGTGCAGACCACATCATTGTCAGCCGGAAGGCGCGCGCGCGTCACGCCATGGGCAACCATTTCCGCATCGCAGAGAACAGGCTTGCCGGCTCGTAGAGCACCACGTGCCGCGGCAACAAAATCCGGCGAAAAGCGGAAATGGCTGGCTGCCTCCACCTGCCCGCAGGCGTGGATCATGCGAATCGCGATATCCGCCTGCTCTTCGGTAAAGGCGGATAAGTCCGCTTCCTCACGAATGATGGCGAAGGAGCGCTCATAGATCGCATTGCCGTCGCGAATATAGTCATAGTCGGTCATCGGTCATCCTGTCGAAGCGCCGCACCGATCGCCTGTTTGCCCAGCCGGGCAAACAGGGTGGCGGCGTTTTCACCGGGCTTATGTTCTTTTTCGTAAAGACGGGCAAGCCGCGAAAGCGCCGTCCTCTGATGCTGAAAAGGTAAAATGCCATCCGGCAGGTCACCGGCGCGGCCCGAAATCGAAAAGGCCAGACCATCGGCGGTGCCGGAAAAAGTGAGAAGCGACGGCGCGGGGTGCGCGCAACCTTTGCCGCAGCCGGAAATATGCAGCGTGAAGGAGCCATCCAGCAACGAGGCGCATTCCTCAGACGCAAAGGCGGCCAACTCATGGGTGGGAAGAAAAGCCGAAGCGCAGCCCGGCGCGCCGGGACAGGCGGCAATGGAAGAGCGCGCGTCACCTGCCGTCGTGATGAAACCGGCCGCCCTTGCAATCTCAAGCAATCCGCCGCAGGCAGATGACGATCCAAAGAATAGCAGGCTATGGTTTGGCGCTGGCCGCAGGGCCTTGATGCCGAGGGTACCGGCCGCTTCGCAGAGATGCGACAAATCGCAGCCCCGGATTTGCCCGAAAGCAGGCGCGACGGCAATTGCGAAGCGATCCTTTCCCGTCATCATCAGCCCCAGAGGCGCAGAAGCCGCTCTGGCGTTATCAACAATCACCCGATCCAGCAGGCGATCACCGCAGATTTCTTTTATCGTCGAATGGTCCAGATCGCGGCCACGGGCAAACGGCCCTTCGCCGGCCAGATAGACGAGCAGCGACAGGACGACACCCGCCGCTATGTCCGTCTCGACCAAGCCGGCATTCAGCGCCCTGCTTTCCGCTCCACCCACGAGCAATCGCCATACGGCCCGCCCATCAAGCGACACGGCTTTCAGGCGAATATCGGCCAGCAAATCTTCCATGGAGAGGCGCCCGCCGCCATCAATGACGACAGACATTTTAGCGGCAAGCTTTTCATGGAGAGCGAGCCTGTCGGCCTCTTTTCGAATTTCCTTGGCGAGAGGACCACCATCGGCAATCTCCGCGTCATCCCGACCGGCGAGAGGCGACGTCTCGACCGCGAGCCCCGCACGCAGCGGCAAATCCAGTGCCAGCACATCTTTTTCCAGAGCGCAGGCGCTTTCCGGTGTCAGGCCGCGAAATTGCAGGCTGCCGCGGGCGGTAATGTCGATCAATCCTTTGCCATGCCGCTCGGCAAGCTGACAAAGCACCACCATGTCGCGCGGGTCGATATCCGCCTCGAAAGCGATCCGCGACAAAAAACCGTCGCCGGTGCGCATGGGAGCGGACAGGGCCGGGCAGAGGCCACGGCGGCCGAATGGCTGAATGGGATCGGCAGCGGCCATCATCACGCCTCCGCCCTTTGGGGGCGCGGAAGGACCAGCATTTCAAGTTCCGTATCCACCGCGTTGCGGCGGCTGTGCCACAGTCCGCGACGACGGGCGGATAAAAAGCGTTTGGCCATCACCTGCGCCGCCTTCGGGTTTTCCCGCAGAATGAAATCGCGCACCTCCTCATTGCCGAAATAGGCATCGTAAAGCGCCTCGATCAACGAGGAGGACACCGCATGGGTGGTTTCGGCAAAGCCGATCAACCGGTCCACCGTCTCGAGGAATTCCGCCGCCCCGCGCGGACCGTGCCGCATCTGACCGGCAATGAAACGGGGATTGATGGCACGCGCGCGCACCACCCGCGTCAGCGCCTGCGTCATCGACCTTGCACGCGGGCGTGCCGGATCTGTCGTATCCAGCGCAACAATATCGGCGACGCCGCCAAGCACAGCCTTCGCGGCGGAAAAACCGCCGATGAAGGCGACATCCGAAGAACCGTCCAGAAGATCACGGCCCGGATCGTCCCCGGTATGAACCAGAAGATCGGCGCGCCTGACCAGCTCCACAAAACCGGTATCTTCGAAAATCTCCAGCCCGTCCGCACCGCCGAAAGCGTGGCTCGCCGCATCGAGATAGGCCTGCCCCAACTCCTCGCGTTCGTCCCATTTCCCGCTGGCCAGCTTTTCTTCGATACCGGCACCATAGGTGCCGGGCGCGGAGCCGAAAATGCGCGCCGGAATATGCCCGAGCGTGGCGGCCTCTTCCGCAAGCGGATTGTCGCCGGGCGCTTCCTCCCGCCGCGCGACGGCCTTGGCGGCGGCGTCGAGAAGCGCGATCAGCGCAGGGAACATGTCGCGGAACAGGCCGGAAATGCGAAAGGTGACGTCGACACGCGGCCGCCCCAGGCTCGCCGGCGGCAGCACCTCGATGCCGGTGACCCGGCCGGTGGCGGGGTCGTGGATCGGTCTCGCCCCCATCAGATGCAGCGCCTGCGCCACATCCTCACCGCCATTGCGCAGGCTGGCGCTGCCCCACAGATCGAAAACCAGATGTTTCGGCCAGTCGCCATGGGACTGAAGATGATGGCGCAGCACCTCTTCGCCCGCCATGCGACCCAGCTCGAACGCCGTTGGCGTCGGCATGGTGCGCGGATCGGCGGCATAGAGATTGCGGCCCGTGGGCAGCACATCGAGCCGCCCGCGCGCAGGTGCGCCGGAAGGGCCGGGGACGATATGTCGGCCATCGAGCGCGGCCAGCAGCGCAGCTTTTTCCGATTTGGCGCTTTCAAGCCTCAGAAGGTCGGCATCCCCCTCGGCACTGCGGCCAAAAACATGCTGGCCGTCCTTGATGGCGAAATCCTTGAGGTCGCAGAGAAAGGCGTCGATGCGTGAGAGGGCCGCATCGGCATCATCCTTCGCAGCCACGCCCGCTTCCGCCGCGAGCCCGGTCTCCAGCGCCTTTTCGACGATCAGTTTCGCCAGCCGGTCACGCCGGCGACGATCCAGACCATCCGCCTGCGCATATTCATCGACCAGCTGCTCCAGCGCCGACTGTTCAGGCGAAAGACCGGCATTGACCAGCACCGGCGGGACATGGCCGATGGTCACGGCCGCGATCCGCCGCTTGGCGACCGCCGCCTCGCCCGGATTGGAAACGATAAACGGATAGACCACCGGCAGCGAGCCGGTGACGATTTCGGGAAAACAATTGCGGGAAAGCGCCACCGTCTTGCCCGGCAGCCATTCCAGCGTGCCGTGCGCGCCAACATGCACGATGGCATGCGCACCCGCAATGCGCTGCATCCATGCACCGAAGGCAACAAGCGCGTGGCGCGGCGGCAGGGTAGGGTCGTGGTAGTCCACCCGGCGATCCTCATTGCGGCCCCTGTCCGGCGCAAGCGTCACGAACACTTCGCCGAAACGGGCGGCGCGGAACCGGAATGCGCCGTCAATGAGTGCATCGTCATCGGTTGCCACGCCCCATGTCGCGTTTACGGATGCGGTGGATGCCGGCGGCAGGGCGGAGAAAAAAGCCTCGTAGGTGGAAAGATCAATTGCCGCTTCCTGCTGTTCGACACAGTCGAGCAGCGCCCGCGCGGTCTTAGGAATATCCTTGACCGTATAACCGGCCCCGGCAAGATCGTGCAGCATTTCGAGAACGCTTTGCGGCACATCGAGACCGACGGCATAACCGGTTCGCCCGGGTGCCGCACCGGGATAATCGGGCATCAGAATGACGATGCGGCGATCCCGTGGAAGGGCATTCCTCAGCCGCAGGAAAGCGGCGATGCGATTTGCCACCTGCTCGACGCGATCAGCCTCGGGTACATTGAGCAAACTCGCGCCGCCATCCACGCGCGCCTGTTTGAAAGAAATCGCACCGGCGAGAATCCGGCCATCCAGTTCCGGCAGGACGACATGCATGGCAAGATCGGAAGGATTGAGACCCCGCGCGTTTTCCGCCCATCCGTCCCGCCGCGTCGTCGCCATCACCACCTGAAACACCGGCACGCCGAGACGGTCGAACAGCGTTGTGTCATTGTCATCCGTCTGGCTGGCGAAGGCGGTGGCGGCAATGATGGCGGCGGGCTTCAGATCGGGAAGAACCGTTTCGAGAAAACGGATCGCCTCGCCATCCTTCAGACCACTGACAAAAATCGGCAAGGGTGCAAAACCGCGCTGCGAGAGCGCCTCGAAAAGCGCATCCACCGGTGCTGCATCTGCCGCCAGAAGCATGGAACGATAAAACAGAATGGGCAGAACGGGCGCACCGTCGGGAAAACCCGGGCACGCTAGCGCCCTATCCACAACGCCCCTGCCGGGCCGGTAAAAACCGGCTTTCGGCAGCGGTTCGGCTTCAATATCCGGCCATGCCTCGCCCCTTGCAAGAGCGGCGAGACCAAGGGCAAGCCGATCCATATTCTCCTGCCCGCCCTCACGGAAGAAGGAGAGGACCGAGGCCAAAATCCGCCGATCGACGGTCGAGGCCGCTTCCAGTTTCTCGTCCCTTTCGCTGCACTCACCCGGCAAAAGCAGAAGCTTGATGCCGCGCCTGCGCGCAAGAATGGAAAGCTGATCGACACCGTAACGCCAGCGTTCCGCACCACCGAGAATCCGGATAAGAATAACCCTGGCATGTTCTGCCGTCTTTTCGATCCAGAGATCGACCGACATGGGATGTCGAAGCTCGGAGAGGTTGGCGGCTGACACGGAGGGGAGCGCAACCTGTGTTCGCCGCCAGGCCTGTTCCAAGCCGGCCAGATCGCTTGCCGAAAAAGACAGCACCACCACATCCGACCGGGGCTGGTTGAGATCAACCGGCTCGATCAGGTCGTCCAGAGACGAGGATGTGGTGGCGAGGATGTGCATCGTCAGGCGGCCAGCATCTGTTCGATCTTTTCGCGGTTGATGCCCTTTTCCCCGATGACGACGAGGCGGCTGCGGCGTTCCTCACCCGCGGCCCAGGGCCGGTCGTAATAATGGTTGACGCGGCTGCCGACAGCTTGCACCTGCAGGCGCATCGGCTTTGCGGAAACCTCGATGAAGCCCTTGATGCGCAGGACATTTTCCGCAGCCGCCGTCTCGGCGATACGGGCTGCCAGCGCGTCCGGATCGGTCACGGCCGGCAGATCGATGACGAAGCTGTCGAAATCGTCATGCTCGTGGTCGAGTTCACCGTCATGGTGGGTACGGCGGTTTTCGATGTCCTCTTCTACCGCAAGGCCAAGGCCGATCAGCACGGCGGGTTCGATGGCGCCATTGGAGGCCACGACGATCTTTGCCGCCTTCGGCAGATGTTCGAGAACATGCGCCTTGGCCTTGTTGAGGCCGGCATCGTCAAGAAGGTCGGCCTTTGTCAGCACGATAAGATCGGCGCAGGCGACCTGATCTTCGAAAACCTCTTCGACCGGGTCATCGTGATCGAGCGCCTCGTCATTGGCCCGTTGGGCGGCAAGAGCTTCCATGTCGTGCGCCACCTGCCCTTCAGCAAGGGCGGCGCCATCCACCACGGCCACGACGGCATCCACCGTCACGCGGCTCTTGATCGCCGGCCATTGGAAGGCCTGCACCAGCGGCTTCGGCAGGGCGAGACCCGAGGTTTCGATGAGGATATGCTCCACCTTCGGCTGGCGGCTCAGAATCTGTTCGATGGCGGGCTGGAAATCATCCGCCACCGTGCAGCAGATGCAGCCATTGGCCAGTTCGACGATGTTTTCTTCCGGGCAGCTTTCAATACCGCAACCTTTGAGAATCTCGCCATCGATGCCGATATCGCCGAACTCGTTGACGATGATCGCCAGCCGCTTGCCGTCCAGCTTTTCGAGAAGGCCGCGCAGCAGCGTGGTCTTGCCAGCCCCCAGAAAGCCGGTGACGATGGTGCAGGGAACGCGGTCCAGAAGGGTGCTCATGATCTCTCCTCGGTAAAATCGAATGGGGGAATGCG
Source organism: Agrobacterium sp. LR_9 (assembly GCF_041954855.1). Lineage (NCBI taxonomy): Bacteria > Pseudomonadati > Pseudomonadota > Alphaproteobacteria > Hyphomicrobiales > Rhizobiaceae > Agrobacterium > Agrobacterium sp. LR_9. Next base: position 290,903 of record NZ_JAVAYA010000003.1, read on the forward strand.
CGCCACCATGCCGCGCTTTAAGGGTTCGGGGCGGCCGCGCCAGGGCATCAGGCCGTCGGGGGCGGCAGCCAGCAGCCGTGCGCCGGTCAGCAAATCTTCCGCGTCACCGGTCGTCAGCCCGCCGAAGACATAGGACCAGCCATTGGCGCTGCGCAGCACGGCACTAAGCCCGCGCTTGCAATTGGCGAGGCAGTTGACGGAACGAACGGTGACGCCCGTTTCCTCCGCCTTTGCGAGGACGGCATCGGCGAAACGCGAACCGGGGCGCGGTTCGGCATTGGGATCGGCTTCATCGCGACAGCTTCTGCAAACGAAGACGGTCACCCCGGACGCCGTTTCGTCCTGCGTGTTTCCGCCTGCACATGAACATGTTGCTGAAATATCCAAACCGTATCGCTTCCCACGCCTTGCAAAAAATCTCGGGGGTGCGGATGTCGAATACGGTATGCGGACAGGCGCAAACCGGATGTTCGATCTAACCGACTGACCGGAGCACCCCGCCCGGCAGACGTTTTTCCTGAAACGGCAGGTCTCCTGGCTCGCGGCTTTACACCCTGACACCGCCTTCCCGAACCCGTTGAGGTGTCCAGTGGCTTTACGGTGCGGGCTTACCGCTTACAGTTGCGGGGGCAGCCACGGAATGACCCGGTAGTCGGGCTGGAACCGTGTTCCCTCTTAGCTTTTCCCGTTGCCGGGAAAAGACCGTCAGTTCGTTACCCTTAGGCTGAACGGGCGTGGGGGTCAATGCCGCGGCCCTGTGGCCCGCACATTGCCGGGTGCGGCAAATTGGGTATAGTCGCCGCTCCAAATGGCGGGGGCACCGGGTCCCGCGCCGCTGGATGAAAAGGAAAACGCGATGACACGCGACATCAGCGACAGCGAAGCCGAACGTCACCGGCAGAAAATGGTCAATCGCAAGACGGTGCAGGACGCGGAGGTTGCGGAAAAGACCATCGAAAAAGGTCTGCTGATGATCAATACCGGTCCCGGCAAGGGCAAATCCACCGCCGCTTTCGGCCTTGCCCTGCGCATGCTCGGCACCGGGCGGCGGGTTGGCGTCGTTCAATTCATCAAGGGCGCATGGTCGACGGGAGAACAGCAGGCGCTGACTTTGTTCGGCGACAGGGTCGTGTGGCGCACCATGGGCGAGGGGTTCACCTGGGACACGCAGGATTTGAAACGCGATGTCGCAGCGGCGGCAAAGGCTTGGGAAGAAGCCAAGGTCCTGATGGCCGACGAGACCATCGGCCTGCTGATCCTCGATGAGCTGAACATCGCACTCCGTTACGATTACCTGCCGCTGGAGGAGGTGGTCGAAACGCTTTCCAGCCGCAGGCCCGATCTGCATGTCATCGTCACCGGCCGCAATGCCAAGCAACCGCTCATCGACGCGGCCGATATGGTGACGGAAATGACCCTCGTGAAACATCACTTCAAGGCGGGCGTAAAGGCGCAGGCAGGGATAGAATTCTGATATGGCTGCACGCGTGCTGATGTTTCAGGGAACCGGCTCGGATGTCGGCAAATCGCTGATGGTGGCCGGCCTTGCCCGCGCCTTCGTCAGGCGCGGCCTGTCCGTCATGCCGTTCAAACCGCAGAACATGTCGAACAATGCGGCGGTCACCGCCGATGGCGGCGAGATTGGCCGCGCGCAGGCGCTGCAGGCTCGCGCAGCGGGCGTGCCGCTTTCCGTGCATATGAACCCGGTGCTCCTGAAGCCACAGAGCGAGACCGGCGCCCAGGTGGTGGTGCAGGGCAAGATTGCCGGCAATGCCAAAGCGGCCGATTATCAGCACATGAAGGCCGGGCTGATGCCGCGTGTGCTGGAAAGCTTCGAGCGCCTGAAACAACAGGCCGATCTGGTGTTGGTGGAAGGCGCGGGCAGCGCATCCGAAATCAACCTGCGTGCCAATGACATCGCCAATATGGGTTTTGCGAGAGCTGCGGACGCGCCTGTGATACTGATCGGCGATATCGACCGGGGCGGCGTCATCGCCAGCCTCGTCGGCACCAAAGCCGTACTCGAAGCTGAAGACGCGGCGATGATCGAAGGTTTTATCGTCAATCGCTTTCGCGGCGATCCGGCCCTGTTTTCAGACGGCATGCGAATAATTGCGGAAAAAACCGGCTGGGCCTCTATCGGGCTCCTGCCGCATTTTTCCGATGCCGCGAAGCTGCCGGCTGAAGATGCTCTCGGGCTTTCCGGCCCGGCTGAACGAAAACCTGGCGCGAAGATCCGCATCGCCGTACCGATCCTGCCGCATATTTCCAATTTCGATGATCTCGATCCGCTGGACATGGAACCGGATGTCGAACTGATCCGCGTGCGGCCGGGCGAAACCATTCCCGCCGATTGCCGGCTGGTGCTGCTTTGCGGCTCGAAAGCCACCATCGCCGATCTTGCCGTGCTGAAAAATACGGGGCTCGACATTGATATCAAGGCGCATGTGAGACGCGGCGGCCATGTTCTGGGCCTCTGCGGCGGCTACCAGATGCTTGGGAAAACCGTTGCCGATCCCGAAGGCATCGAAGGACCGCCGGCAACAGTCGACGGGCTCGGCCTGCTGGATGTCGACACTGTTCTGACGGGGGACAAAAGGCTTGTTTCCGTTACAGGGAAAAGTTTCGACGGAATTGATTTATCCGGCTATGAAATGCATGTCGGTGAAACCACGAGCGGAACCGACAGCCTGCCGTTTTCGAAAATTGATGGGCATGAAGACGGCGCTGTGTCGCCTGACGGCCGCATCTTCGGCACTTATATTCACGGCCTGTTTTCAGATGACCGCCAACGCGGCGCGTGGCTTGAGCGGCTTGGCGGACAGAACACGGAACTGAACTACGATGCGCAGGTGGACGCCGTTCTTGATCGCCTCGCAGCGCATATGGAACAGCACCTCGATCTCGACCGTCTGCTTGCTATAGCGCGATAAGGATCGCCAGAAGTCCCAGCAGGCCGATCAACAACAGGTCGGCAACCCGCGCAAGCCGCAGCGCCGCGCGAATATCGCCGGCGACAAGTGCGGCCCTGCCGCCTTCGCCCATGAAACGCGCCTCGATCATCTGCCCGCCATAGGAGCGCGGCCCTGCGAGCGCAAAGCCGAGAGCGCCGGCCAGCGCCGCCTCCGGCCAGCCGGCATTGGGGGAACGGTGATGATGGGCATCGCGACGTATCGCGGCAATGGCCCCGCCGGGTGATGCACCCTTAACAAAAAACGCGGCAACTACGAAAAGACCGCCGCTCAGCCGTGAGGCCGGCAGATTGACCAGATCGTCCAGCCGGGCGGAGGCCCAGCCGAAGGCCTCATGGCGGGGCGAGCGATGGCCGATCATGCTGTCGGCCGTATTGATCGCCTTGTAGGCCGCGCCGCCCGGCAGGCCCAGGAGACCGAGCCAGAAGGCGGGCGCGACGATGCCGTCGGAAAAATTCTCAGCCAGACTTTCGATCGCCGCCCGGCAAATTGCCGCCTCGTCCAGCTTTTGCGGATCGCGCCCGACGATCATCGATACCGCCTTGCGGCCGCCTTCCACACCCTCGCGTTCCAGCGCAGTGGCGACAGCCTCCACATGCTGCTCGAGACTTTTCTGCGCCGGAAGCGAAGCGCCAAGCACAGCGACCGGCAAAAGGCCGAAAGGCAGGAAGAGGAGAACGGATTGCACTAACCATGCACCAAGCAGCGTCAGCCCGACGAAAACAACGAGCGCCGCCACGCCTGCCCCCTTGCGCTGTGAAAATGACGCGCTCTCCCGGTTCCATTTTTTGTCCAGCAGCGCGATAAGCGAACCGATCCAGGTGACGGGATGGCCGATGCGTTTGAACAGCCAGTCCGGATAGCCGGTCAGGCGTTCGATGACGAGCGACAGGAAAGCGAGAGCAAAGAACATGGGCGAGACAGTACCAGAAAAGGCGAAAGCTGCGATCCGTCACGGCGGCAATCTCGGTAGGGCGCGTCTTATGTTTCCTGAAGCGCCGGAACCATGGATCGACCTTTCGACCGGGATCAATCCGCACTCCTATCCGCATTCGCCGATCCTTGCCAGCGCATTCGCGCGCCTGCCGGAACCGGACGCCGCCGAAGAATTGAAACATCTGGCCGCAACCCATTTCGGTGCGCCCTCCGCCCGGCTTGTGGCGCTTTCTCCCGGCACCCAGATGCTGATGCCATTGCTGGCCCAGATCGCTATCACCCGCGGAGCCAAGAGCGGCGCAGTACTTTCACCCGCCTACGCGGAACATGCCCGGACCGCACGCATGGCCGGGCTGGCTGTGACTGAGGTGGAAAACATTGACGCGATGTCGGCTCACGACTATGCCGTGGTGGTCAATCCCAATAATCCCGATGGTCGCATCACGGATCGCGCCACATTGTTGTCGCTGGCCGACGCCATGCGCCGCAAGGGCGGACTGCTCGTCGTGGACGAAGCCTTCATAGAGACGGGACTTGCCGAAAGCCTCGCAGATGCCGCCGGTCAGGAGGCGCTGGTGGTCCTGCGCTCCTTCGGCAAATTTTACGGCATGGCGGGTGTTCGGCTGGGTTTCGCGATTGCGCAGCCCGATATCGCTGCCGACCTGGAGGCAAGGCTCGGCCCCTGGGCGGTTTCGGGCCCGGCGCTGCATATCGCGATGCAGGCTCTGGCGGATGGGAAATGGCAATCATCCATGCGTCTGCACCTTGCCGAAGACGCCCGGCGCATGAACGCCATGCTGGAGAAAGCGGGGCTGGCAATTGCCGGTGGCACCTCGCTGTTTACTCTGGTGCGGGATACCCGCACCGCAGACCTGTTCAGCCATCTTGGCCGACACGGCATTCTGGTCCGCATTTTTGATGAAAGGCCGAACGACATGCGTTTCGGCCTTCCCGGTAGCGAAACGGAGTGGCAGCGGCTCGAGGAGGCGCTGTCATCCTTTGACTATTCCTCGAAGGTGTAGGTCTCAATCGACTCCGGCTTCATTTCGATGGAGAAGCCCGGCAATTTCGGCGGCATGTAAGCGGCGTTTCTGATATCGCAGGGTTCGATGAAGTGCTCGTGCAGGTGGTCGACATATTCGATCACGCGGCCTTCCTTCGTGCCTGATACGACCAGATAGTCGATCATCGACAGATGCTGCACATATTCGCAAAGGCCGACGCCGCCGGCATGCGGCCACACCGGCAGGCCGTATTTCGCGGCGATCAGCAGCACCGCCAGCACCTCGTTCAGCCCACCCATGCGGCAGCTGTCGATCTGCACCACATCGATGGCGCCCTCGGCGATGAACTGCTTGAACATGATGCGGTTCTGGCACATTTCACCGGTCGCCACCTTAACGGACCCGATGGCCGCACGGATCTTGCGATGACCGGCAATGTCGTCCGGGCTGGTCGGCTCCTCGATGAAGAATGGCTTGGCGAAGGCGAGCTTCTTCACCCAGTCGATTGCCTGATCCACTTCCCATACCTGGTTGGCGTCGATCATCAGGTAACGGTCAGGACCGATCACCTCGCGGGCAATCGTGAGACGGCGAATGTCGTCTTCCAGATCGCGGCCGACCTTCATCTTTACATGGTTGAATCCGGCGTCGATGGCTTCCTGGCAAAGGCGGCGCAGCTTGGCGTCGTCATAACCGAGCCAGCCGGCAGAGGTCGTGTAGCAGGCGTAACCTTCGCTCTTCAGCGTCTCGATACGTTCCTTCTTGCCGCTTTCGGCTTTTTTGAGGATCGCAAGCGCCTCGTCACGGGTCAGCACATCGGTCAGATAACGATAGTCGACGATATCGGCGATTTCTTCCGGGCTCATATCGGCAACGAGCTGCCAGACCGGCTTGCCCGCCTTCTTGGCCAACAAATCCCATACGGCATTGACGACGGCGCCGGTGGCGAGATGCATCGCACCCTTGTCCGGCCCGATCCAGCGCAGCTGGCTGTCGCTTGTCAGATGCCGCCAATATTTGCCGGGGTTCTCGGTGACGGTGGCAAGATCGGTGCCAACGACCAGATGACGCATCGCTTCGATGGCCATGCAGCAAATGTCGTTACCGCGGCCGATGGTGAAGGTCAGCCCGTGGCCTTTGAGACCAGGCTCATCGGTATCGAGAATGACATAAGCCGCCGAGTAATCCGGGTCGGGGTTCATCGCATCCGAACCGTCGAGGCTCTGGGAGGTCGGAAAACGCAGGTCGAAAACACGCAGATCAGTAATTTGGGTCATGGCCGTTCACTCGCGGTCAGTGTCAAAGGAAATCGTTCAATCGTGGTGGAAGGTTTCTTCCATCATTGCCCACCACTCGCCTTCCTTCCGGCTTTCGAGCGGTTGCTGGCAGGGAATGGTGAAAGACCACCATTCCTGGTTCTTGGGGCTCGCGGCCATCTTCGCCATGTCGGCGCTGATATCGCTGCCGTGATATTCCCAGTAGCCGAAGAGCAGATTTTCCGGCTCGCGCAGGAAGATCGTGTAGTTGCGGATATTGCAGTCGCTGATAAGCGCCAGAATTTCAGGCCACACAGCCGCATGCAGCCTTTTATACTCCGCGATCATCTCCGGTTTGACGCCTATGACCATGCCCATGCGCTGCATGAAAAACTCCGTTATTGCTTGATGGTGGCGAGCGCAGCGCGCAGCTTCGACTGTGGCAGGCTCAATCCCAGCCGTTCCGCTGCGGCAATGATCGGGGCGAAGCGGCGACGCTTCTTTTCATCGTGGTTGCCGGCGATATCGGAGAGCCGATGCGCCAGAAAGGGGTTGCGCAAACGCTCCCGCAGCACGCCAATATAGGCCTGCGCATCATCTCCCATGCCTTCAGCGGCAAAGACCGGCAAAACCTCGTCCCGCCAAAGCGTCTCCAGACCCGCAACGAGAGCATCGTCGGCCATTGCCTGACGCACCGTCTCGTCCTTCGCACGCGCATCCTGCAACCAGCGTTCCGCCAGATAGGAATGGCCGAGATTGAGCAGGAAAAGCTTCAGCTTTTCATAGTGATCGAGATCGTCCGTCAGCACCACGGCAGGGTGCGTGCAGGGAAGGACAAGCCCGTCCTGCTTCTCGATTGCCCATAGCGCATAGGGTTCCGCCACCGCACCCACCGGGTCGATAGGCTCGGAGACGATGCGATCCACCAGACTATTGGCAAAACGGCACTTCTCATTCAGATAAAAGGCAAAACCCGCCGGCAATTGCCACTCATCGGCAAGCCGGCGAATGACCTGTTTCAGCTTTTCGCCATTGCGCGGCACGAGTTCGCAGGGGAAGACGGACACAGGTGCTTCCGGATTGCGCTGAAAACGCTCCAGCAGCAACATGCAGAGTTTCGCCGGAAAGCTTTTCGGTACGACCGTGAAATCGCCAGCAAGCCCGGCATTATCCGCCGAATCCAGCTCATAACCGCGATCGCCCGTATTGGACAGAATGACCGCGGCCTCGCAGGCAAGGCGGCGCACCTCGGCCCAGTCGGTCGCAGCCGTCAGCGCCCGCGCGACAGCCCCGCCCTGAATTTCCTCATCCACTTCCTGCCCACCGCGGATGCCGCGAATACGCACGGGGTAGGGTGCCCCGCCGTTCAGCGCCGCAACTCGCTTCAGGCTCTCCGCATTGCCGGTTGTCTGGACAATCGCGATACGCCCGAGAGCCTCGCCCTTGTCCAGCGCCTGCGACACAAAGAAATCCGCATGCGCCAGAAGAAAGCGGCTGGTGCCGAATTGCAGGATGGGCGTATCGAGCGTCATGCGACCTCCACCATGCCCTTGATAACTCCGGCCTTCGGATCGGTCAGGCCGGCGAATCTGGAGGGCACATCGGCAAGCGTCATGCGATGGGTGATCAGCGCTTCCGGTACCTTGCCTTCGCGCAAAGCCTGCAGGACGCGCTCGAAATCCTGAGGCGTGGCATTGCGGCTGCCGAGCAGCGTCGTCTCCCGCTTGTGGAACTCCGGATCGTTGAAGCTGATATCGCTGGCAACGATAGAGACCAGCACATAGGAGCCGCCATGGCCGACAAAGGAAAAGCCGCGCTCCATGGCTTTCGGATTGCCGGTCGCATCGAAGACCGCATCGAAAAAATCGCCGCCGGTGATGTCGGAAAGGCGATCCCTGTCGCCCTCGCCGAGCGCCACCGTATGGGCGACGCCGAGATGCTCCTTACAGAACTCCAGCCGGTCGGTGCGTCCGTCGATCATCGTTACTTCGCCGCCATCGAGAACCGCGAAAACCGCAACAGCCATACCAATCGGGCCGGCGCCGACGATCAGAACCTTCTGCCCCTTCTCGACTGCGCCACGGCGCACCGCATGCGCACCGATAGCCAGAAATTCGGTCATCGCCGCCTGATCGAGACTCAACCCCTCCGCTTTCAGCACGAATTGTTGCGGCACGCTCAGATATTCAACCATGCCGCCATCGCGATGAACGCCCAGCACACCGATATTGCGGCAGCAATTGCTCTTGCCCTTCAGGCAGGCGCTACATTCGCCGCACGAGATATAGGGAATGACGGTGACCACATCGCCGGCGGACAGATGGCTGCCTTGCGGCGCTTCTTCCACCGTGCCGGAAAGCTCATGGCCCATGATACGGGGATAGGAAAGATAAGGCTGGTTGCCGGTGAAGATGTGCAGGTCCGTGCCGCAAACCCCGATGCGGCGAATACGCACCAGCACTTCACCTTCGCCACGCACTGGTTTCGGCAGTTCCTTGGAGACGAGTTGACCTGGGGTTTCGCAGAAAATCGCCAGCATGCATCACCTGTGGGAAAGGGAATAAAAACGGATGGCGTTACCGCCGAAAACTGCTGCATGGTCTTCTGCCGGCACGATATCGTGGCAGAAATCCAGCCATGCCTGATAATCGCCCGCCAGCCGCAACACCGGCCAGTCACTGCCGAAAATCACGCGGTTGCCGCCAAAGAGTTCCAGAATGGTCTCGGCATAAGGCCGTACCGCTTCCGGCCGCTGCTCACCGCGCTCGGTCAGCAGACCGGAAAGTTTGCAATGGACATTCGGGAGAGCCGCCAGAGCGGCCATATCCTTGCGCCAGTTGCTGTAGTGACCGGTAGCAATCAGGGGCTTCGCGCCATGGTCGATGACGACAGGCAATTGCGGATGGCGGCGGGCAAAGGCGAGAAGATGCGGCAGATTGGGCGGCAGGACCAGCGCATCGAACGTCAGACCATGTTTTACCAGCGCCGCCACGGCGGGATCGAGTGCCGGATCATCGATCCAGGCGACATCCTCCATGCCCTGCAACATCGGGCGGACACCCTTGAACGCCGGATGTTTTGCCCGACGGGCGATTTCACTCGCTGCATCGGCGGATTTCATGTCCACCCAGCCGACCACACCCTTGATGAAATCGGTCTTTTCCGCCAGTTCCAGCATGAAATCCGTGTCAGCCGCCGTCTCCATCGTCTGGACCAGCACGGTGCCGGAAACGCCGGCAGCGGCCAGCAAAGGCGAGAGGTCGGCGGGGAGAAAATCCCGGTAGATGGCGGCGAGCGACGGCGGCGGCCATTGCCCGGCGCGATCTTTCATCAGCCAGAAATGCTGGTGGGCATCGATGAGCATTGCCTCAGGCCTTCCCACCGGGCACCGGCGCGCCTTCAGCAATCAGGCCGCGCCTGTGCAGTTCGGACCAGAATTCATCCGGGATAGACTGCTCGAACCACTCGATATTGGAGGCGAGCTGCTGCGCATTGCGCGCACCCGAAACGACCGTGACCGACGCCGGATGGGCAAGCGGAAATTGCAGCGCGGCCGCCTGCAGCGATACGCCGAGTTCCTCGCAAACACCTTGCAGCGCATCGACACGCGTGAGAATATCGGCAGGCGCGTCGGCATAATTGAATTTGCGGTTGCCGGCCAGAATGCCGGAATTGAATGCACCGGCGACAACGAGGGCGACACCGCTTTCGGCGCAACGGTTCATGAAAGCAAGGCTCTGCTGCTCCAGCAGCGTATAGCGGCCGGCGAGCATGGCGACGTCGATATCGAAGACATCCATGGCGTCGCTGACGATTTCCCACTCATTGACGCCGAGGCCGACGGCACCCGTCGATCCTTCCTCGCGCAGCTTGCCAAGCGCCCGGAAGCCACCGCCGGTGGTCAGCTGCTCCCAGTAATGCTGGTGCTTTTCGCCATGGGTGAAGGAGCCGATATCATGCACATAAAGAATATCCGGCTTCAGAACGCCGAGCCGTTGCTGGCTTGCTTCGAAGGAACGCAGGATACCGTCATAGGAGTAATCATAGACCGGGCGGAACGGCAGGGGCGCTATATAGGCATCCTCCTCCGGACCCACGGTCTCGTCAGGCACCATCACACGGCCGACCTTGGTGCTGAGCGTATATTCGCTCCGGTCATGCTCCGTCACCATTGTGCCGATGCGACGCTCCGACCGCGTATAGCCATAAAACGGCGCGGTATCGAAATAACGCATGCCGCTTTCCCATGCCTTGTCGAACGCACCCTTGGACTCTTCATAGGGCGTGACGCGGTAGAGATTGCCCATCTGGGCGCAACCGAGGCCCATGACGGTGACGTCGACGGCGCGGCGCGGCAATTTACGTGTATCGGAGACTTTCATCGCAGGGACTTTCCAGCTTGTCTGTGGAAAGACGCGCCGCCGCAAAGCGGCGCGTCATCACGCAATCAATAAAGAACGTTCTTGGCTTCCGGCTTTTCGATATTGTCCTTGGTGACAACAACGACGCCAGTGTCGACGAACTTCTCGACCTTTTCCTTGCCGATGAGCTTGGAAATGGTCTCTACGCCCTTTTCACCCATCTGATAGGAACCCTGAACCACGATACCGGCCAGCGTGCCATCCTTGACGAAGCCCTGAAGGTCCTGGTTGCCGTCGAAGCCGATGGCGACAACCTTGCCGGCCTTGCCGCTCTGCGCGAGCGCGCGACCGACGCCGATTGCCGTCGGCTCATTGGCGCCAAAAATGCCCTTAAGGTCGGAATTGGCGGCCAGAACGTCGGTCGTTTGGTTCAGCGCGGTCGCCATCTGCGACTGCGAATAGAACGGGCCGACGATCTTCAGGTTGGAGTTCATCTGGATGTAATCGGTGAAACCGCCGACACGGCCGATTTCCGAACCGGCACCGGCGACATAGGACATGACGGCGATCTTGCCTTCCTTGCCCACCTTGTCGATCAGCGCCTGCGCTGCCAGTTCGCCGGCTTTCTTGTTATCGGTCGCCAGAAACGACTGGTAATATTGCTCCGAGCCCTTTGCGAGCTGCGAGTCGATCAGAACCACCGGAATACGGGCTTCCCAGGCCTTCTTGACGGCAGGCACCAGCGCGTCCGGGTCGGAAGGCGCCAGAACAATGCCCGCGACCTTACGGTTGATGGCGTTTTCGACCATGTTGACCTGGTCGGCAATGGCAGACTCGGCAGCCGGACCCTGGAAGGTCATGGTGTTGCCGGAAGAGTTCTTCATCGCCGCATCAGCGCCCTTCTGGACGTTCTGCCAGAAGGTGGAGTTGACGGTTTTGACGATGACGGCGATTTCACCGGCCTGCACGGTGGAAACGCTCCACAGCGCAATTGCGGATGTCAGAAGGGCAGTCGCAATTTTCTTCATTTCTTCCTCCGTGATGTCGGCATACCGGGCCTCCCCTTGCCGATCTTTTTTGCGGAAAGGGTCCGCAGGCCCTTGATCAGCGGCGGTTGCGCAACTGGTCGATCCAGACGGTGACCAGAATGACGAGGCCGATGATGATCTGTTGTGTGAAGGCGGAGACGCCATTCATGTTGAGACCGTTGCGCAGGATGCCGATGACGAAAGCGCCGATGGCCGTACCGGAAATCGTTCCCACGCCGCCGATCAGCGATGTGCCGCCGATAACGGCGCTGGCAATGGCGTCCAGCTCATACATAACACCCTCGTTCGGCTGGGCGGTGACGAGGCGAGACATCAGCACGCAGCCCGTCAGCCCGGCGAGCGTGCCGGACAGGATGTAGGTGAAATTTGTGACGCGGGCGACATTGACGCCGGAAAGACGCGCGGCTTCGGCGTTGGAACCGACAGCGTAAATGTGACGGCCGAGGATCGAGCGGTTGAGCATGAAGGAAACGGCAAGCGCAATCACCACCATCAGGATGACGGGGTAGGGGATGCCGGGAAACACCACATTCGGAAAGCCGTCGTCACCGATAGTGACGATGCGGAAGAGGGCGCCATTGCCGAGTTCGCCGAAAGATTCGCCGAGGCCGGAGACGGCGCGCGCACCGGTGATCTGCAGCGCTACGCCACGAGCGATCAACATCATGCCGAGGGTGGCGATGAAGGGCGGCAGCTTGAAACGGGTGACCAGAAGACCGTTGATGAGACCGCAGAGTGACCCCGTCAGAATGCCGAGCAACATGCCGACCGGCACCGGCATACCGAGTTCCTTCACCGCAAGGGCGGCGACGACACCGGCAAGCGCAAGCACCGAACCGACGGAAAGATCGATGCCACCGGTGATGATGACACAGGTAGCCCCGATGCCGAGCAACGCGATGGACGTGACCTGCAACGCAATCGTCATGCCGTTATTGACGGTGAAGAAGGCGCTGCTGGTGGCGGAAAAGACCGCGACAAGCGCAAAGAGGCTGCCAAGTGCGGCAAACTTCTGGATAATATCCTTCTGGCGGTCGCTGACTGCGAAGCTCTTCTTGGGTTCTGCAATATTGGCCATGTCGTTCCTCACTGCGCGGTCCGGCCGTAACCGGACGCATACCGCATGATTTCTTCCTGATTGGTCTTGGCGGTTTCGAGCACGCCCGTAATCCGGCCCTGGTGGAAAACGGCGATACGATCCGTCAGCCCAAGAATTTCCGGCAGTTCCGAACTGATGAGAATGACGCCGATGCCCTGCGCGGCGAGCTCGTCCATGATCTTGTAGATCGCGAATTTCGCGCCGACATCGATGCCGCGTGTCGGCTCGTCGAAAAACAGCACGCGAGATTGCCGGAACAACCATTTGCCGATGATGATTTTCTGCTGATTGCCGCCGGAAAGCAGCCGCACCGTCTGCCCGATCGAGGGAGTACGGATATTCAGGAGATCGACGTAGCGCTTTGCCACATCGTCATGTTTCTTGAAATCGATCAGCCCGAAACGGTTGGAAACCTCGCCGAGATTGGCAAGCGTCGTATTGGCCGCCACCGACATCTTGATGGCGAGGCCATCGCTTTTGCGGTCTTCCGAGAGATAGGCGATGCCCTCCTCGATGGCGTCCTGCGGCGAGCTGATCGAAAGCTCCCGCCCGTTGAAAACGATCCTGCCAGCATCAAGCGGATCTGCGCCGAAGATGGCCCGGGCGACTTCGGTGCGGCCAGCACCCATCAGCCCGGCAAAGCCAAGGATTTCGCCACGTCGCAGCGAAAAACCGACGTCGTGGAACACGCCGCTGCGTGTTAGGCCCTCGACGGAAAAAATAACATCTTCCGTGGGGCGCGATGTACGCTCGGGGAATTTGTCTTCCAGCGAACGCCCGACCATGCGCGTGACGATGTCGTCAACGGTGATCGAAGCGAAATCGTCGGTCGAAATATAACGTCCATCGCGCAGAACCGTCACACGGTCGACGATTTCTGCCATTTCATCGAGACGGTGGGAAATATAAACGATTCCGACACCGGATGCCTTGAGATCGCGAATGACCTTGAACAGGAGCCGGGTTTCCTGCTCGGTCAGCGAAGACGTCGGCTCATCCATGATGAGCACTTCAGCGTCAAGAGAAAGCGCCTTGGCGATTTCCACCATCTGACATTGGGCAACTGAAAGACCGCGGACGATCTGGTCGGGGTCGATGTCGACACCCAACCGGTCGAGACAGCGCTTGGCATCGAGGCGCAGCTTCTTGCGGTCGACGAGGAAACCGCGACGCGGTTCGCGCGCAAGATAGATGTTTTCGGCGACGGAAAGATGCGGAACGAGGTTGAGTTCCTGATGAATGATGGCGATGCCGGCAGCTTCGGACTCCAGCGGCGATGCATATTGCACCTTCACGCCTTTATGAAGGATGGTGCCGTCGCTCGGCTGATAGACGCCGCTGACGATCTTCATCAGAGTCGATTTTCCCGCACCATTCTCACCGCAGACGGCATGCACCTCGCCGGCGCGCAGATCGAAATGCACGTTCGACAGTGCTTTGACGCCGGGAAATTCCTTGCTGATATTATCCAGGCGCAGAAGCACCGCGCGCTGTCCATGCGCCATCTGTTCAGGCGAAAAATCGCCCCGAATTGTCGATGCGCCCTGCGACATCTGGAAACCTCCCACCCGTATCCCCGCTCCACCGGGGCCATGAACAGGCCAAATGGTTAGGCCGGTTTTTCAGAATGGTCAAGCCAATTAGGCCAAAATTTGCGAAGCCATATCCAAAGCGGAAGCGACACATGAAACAATAACCAATAATAAATGAGTTATTTCATATGCTTAAGTAATTCCTTGCGTATTGAGACGCTTGGCGTTACGGTAAGGCCAAATACGGATTGCAGACAGGACTCGTCGAAAAACACATGAGTGGTCAGGCCAAAATAGCGGAACCGCGCAGGCTTTATCAGCAGATTGCGGACCAGATACGCGAACTCATCGATATGGGTGAATTCCTGCCCGGCACGCGGCTTCCCGCCGAACGCGAACTTGCACAGAAGCTCGGCGTATCGAGGCCTTCCTTGCGCGAGGCGCTGATTGCGCTTGAAATCGACAACACCGTCGAAATTCGCATGGGTTCCGGGGTTTATGTGTCGGCGGAAGCGTTGCAGACGACCCACCATACCAAATCGCTCGGTGACAGCCCCTCCGAACTGATGCAGGCGCGCGCTGCGCTGGAGGGTGCCACCATCGTGCTGGCGGCAAGCCGGATGACCGATGAGACAATCGCGGCCCTCCGGCAAATACTCAATACCATGCAGCGGGAAATCGAGGCCGGTCGCAAGCCTCTGGATCAGGATCGGCTGTTTCACGTCACCATCGCCGAGCAATCCGGTAACAGCGTTTTGGCCCGAATGGTGGCCAACCTCTTCGATGAGCGCCACAGCCCCATTTCGGCCCAGCTTCGCGTGAAATTCGAAGACCGCGACACTTGGACCCATGCGCTTCAGGAACACGAGGCCATTCTGGCAGCGCTTGAACTGAAAGACCCGCTACTGGCGCAGGCCGCCATGCATACCCATCTGGAAGGTTCGAAGAGACGCTGGGTCGAAAACTGATCTGGAAACATAACAGGCAATATACCGGGAGGAGGAAAACCCGTGAGTGAGAATTCCGAGGCAACCATTTTGCTGAACGCCAACGACAATGTTGCGGTGGCACGTCGGTCCATTCCGGCCGGCGGCGCGACGGGCAGGGGCGATCTGGCGGCGCTCGAGCTGATCGGGCGCGGGCACAAGGTGGCCCTCAAATTCATCAAATCGGGCGATGAGGTGCTGAAATACGGACAGGTCATCGGTATCGCAACCCAGGATATCGAGCCCGGCCGCCACGTGCACCTGCACAATCTCGCCATGGTGCCTTCCGAACACGCGCATCAGTTCAGCGTTGATATCGAAGAAAAGGGCATGGTCCCGGAAGCCGAACGCCGAACGTTCAAGGGTTATGACCGTGGCCTCGGTGGCGTCGGAACACGAAACTATATCGGCGTCATCGCTTCGGTGAACTGTTCCGCCACGGTCTCGCGTTACATCGCGGATTATTTCAACAAGCAGGGCGGCCTTGATGGTTTCGACAATGTCGATGGCGTCGTGGCGCTGACCCATGGCGGCGGCTGTGCGCTGAATACGAAATCGGAAGGTTACCGCCTGCTGATCCGAACTATTCAGGGCTATGCCCGCCACCCGAATTTCGGCGGCATTCTGCTGATCGGCCTCGGTTGTGAAACCAACCAGATCGCGCCCATTCTCGAACATTACAAGATGGAAGAGGGTGAGCGGCTGCGCACCATGACGATCCAGCAGCATGGCGGCACCCGCAAGACGATCGATGCGGCGATTGCCGAGATCAAGGCCATGCTACCGATGGTCAATGCCGCCCGCCGAACGGAGCAACCGCTTTCCAAGCTGAAGGTGGCACTGGAATGCGGCGGCTCGGATGGTTATTCCGGCATTTCCGCCAACCCGGCTCTGGGTTATGCCTCCGACCTGATCGTCCGCAACGGTGGAACCACGGTCCTCTCCGAGACGCCGGAGATTTACGGCGCTGAACACCTCCTGACGAAGCGCGCCGTCACCCCTGCCGTCGCCGAAAAGCTGCTACAGCGTATCGACTGGTGGCGTGATTATACCGCCCGCAATGGCGACGAACTGAATAACAACCCCTCCCACGGCAATAAGCTTGGCGGCCTCACCACCATTCTGGAAAAATCGCTGGGCGCGGTCGCCAAGGGCGGCTCCATGCCGCTGAAGGCGGTTTATGAATTCGCCGAAACCGTAACGGAGCAGGGTTTCGTCTTCATGGATACGCCCGGCTATGACCCTGTTGCCGTCACCGGCCAGGTCGCCGGCGGCTGCAACGTCATCTGTTTCACCACTGGCCGCGGCTCGGTTTCGGGCTTCAAGCCGTCACCCTGCATCAAGATCGCCACCAATTCCGAAATGTATGAACACATGAAGGAAGACATGGATATCAATTGCGGTGAGATCGTCACCGGCGCTGAAACCATCGAAGAATCCGGCAAACGAATTTTCGAGCATATTCTGGCGGTGGCCTCCGGCGAAAAGACCGTCAGCGAGATATACGACTACGGCGACAATGAATTTGTACCGTGGCAGGTCGGCGCAGTGACCTGACCGAAAATTAAAACTGTCCCACGTGAAACAAAAGGCCCGGAAAGTGATTTCCGGGCCTTTGTTATTTCAGGTTGTTTCCGCGTTTAGTGGCGGAAGTGGCGCATGCCGGTAAAGACCATCGCCACATTATGCTCATTCGCGGCGTCAATCACTTCCTGATCGCGCATGGAGCCGCCCGGCTGGATGACGGCGGTGGCACCTGCGGCAATCGCAGCGAGCAAACCGTCGGCAAAGGGATAAAATGCTTCCGAAGCGACGGCGGAGCCGCGCGTCAACGGTTCGGCAAGGCCAAGAGCCTTGGCGGCATCTTCCGCCTTCTGGGCAGCGATACGAGCCGAATCCACACGGCTCATCTGGCCCGCGCCGATGCCAGCCGTCTGCCCGTCCTTTGCGTAAATGACGGCATTGGACTTCACATGCTTGGCGATCTTGAAGGCAAATTTCATGTCTTCAAGTTCCTGCGGCGTCGGCGCACGCTTGGTGACGACCTTGAGGTCCAGATCCTCGACCATGCCATTGTCGCGGCTCTGCACCAACAGGCCGCCCGAGACGGTCTTCGCGGTAATGCCCGCCGCGCGGGGATCAGGCAGGCCACCAGCGGCCAGCAGGCGCAGGTTCGGCTTGCGGGCAATGATGGACTTGGCTTCTTCGGTAACATCAGGCGCGATGATGACTTCAGTGAAGAGTTTGACGATTTCTTCCGCCGTTTCCGCATCGAGCGTGCGGTTCAGGGCGATGACGCCGCCAAAGGCCGACACGGAATCGCATGCCAGCGCCCGCCGGTAAGCTTCGGCAAGTGTCGGACCCGTCGCCACGCCGCAGGGATTGGCGTGCTTGATGATGGCGACTGCCGGCGCATTTTCCGGCAGGAATTCCGCCACGAGCTCGTAAGCTGCATCGGTGTCATTGATGTTGTTATAGGAAAGCTGCTTGCCCTGAAGAAGCGTGGCCGTTGCAACGCCCGGACGCTTTTCGCCGGTGAGGTAAAAACCAGCGCTCTGATGCGGGTTTTCGCCATACCGCATCTTTTCCTTCAGCGCGCCGCCGATGGCGCGGTAATCCGGTGTTTCGATCGCAAGCGCCTCGGCAAACCAGTTGGAAATCACCGCATCATAGGCGGCGGTGCGGGCATAGGCCTTGGCGGCAAAACGCTGGCGCAGCGCATAGGATGTCTGGCCGTCATCGGCCTGCAGGGCTTCAACCAGATCGGGATAGTCAGACGGATCGGTAACCACCGTGACATAGGCATGGTTCTTGGCGGAAGCGCGGATCATCGCCGGGCCGCCAATATCGATGTTCTCCACCGTCGTCGGATAATCGCCGCCCTTGGCGCGAACTTCCTCGAAGGGATAGAGATTGATGACCGAGAGATCGATTGCCTCGATGCCGTGCGCCTTCATCGCCTCGACATGCTCTGCATCGTCCCGGATGGCCAGAAGCCCGCCATGGACATTGGGATGCAGCGTCTTGACGCGACCGTCCATGATCTCGGGAAAATTCGTTACGTCGGAGACATCCGTCACCGGCAAGCCTGCTTCGGCAATGGCCTTCGCCGTTCCACCGGTCGACAGAAGCTTGACGCCAAGCTTCGACAGAACCGTCGCCAGCTCGATAATGTCAGTCTTGTCGGACACGGAAAGAAGCGCCGTGCGGATTTTGACCTTATCGGGGGCGGGGATTTTTTTGGACACGACGGCCATCAGGCATACTCCGTTTAACGGGGAGGACAGGCTGGAATGGGATTGATCCAGCAACTGCCGCCGCGTTAACACAGCTTACCGGATTAATAAACAGCGGGGATGCCGAACGGTGAAAACTATGGTGGTTTTTGACCGGCACCGCCGGAAATTGTCTAAGCCTGGCGTTCGATGAGCCAGCGGATTTCCCGCGTATTTGCGAGATTGAAGGGGAGTTCGATCTGCTGCGACGGGCGCATACCGGACGCATCGGCCATGAAGACATCCTCGGTGACGAAAAGCTCCAGCCCCGGTGCGGAAAACAGCCAGACGGTTCCATCCGCTGCCTCCAGATAGGCGGACTCCTCATCCCGCTGGTGTATCTGAATGTGGGGATGAATATGGAAACGTGAAACCGCCGTGACCGACTGCAATTGCGTTTTTACCGCACTCGCATCGGCCCGAAGCAGATCGCGACCCTTTATCTTGGTGCCGGCCGCATTCAATTCTATTTCCCGCTCATGGTGGCAGCCGAAATTCTGCAAATAGCCGTCATGAGACGCCCACAGGATGTCATTGCCGTTCGCATCCGTTCCACGCCGGCTGTCGACGTGGCTGACGCCTGATACCATGATCGGACCAAGCAGCCGCGAGCGCGACAGTCTGCACGATGATGTATCCGCAAGCGTGACGGTGGAATGCGCCGCCGTGGAACGGCTGGCCCGCTGATATTCCGGCGCGGCGTTGCGTGGAAAGCCGGAATTGACGATGAAGCGGTTCTTGCCACAGGACATTTCGAAAGACAGGCAACCCGAATGGGCATTGCGTGAAAGCTCCGCCGAGCCGGGATAGCCCGTATCCACGATGATGACCGTATCGTCCGTCGCAAGCCGGTGGTAATTCACGTCCGGCAGAACCTTGGAGGGCCGGCCGGCCGTTTCATCATAGCGCAGCACCGAAACAAGCTCATTGGCGAGCGTCGCCGTAGCGCCGTTGAACAGCGCGAGATCGCCGCCCTGATGCCGGAAGAACCGGATCGCCGGGAACATGCGGTCTATCGCCGGCACCAGGCCGGAGGGCAGATCGTGGCCGAGATTGATATAACTTTGCCGAAGCGGCAGGAGATCGAGCAGCAGGTCCAGCATGACGCGTGGATTGCGGGAAACATGCCCGCCATCGGGCAGAATCTGGCGTTCCATTTCCTGAGCCAGCTTCATTCCATTCCGCGTGATCCGCGAAAGGCGCGTTGGCATGGCGATGGAAGCCATGGCCAAGGCAATCCTGATCCTCAGCCGCGCTTCGCCATCCGGCGCATGTCGGACGATTCTTTCGAGATAACGCACATGAAATGCGAGGCTTTTCAGGAACCGGCGATAAAAACCGGCATCGGCCTCGTATAAAACCACGGGAGAGTGCGAAAGCCAGGCAATCAGCCTTTGTGCGGCGATTTCCGGCGACCAGGCAGTGCCTGCAAGCCGTTTGCCATGAAGCACCATCCATTCCGCAACAATACGACGCGCCCGTTTGCAGGCCTCGCTCGATTTATCGGAGCGAATATGCCGTAGCCAACTGAATGCATGCAGCCGTTCTTCAAAGACCGCCGATGGATATTCCACCTGAAATGGCGAAGCTCCGCCGGTTTCGACGACACGCCCGGCCAGCGCGATGCGGCCCCGCAACAGTTCCTCGGCGAAATAGGGATCGATGGCTCTGAGATCGGTCGGCGCCGCCACCAGACCGTCTGGTGCACGGGTGGCAAATCGCGACATATGCAGGCGCAAAGGGGTGAGGCCGACACACAGATGACGATACGCCATCCGCGACAGAAGACCGGCGGCATTCATGCTGCCTGCAAAGGACCCTAACAAGCTGTGTTTCCCGTTTCACATGTTTTGTTTTTATCAGTGAACCGCGACGACCGGAACGTTTTCGATAAATATCTAATGATTCGCGAAAGCTTGGCTTTTTTCTACTTCTTACGCAAGACACTGCTAAAAAACCCATCGACGCCGCCGAACATGTCCGGTGTCGTACGAAGATCGCCATTGGGGCTGATAGCCGCTTCCATTCCAGGCCAATCCTCGCGGCGGACGGCAACACGCTCCACACCCGGATATTCCGCCAGAACCTCGGCAATCATCGCTTCTCCTTCGGAAGGATCGAGCGAGCAATTGGAGAAGACCACAAGGCCGCCGGGGCCAACAAGCGTCAGCGCATGCCGCAGCATCTGTCCCTGAAGGGCAGCGAGTTTGGCAATGTCGTTCTCATCCTTGGTCCAGCAGACATCGGGATGTTTGCGAAGTGTCCCGGTGGAAGAACAGGGCGCATCGAGGAGGACCGCGTCAAAAAGCTGTTCCGGCTGGTACTTCAGCATATTGGCTTCCACCGTTTCGGCGCGGAGGCCAAGCCGGTCGAGATTTTCCCTGAGGCGACGAAGACGGTTACCGGACTGATCCAGCGCCGTCACATTGGCGCCCGCCAGTGCAAGCTGCGCGGTCTTGCCGCCCGGAGCAGCACAGAGATCTGCGACACGTTTACCCGCGATGTCGCCCATAAGGCGAACCGGCATGCTGGCGGCGAGATCCTGCACCCACCACGCACCTTCAGCGAAGCCTTCAAGCGATGGGATCTGCCCCTCGAATTCACCCAGGCGCACGCTGCCATTCGGCATGAGCGTACCGCCCAGTTTTTCCGCCCAAAGAGCAGGATCAGCCTTGATCGTCAGATCAATTGAGGAGGGTGTCAGCTGCGCCTCCGAAATCCTTTGCGCAACCTCATTGCCGTAAGCGGAAACAAGCCGCGCATGGAACCAGTCCGGCAGTACCGGAACGCCGGCGACAGCCTTCTCGATATCCGCTTTTTCACGACCGAGCCGTCGAAGAACGGCGTTCACCAGTTTGACGAAACGCCGGTTGCGCGGATCGCGGTGAGCTTGCTCCACGGCGAGATCGACAGCGGAATGATCCGGCACATCGAGGTAAAGCATCTGCGCCGCACCGACGACGAGAACGTGATGCAGCGAACGCGCGCCCTGCGGCAGCGGCCCATCCAGCAGCATCGACAATGCCGTTTCAATCCGCGGGAGGTGGCGAAGCGCGCTGTTGACGATGGCTCTCACCAGCGCCCGGTCCGCAAGCGACAGGGCTCGATAGACGGGATTGCCGTTTTCGCTATCGAGCATCCCATCCAGCGAGGTCTTCTTTTCCAGAACGGCCGCCAGAATGCGGGTCGCGGCGATGCGCGCGGCGAGACCCGGCTTGTCCTGGAAAGACGAAGGGCCGTCTTCACGGCCCCTCCCATTTGCTGGTCTCGGTTTTCTGGACCGCGCCGGCTTATTCTGAATATCGGATGTCAAGACCACGGCCCCTTGCGCTCGTTTTCATTGCCGCGTCCCCAGCCTGTTTTGGGAACGGAGCCTAATTTGCGCAGAGGTCTATCACCCGATGGCGGCGGCGTCGATCCTCGCGGGGAAAACTCCTGTGCCATGGCATGCAGCGCGGCCACGCGGTTTTCCGTATTCGGATGGGTGGAGAAGAGATTGTCCATGCGCTCGCCGGAAAGCGGATTGATGATGAACATATGTGCCGTTGCCGGGTTACGCTCGGCATCGTCATTGTGGATGCGCTGCGCCATGCCCGAAATCTTCTGCAAGGCGGAAGCAAGCCACAGAGGGTTGCCGCAGATTTCCGCGCCGCGCCGGTCAGCGGAATATTCCCGCGTGCGGCTGATCGCCATCTGCACCAGCATCGCTGCCAGCGGCGCCACGATCATCGCGACCAGCACGCCGATAAATCCGAGCGGATTATTGTTGTTCTCCCGGTTGCCGCCGAAGAAGAAGGCAAAATTGCCGAGCATGGAGATGGCGCCGGCCAGCGTGGCGGTAATTGTCATGGTCAGCGTGTCCCGGTTCTGCACATGCGCAAGCTCATGCGCCATGACACCGGCCACTTCCTCGGGCGTGAGACGCTCCAGCAGTCCTGTCGAAGCGGCAACAGCGGCATTCTGCGGATTCCGCCCGGTCGCGAAGGCATTGGGTTGCGGGCTATCGTAAATATAAACCTTCGGCATCGGCAGACCGGCATTCTGCGACAGGTCGCGGATCATGTGAAAAAATTCGGGCGCATTCGCCTCGTCGATCTCCCGCGCATGATAGGCGGAGAGAACCATCTTGTCAGAGTTCCAGTAGGAAAAAATATTCATACCGGCCGCGATGACCAGGGCAATCATCATGCCGCCCTTGCCGCCAATCAGAAAACCGACACCCATGAACAATGCGGTCATGAAGGCCAGAAGCATTGCCGTGCGCATCATGTTCATCCGTTAAACTCTCCTTGTCACTCACCGGGAATATTCCGGGGTTTATAAAGCCCCTCGGATTATATAATCTGGTAAGCGGCAAACGTATTTCAATATCCCGTCATAGGGAGGATTTCATGCAGAATGCGGATAATGACAACGCCACAGACAGTGGCGCGGAAAGTGTAAAGCGACTTTCGCCGGCGGCGCAGCGAGCGTTGAAAGAAGCGGAAGAACGGCGCAAGCAACAGGCCGATCTCCAGTTGCCGCCGGAAACCGGCGGCCGCGGCGGCGCGGAACCCGTGCGTTTCGGCGATTACGAAATAAAAGGCCGGGCCATCGACTTTTGAACGCCGTAAATAAAAATACCCGCCAAAGGCGGGTATTTTATATTTTAAAACAAATAGTTACTTATTTCTGCTCCAGAAGCCGGCATACCGCTTCAAGCTGTTCCAATGTCCGATAACCGATACGGATTTGCCCCGATCCGCCCTTGTGGCTGATCTTCACATCCAGCCCGAGAGCATCGGACAGGCTGCGTTCGAGCGCGATCGTATCGGAATCCTTTTCCGCCGCAGGTCGCTTCTCCGCAACATCGCCCTGCGATTTGAT
The DNA here is from genome assembly GCF_041954855.1 of Agrobacterium sp. LR_9. Taxonomy (NCBI): domain Bacteria; kingdom Pseudomonadati; phylum Pseudomonadota; class Alphaproteobacteria; order Hyphomicrobiales; family Rhizobiaceae; genus Agrobacterium; species Agrobacterium sp. LR_9. Next base: position 314,239 of record NZ_JAVAYA010000003.1, read on the forward strand.
ATCGTTCTGCGCCAGGCGCTCGGCATCACGGACCGAAAGTCCCTTGGATACGATTGTTTTCGCGAGCGTCGCCGGATCGGAAGTGGAAACAAGCGCGCGGGCATGACCTGCAGAGAGCGAACCATCCGCCAGCATATCCCGTACCGGATCGGGAAGCTTCAAAAGCCGCAGGCTGTTGGCAACGTGGCTTCGGCTCTTGCCGATGATTTCGCCGAGATCATTCTGCGTATAGCCATGTTCGGCGATCAGCTGCTCATACCCCATCGCTTCTTCAAGCGGATTGAGGTCGGAACGCTGTACGTTTTCGACAATTGCCAGTTCCAGCGCCGTGCGATCATCCACATCGCGAACGATGACGGGAACATCGGTAAAGCCCGCCAGCTGCGCCGCACGCCAGCGCCTCTCGCCCGCAATAATCTCGTATCGGTTGACTTCAACCGTTCTTACGACCACAGGCTGAACAATTCCATGCTGACGAATGGAGGCAGCAAGATCCTGCAGCTCGTTCTCGTCGAAATGACGCCGCGGGTTCCTCTGGCTGCGAGCGATGAATTCGATGGGAATGGTACGATCGGCGTTAACAGCGCGCTGAGGCTCACCCACAGGCACAGGCTGGTCCATTTCTCCAATCAATGCGGCAAGACCGCGCCCCAGCCGACGCTTGGAAAGATCATCACTCATAAGATATTACTCCATACATTCCGGCAAACGTCAGGCGGCTTTACGCAGACGCTCTCTCTGAATCACTTCGGACGCCAGTTGCAGATAGGCCTGGCTGCCGGCACATTTCAGATCATAGAGAATTGCCGGCTTACCATAGGACGGCGCTTCGGAAACACGCACATTGCGTGGAATGAGCGTGTGGTAGACCTTTTCGCCCAGATGCGTGCGCACATCCGAAACAACCTGTTGTGCAAGATTATTTCGCGCATCGAACATCGTAAGAACGATGCCCTGTATATCGAGCTGCGGGTTCACCGATCCACGAATCTGACTGACCGTATCCAGCAACTGGCTAAGGCCCTCCAGTGCAAAGAACTCGCATTGCAGCGGCACGAGCACGGAATGTGCGGCCGTCATGGCATTCATGGTCAAAAGATTGAAAGAAGGAGGGCAGTCGACGAGAATGTAGGAGTAGCCTCTGGCTTCCTGTGTCTCCATGGCCGCACGCAGCAGGAAAACGCGGTTGGAAACATTCGCAACCTGCATTTCGAAACCGAGCAAATCCATCGTGGAGGGTACGATGTCGAGATTGGGAACGGCGGTGGGAACAGCAACTTCCGCTACCCCATGATCTCCGACCAGAAGATCATATGACGAAAGCTTGCGCTCCTTGCGGTCGATTCCAAGCCCGGTACTCGCATTACCCTGCGGGTCCAGATCCACAATCAGCACGCGCTCACCAATAGCCGCCAGCGCGGTCGCCAGATTGATGGCGGTTGTCGTTTTACCAACGCCGCCTTTCTGGTTTGCAACTGCGATAATTCGGTTTTTTTCCAAAGTCATGCCGCACCTGGTCAGCTCATCAGCGCCTCAAAGCGAGGTTGCTGATTTCAAGAACAACAGAATCTGCCTCAATGGCACTCTGATGTTTTACCAGATCAAACTCCCAGCGACCATGTGCTTTCTGCACTTCAGAATCATAATCCCGGCCTTTATTAAAATAGGCCTTTAGATTTGGATTATTCTGCGCCCAGGGATGGATATAATCGAAAAGCAGATCCAGTTCGGCGAGCGCGCGCGCTGAAACAGCGTCGCAATTTTTGATGATTTCCGGTGCCGTCTCGATCCTGACAGGGTGGACTGCACCTCTTGCACCGGTTTCCTTCAGTGCAATTCGCAAGAATGCCGCCTTTTTATTGTTGCTTTCGACCAGATCAACCCAACCTTCGCCAAGCTCCGCCAGAAAAATCGCGGTGACGACCCCGGGAAATCCGCCGCCGCTTCCAAGATCAATCCACTTTTTTGGCTGAGGAGAGAGCTGGAATATCTGCGCGCTGTCGGCCACGTGCCGGTTCCAAAGCTCGGCCAGAGTGGAAGGCGCTACCAGATTTGTGGTTCTGTTCCACTTCTTAAAAAGCTCGACAAAATGCTCGAGCCTTTCCTGTGTTTCACGTGAAACACTCTGGCCGTTTATCTTCATAATCCGACTCGCTATTGGTGCATGCGTAATTTTTCACTTCGCGTTGCGGAATCCTTCCGCAGAAGTGCGAGCAGCAGCGATATCGCAGCCGGCGTCATGCCGTCAACACGAGCGGCCTGGGCAATATTCTCAGGACGGGCTTTTTCCAGCTTTTGTTTAAGCTCATTGGAGAGGCCGGACAAACTCTTAAAATCAAAATCATCCGGGATTTTTCTGTCTTCGTCCCGCTTGATATCGATGATATCGGCGCTCTGTCTCTGCATATAGACCGCATAACTCGCCTCGATCTGCAAAACCTCGGCAACTTTTCCGTCAATAGCGCCCAATTCCGGCCAATGTGCGGTAAGGACTTCGAGAGTCATATCCGGATAGGCCAGCAATTCATAAACAGACCGGCGTTGGCCGTCCTGATTAAGTTTCAACCCCTGCTTCGCCGCCTGGGACGGGCTGATGGAAATCGCCTTCATCAGCTCTCGACCGCGATCCAGATCGGAAATGAAGTTTGCAAAGCGTTCCTGCCGTTCACGGCCGATAATGCCAGCCATCTGACCGATTGGTGTAAGCCGCAGATCCGCATTGTCTACGCGCAGCGAAAGACGATACTCGGCTCGGGATGTAAACATGCGGTAGGGTTCGCTGACACCTTTCGACGTCAGGTCATCAATCATGACCCCGATATAAGACTCGGTTCGGCTAAAATAGATAGGATCGGCATTGCCCGCATAAAGCGATGCATTCAAGCCGGCAACGAGACCCTGAGCGCCCGCTTCTTCATAACCCGTCGTGCCATTAATCTGACCGGCCAGAAACAATCCCGGAATCTTGCGGCATTCCAGCGACGGCTTCAGCTCACGCGGATCGACGTAGTCATATTCGATCGCATAACCCGGCTGCAGGATCGTCACCTGTTCAAGGCCCGGTATCGTTCGGATAAATTGCTCCTGAACGGAAGCGGGAAGGGACGTCGATATACCGTTTGGGTAAATGGTGTGATCGTCCAGACCTTCCGGCTCGAGGAATATCTGGTGACCGTCCCGTTCACCGAACCGGGTGATCTTATCCTCAATCGACGGGCAATAACGCGGACCGACCCCTTCGATCTGTCCAGAATACATCGCCGACAGATGAATGTTGTCCTGAATGATCTTGTGGCTAGCCGGGGCGGTGCGAGTTACACCACATTCTATTTGCGGATTGAGAATACGATCCGTCATAAAGGAAAATGGGACAGGATCCTCATCGGCGGCCTGCCGATCCACCGCATTCCAGTCAATCGTGCGTCCGTCCAGTCGCGCAGGGGTGCCGGTTTTCAGGCGACCCATAACGAGACCCAGCCTCGAGAGCGTGTCCGAGAGGCCGACAGACGGCATTTCTCCCACACGTCCCGCCGGAATCTTTTCGGAACCGATATGAATGAGACCGCGCAGGAAGGTACCGCTCGTCAGCACAACCGCGCCACAAGGAATCCGGCTACCGTTCTTCATGATAACGGCTGCGACGCGATCATCGGCCATCTCAATATCGAAAGCATCGCCTTCAATAATGGTCAGGTTTTCAATCGCATCGATTTCGCGTTGCATGGCTTCGCGATAAAGCCGCCGGTCGGCCTGCGTGCGCGGACCACGGACGGCCGGTCCCTTTTTGCGATTGAGCATGCGGAATTGTATGCCCGCTGCATCGGCAACCCGACCCATCAAGCCATCCAGCGCGTCGATTTCCCGAACGAGGTGTCCCTTTCCCAGACCGCCAATGGCGGGGTTGCAGGACATGACGCCGATCGTCTCACGCTTGTGGGTAACAAGGGCGGTTTTTGCACCATGCCTCGCAGCAGCGGCCGCGGCTTCGCTGCCCGCGTGGCCACCGCCAATAACAACGACATCGAATGACTGGTGCATATCCCTGCGCCCTGTTCTCTCAGCATCGACATCGCCGCTCGGCCGCCGATGTTTCACGTGAATCATTTTCCTATGCAGAATTCCGAGAAGATCACGCCTAGCAAATCTTCCACATCAACGCGGCCGGTGATCCGTCCGAGCGATGTCGCCGCGAGTCTTAAATATTCCGACCTTATCGCAAGGTCCAGGGTCTCGGAATCGAGCGCATCACTAACATAGTTCAGCGTCTCTTCAAGTCGTTTTTTATGTCTCGCGCGCGCCGGAACCAAAGTCTGGCCGGCACCGACGCGTTTTTCTATCTCCTGCCTCAGCATCGAACGCAGTTCGCTCAGGCCTATTCCTTCCTTGGCTGAGATAGACAAATCAAATCCATCATCCAAGACAGGGGAATGAAGCGCTGTTTTCGTTCTAACTCGCAAGTAACTCTGGTTCTTGAATGATTCGAAATTTTGTTTCGGAAACGAATCCTTATCCTGCAGCAGCAGAATGAGGTCTGCTGTTTCCGCTGTCAGAACCGCGCGCCGGACACCTTCGAGCTCCACGACATCCTGTGTTTCCCGTATCCCTGCCGTATCGAATATCCGGACGAGATATCCTTCCAGATTGATGTCAACGCTCAAGACATCTCTCGTCGTGCCGGCAATATCGGTAACGATCGCAACATCGCGGCCGCTAAGAGCATTCAACAGAGTGGATTTGCCCGCATTCGGTTCACCGACGAGCGCGACCTTGAACCCATCGCGAATGATTTCTCCGCTTTCGCCACCCTGGAGATGATCGCCGATTTCCTTTTGGAGAAGCGCCATGGCTTCCCAAACCTGAGCCGCCACGGAATCCGGAACATCCTCCTCGTCGGCAAAATCCAGTTCCGCTTCGATGAGCGCGCGAGCGCGCGTCAGGCCGCTGGCCCAGCCATCATAGAGCGCAGACAATTTGCCAGTGCTCTGTTCCACCGCCAACCGCCGCTGCATTTCCGTTTCAGCCTGCAACAGATCGGCGAGACCTTCGACCTCAAGGAGATCCATCTTCCCATTCTCGAAGGCTCTACGGGAGAACTCACCGGCATCGGCAGGCCGAAGTCCTCCGAGATTTTCAAGCTCGGCAAAAATCGAAGCCATGACCGCGCGACTGCCATGGCTATGAATTTCAACACAATGCTCACCCGTGAAAGAATTTGGACCCGGAAAAACGATTACCAGCGCCTGGTCGATGATCTCATCGTTTCGATTCCGAATCGAGCAGAGCGTCGCCTTTCGTGGTGAAGGAAGTTCCCGGCCCGTCAACATCTCCAAGGCATCGAAAGCCTTGGAGCCGCTGATCCTGATAACAGCCACACCGGCCGGCAGAGCACCGCTGGAGAGCGCATAGATCGTATCGGCGGAAGCTGGCATCATTCACCTCGGTCTAAAACAGTCAAGCCGCATCCGAATAAACGGATACGGCTTTAAAGCTCTTATGATGAATCCGGCTAAAGTTCGGATCAGGTATTCATCGATTCGAAGAAATCTGAATTGTTCTTGGTCTGCTTCAGCTTGTCGATCAGGAATTCGATGGCGTCCATCGTACCCATCGGCGCGAGAATACGGCGAAGAACGAAAATCTTCTGCAGATCCTGACGCGGCACCAGCAGGTCTTCCTTACGCGTACCGGATTTCAGAATATCCAGTGCCGGGAAGATGCGCTTGTCGGCAACCTTGCGGTCGAGCACGATTTCCGAGTTACCGGTACCCTTGAATTCTTCGAAGATGACTTCATCCATACGGCTGCCGGTATCGATCAGCGCGGTCGCGATAATGGTCAGTGAACCGCCTTCTTCAATGTTACGAGCGGCGCCGAAGAAACGCTTCGGACGCTGCAGGGCGTTGGCATCCACACCACCCGTCAAAACCTTGCCGGAGGAGGGAACAACCGTGTTGTAGGCACGGCCAAGGCGCGTTATGGAATCGAGCAGGATGACGACGTCACGACCATGTTCGACCAGGCGCTTGGCCTTTTCGATGACCATCTCGGCGACCTGCACGTGACGAACGGCCGGTTCATCGAAGGTAGAGGACACAACCTCGCCCTTAACCGAACGCTGCATGTCGGTCACTTCTTCCGGACGCTCATCGATCAGGAGAACGATCAGGTAGCATTCCGGATGGTTTGCCGTGATGGAATGGGCGATGTTTTGAAGCAGAACGGTCTTACCGGTGCGCGGCGGCGCCACGATCAATCCGCGCTGACCCTTGCCGAGTGGTGCGACGAGATCGATCACACGCGACGACAGGTCCTTCGAGGTCGGAACATCCAGTTCCATCTTGAAGCGCTCATTCGGATAAAGCGGCGTCAGATTGTCGAAGTGAACCTTGTGGCGGATCTTTTCCGGATCATCGAAATTGATCGTATTGACCTTGAGGAGCGCGAAATAACGTTCGCCTTCCTTGGGGCCGCGGATCGGGCCTTCGACTGTATCGCCGGTCTTCAGCGAGAAGCGGCGGATCTGCGACGGCGAGATATAGATATCGTCCGGACCGGGCAGATAGTTTGCATTTGCGGATCGCAGGAACCCGAAACCGTCCTGCAGGACTTCAACGACGCCCTCGCCGATGATTTCGATGTCCTGGCTCGCGAGAACCTTAAGGATTGCGAACATGAGCTCCTGCTTGCGCATGGTGCTCGCATTTTCAACTTCCAGGGATTCGGCAAAAGTCAGCAAGTCGGTAGGCGATTTGCTCTTAAGTTCCTGAAGCTTCATTTCAGCCATGAAGAGAAGACCGTTTGATAATGTAATGTCGGGGGAGGGCGTGTTCGCGAATCAGATGCTGTGGGAGATACCGCAGATGACTGAATAATTCACATGCCACGAAGATGAGTGGCCCGAAAATAGCGATTGAACACGGTCGCTGCAAGAGGAAAGCACGAATTCCGCGAAATTTATCGTCGCACCGTCTTAACCGAAGGGTTTCACAACCACAAGTATGACGATGAGGATCATCAGCACCGTCGGAACCTCGTTCATCAACCGCCAGTGACGGGCAGGCCGCGTATTTTCATCCCGCGCGAAACGTTTTGCGCTGCGCGTGAAATAAACATGGGTCACAGTCAGAAGCACCACCAGCGCGATCTTTGCATGCAGCCAGCCACCGGAAAAACCATAAACCGACCAGGCGAGATAAAGTCCCAATAGCCAGGATATCATCATCGCCGGGTTCATGATCACCTTGATCAGCCGCTGCTCCATCACCTTGAAGGTTTCGGATTGCTGCGAACCGGCGGGTGCATCGGTGTGGTAGATGAAGAGCCGCGGCAGGTAAAAAATCGCCGCCATCCAGGAAATAACGGCGATAATATGCAGCGCCTTGATCCAGAGATAGAGATCGGCCGGATCGGCATAAAATAACAGGGCGACGAAGGCAGCAAAGACACCGAGCGCGATGCCGGCGCGCAAAGCCGCCCGGTTTCCGGAACGAGCGGAGGTCTGTTTTTCGCCGCTCATGCCCCGGCTCCGCCGGCACGCACCCTCTGCACCAGCCGGGTGACGTTTTCCGGGTCAGCCTGCGGGGTGATGCCATGGCCGAGATTGAATATCAGCGGACCCTGTGCAAGAGCCTGCAGCACGGCATCTATACCATCCTGTAACGCCTTCCCTCCTGCCACCATCAGCATGGGGTCGAGATTGCCCTGCACGGGCCCTTCCTTCTGCAAGTCCCTGGCAAAGCTCAGCGGCACCGACCAGTCGAGCCCGATTGCGTCGGCGCCCGTCTTGCGACGATAATCCTTGAGAAGATAACCAGCCCCCTTGGCGAAGGCGATGATTTTTGCCGAAGGCCGACGGGCGCGCACCGATGCGATAATGCGGGCAACGGGTTTTATCGCATAATCCTCAAATTCCTTCTCACCGAGCACGCCGGCCCAGGAATCGAAGATTTGAACCGCATCCGCGCCTGCATCGATCTGCGCGACCAGATAATCGGCGGAAACGTCGGCGAGGAAAGCCAGCAGCTTTTCCATGGCCACCGGCTCCTGATAACCGAATAGTCGCGCCGGGGCCTGATCCGGCGTTCCGTGTCCCGCGATCATATAAGTCGCAACCGTCCACGGCGCGCCGCAAAAACCGAGAAGCGTCGTTTCATTGGGCAAAGAGGTGCGCAGACGGGAAACGGTTTCGAAAACGGGAGAAAGATGCGCCATGACATTTGTGGCATCCAGCTTCTCGATACCGCTGACATCGATCGGGTCCATGGCCGGACCTTTTCCCTCGCTGAAAGACACGTTGCGGTGAAGCGCATCCGGTATCACCAGAATATCGGAAAAGAGAATGGCGGCATCCAGCCCGAACCGGCGAATGGGTTGGAGAGTAACCTCCGTCGCCAGTTCGGGATTATAACAGAGATCGAGGAAACTACCGGCGCTCTTACGCGTTTCCCTGTACTCGGGAAGATAACGCCCAGCCTGTCGCATCAGCCATATGGGCGGCGGTGTGACCGTCTGCCCGTTCAACACCGTCATAACCTTGCGTTCGCTCATGGCACCCAGCTTCTAAAAAATAAAATCAAAGAGATTTAAAAGATTTTCTATTTCTTAGAGTCTGTGGGTAGCAAGGATTAAAATCATTCCAGTCGAAATGCCGCAGTCACAAAGTTTCAAGCGCGCCTGTCGATGTTATCGATCCGCTTGCTTTGGAATAATCGGGAGAATAGAAATTTTATAAATAATTTCAGTTATTTATGACGAACCAGAAAAACAGGACAACTGTGGATAATCTGGGGAAAATTTTGAATGGTTTCACATTCTTCCAACAATTCACAAGCACGTCGGAGACGATTGAAGCTACTTGCGGATTGTGGAAAAACACCACCTTATTCACGTCGCGGTTCGACCCGCAGGACAATTCGGAGATTTGTCCCGGTTTATCAACAGCGGGAGAAAAACAGCGTGGAGAACAAAAAAAGCTTCTTCCATCTGCACCTGATTTCGGACTCAACGGGAGAGACTCTGATGTCGGCCGGTCGGGCCGTTTCGGCACAGTTCCACGCTTCCATGCCGGTGGAACATGTCTATCCGATGATTCGAAACCAGAAACAGCTCGCACAGGTCGTCGACCTCATCGACAAGGAACCGGGCATTGTTCTCTATACGATCGTCGACCAGCAGCTGGCAGAGTTTTTGGATCTGCGGTGCCATGCGATCGGGGTGCCCTGCGTAAATGTCCTTGAACCCATTATCGGCATCTTCCAGACCTATTTGGGTGCGCCGTCCAGGCGGCGCGTGGGCGCGCAACATGCCTTGAATGCAGATTATTTTGCCCGGATCGAGGCGCTCAATTTCGCCATGGATCACGACGATGGGCAAATGCCCGAAACCTATGACGAGGCTGATATCGTCATCATCGGCATCAGCCGCACCTCCAAAACACCGACCAGCATCTATCTCGCCAACAGGGGAATAAAGACCGCCAATATACCGGTCGTTCCCAATGTGCCTTTACCCGACAGCCTCTATGCCGCCACGCGACCGCTGATCGTCGGGCTGGTCGCGACATCCGACCGGATATCGCAGGTGCGTGAAAACCGGGAACTCGGCGCGACGGGTGGATTTGACAGCGGCCGCTACACGGACCGCGCCACCATTATGGAAGAGCTGAAATATGCGCGAGCGCTCTGCGCCCGCAACAATTGGCCGCTGATCGATGTCACGCGCCGCTCCATCGAGGAAACGGCGGCGGCGATCCTTGCCCTTCGTTCGAGGACACGATAATCCGAATCGCACCATTCGGAGCAGACAGTCGATGCAACAAGAATTGATTCTCGCCTCGTCCAGCGCATCCCGCCAGATGCTGATGCGCAATGCGGGGCTGACATTTTCGGCCATCCCCGCGGATATTGACGAACGTGCGCTCGATGAACAGCTGGAACGAGACGGCGCCAGTCCGGAAGAGGTTGCGCTGGAACTCGCCAGGGCCAAGGCTCTTGCGGTTGGCGCGCTTTATCCAGAAGCACTGGTTCTCGGCTGCGACCAGACCATGGCACTCGGCACCCGCGTTTATCACAAGCCGAAAACCATGGCGGAGGCCGAAGCGCATCTGCTGTCATTGTCCGGCAAGGTTCATCGCCTGAACAGCGCTGCCGTTCTCGTCCGACATGGTGAGGTGGTATGGCAGATCGTTTCCAGCGCCGAGTTGACCGTCCGGACCTTGAGCACCGAATTTGTCTCCCGCCACCTGCAACGGGTGGGAGAAAAGGCCCTGAGCAGCGTCGGCGCGTATCAGCTCGAAGGAGAGGGAATCCAGCTATTCACCTCGATTGAGGGCGATTATTTCACGATTCTGGGTCTGCCGCTTCTGCCGCTTTTATCGAAACTGCGCGACATGGATGTCATCGATGGCTGATTCACGTGAAACATTAACCATAAACGCCTTCGTTGTCGGCTATCCGATCAAGCATTCGCGATCGCCTATTATCCATTCCTACTGGCTGAAGAAATTCGGCATTGCCGGTTCGTATAAGGCCGTGGAAATTCCTCCGGACGATTTCGCGAATTTCATTGCAACGCTGAAGCAGGGCAAGCCGGGCACGGCCGTCGGCGGCAATGTCACCATTCCCCATAAGGAAGCGGCTTATCGGCTGGCAGACAGACCAGATGCTCTGGCGGAAGAACTCGGCGCCGCCAACACTGTCTGGATGGAGGAGGGTGAGCTTCACGCTACCAATACGGATGGTTATGGTTTCGTCTCCAATCTCGATGAGCGGCATCCGGGCTGGGACAGGACAGAGCGGGCAGTGGTTATGGGTGCCGGCGGCGCTAGTCGGGCGGTCATTCAGTCGCTGCGTGATCGCGGCATCGCCGAAATCCACGTCCTCAACCGTACCGTCGAACGGGCGCGCCAACTGGCCGACCGTTTTGGGTCGCGGGTTTTTGCCCATCCCCAGGCAGCGCTTCATGAGGTCATGCAGGGTGCCGGGATTTTCGTGAATACGACGTCGCTCGGCATGGATGGAACGGAAGCGCCACATATTGATTTTTCGCCGCTGGCAGATCAGGCCGTCGTAACCGATATCGTCTATGTGCCGTTGAAAACACCGATCCTGAGAATGGCGGAAGAGCAGGGCGTCGCAACCGTCGATGGGCTCGGCATGCTGCTTCATCAGGCTAAACCCGGTTTCAAGCGATGGTTCGGCAAAACGCCGGAAGTCGATGAGGCCCTGCGTTCGCTCATCATCGAGGATATGGAGAAACATTGATGATCGTCATCGGTCTCACCGGCTCGATTGGAATGGGAAAAACGACGACGGCGAAGCTGTTTGCCGGGGAAGGAGTTCCGGTTCTCGATTCGGATGAGGTCGTGCACGGGCTTTACCGGGCGGAAGCCGCCCCGCTGATCGAAGCGGCCTTTCCGGGCACCACCGTTTCCGGTGCGGTGGACAGGCAGAAACTCGGTGAGATCTTGCGGCAGAATCCGGCTAATTTCAGCAGACTGGAAGAGATCGTGCATCCGCTGGTGCGCGCAACGCAGGAGGCGTTTCTGGCGCAGGCGAGGACAGAGGATCGGCAATTCGCCCTCCTCGATATTCCGCTGCTGTTCGAAACCGGGGCGGAAAGCCGGGTCGATAAAGTCGTTGTCGTCAGTTGCGCGCCGGAGATTCAGCGAGAGCGGGTTTTATCCCGACCTGGAATGACGGAAGAGAAATTCGAAATGATCCTCGCCCGGCAGATGCCCGACGCCGAAAAGCGCCGGCGTGCCGATTTTATCGTCGATTCCGGAAATGGTGTCGAAGCGGCACGGGATCAGGTAAGACAGATTCTGCAGAAACTGGCCGCTCAGTCGCGCCCCGGAGAGATGAATGCGTGAGATCATTTTCGATACGGAAACCACGGGCCTTGAATCGAAGCTGGACCGCGTGATTGAAATCGGCGGCATCGAGCTGATCAATCACTTTCCCACCGGCCGCACGCTGCATCTCTACATCAGCCCGGAAGATCGCAAGGTTCACCCCGACGCACTTGCCGTTCACGGGATTACCGACGAGTTTCTGAAGGATAAACCCAAATTCGCCGAGGTCGTCGACCAGATTCGCGACTTCTTCGAGGGCGCGCGCTGGGTGGCGCATAACGCCACATTCGATATGGGCTTCATCAACGCGGAATTCGCCCGTCTCGGCATTGAGCCAGTTGCCGCCGATCTGGTGACGGATACGCTTTCGCTCGCCCGTCGCAAGCACCCCATGGGACCGAACTCGCTGGACGCACTTTGCCGTCGTTACGGTATCGACAATTCCCACCGTACCAAGCACGGCGCTCTTCTCGACTCCGAGCTGCTCGCCGAAGTTTATATTGAAATGATCGGCGGGCGCCAGACGGCGCTCGGTTTCGGTTCCGCCGCCAAGCAGGAAACCATCATCGTCGAGGAAGACGTTGCGCTTGAGCCACTGCAAAGGCCGCGGGCTTTGCCCTCGAGGCTGGATGCGGAAACGGTCGCGGCCCATGGCAAACTCGTTCTCGGCATGGGTGACAAGGCGATTTGGAACCGTTACCAGAATTGATGCCTGTCCAGGCACCGGAAACGTTGCATGCCGTCAAAGAAAAACCCGGGCATGAACCCGGGTTTTGTTTTGTCTGAATTCTGCAGCGCAGAGCCGCGTCACTTAGTTCGGTACGGCCTGAACCTTGGCCTTTGCCTGTTCCTCGGCAACGCGCTGGGCGAACATCTGCGCAAAATCGATCGGATCGATCATCAGCGGCGGGAAACCGCCATTGCGGGTAACGTCCGCAATGATCTGGCGCGCGAAGGGGAACAGCAGGCGCGGGCATTCGATGAACAGCACCGGCAGCATATGTTCCTGCGGGAAGCCGGCGATGCGGAACACGCCGCCATAAACCAGCTCGGCCGCGAACAGCACCTTGTCGCCATCCTTGGCTTCAGCATTCAGCGTCAGCACAACATCGAAATCCGAACCCGAGATCGGGTTTGCATTGACGTTGACATTGATGTTGATCGACGGCGCATTGTCACGGGCCTGAAGCGAGCGAGGAGCACCCGGATTTTCGAAGGAAAGATCCTTGATGTACTGGGCAAGAATGTTGAGGGAAGGACTTACTGCGCCCTGTGCACCATTTTCAGCGGTCATTACATTTCCTCACGGCGTGAATTCGTGGAAGGCGGTCTATCATTTCGACCCGGGGCTTACAACCCTTCGTGATCGGGTCATCGCGATCCATTCCGCCCGGGATCAGGGTTTGGGCAGATCGCGATCATCCGGGTTGCGCGACCATGGCGAACCCTTTGGCTCTTCGCGATGAAACTCCTCCTCGTCGAGATCCACCACCTTCGAATTGCGCGCATGTCCCGGATCATTCCGAAAGCCGGAAAAATCACCGGGCTGAGGACCGGATTGCTGGCCGGATTGCCGAAACGAACCCGCAACGACGACGCGCGGCCCGAAGGCTTTCCAGAAAAAGCGCCGTACGGTGGGCGAGAGAAGCAGAAGGCCGAGAATGTCGGTAATGAAACCGGGGATGAAGAGCAGGATCCCGGCAACGACGCGCATGGCGCCATTTACCAGCTCATCCGCCGGCTGCGCACCGGTACGCCCCGCATCCTGAAGATTTCTCACCATGCCGATGCCGCCGAGCCGCAGGATGAGCAACCCCAGAAACGAGGTGAACAGGACAAGCGCCAATGTCAGCCACAAACCGATTGCCTTGCCGACGATGATGAAACCGGCAATTTCGAGGATGGGCATCATCAGGATGACGATGGGGAGAAAGGAAAAACGCATCTTCTAGCCTTGCGTGTGCATCTCTGGCAGATTGCCGGTTCCCGGGACACCGATGATTGAATCTGCACATTTGAATGATGATAAGATGCAGACTATATGATGGTGAGGTTTTCGAATTTAAATGGCGGTTTTGGTAAAAGATGGGCTTCAGCGACTTTATCACATTGTTTTTTCTCGTTGCAGCGGTGCTGATCTTCTTTCAGCTGCGCAGTGTCCTCGGTCGCCGCACGGGCAATGAGAAGCCGCCATTCGACCCCTATAGCCCGCGAGATGTGGCGAAGGGTCCCGTTGCAGACGATAACAAGGTCGTGACCCTGCCGAGGCGCAGCGAGGGTGACGAAGAAAACCGTTTTGCCGAGGCGGATGCACTTGCCCCCGTCGATACGCCACTCAATGCGTCGCTGCGTGAGGTGATGACCAGGGACCCGTCCTTTGGGCCGAAGGAGTTCCTGAACGGCGCCCGCATGGCCTATGAAATGATTGTCATGGGCTTTGCCGATGGCGACCGCAAGACGCTCAAGAACCTTCTGTCGAAGGAGGTTTTCGACGGTTTCGAGGCTGCCATTTCCGAGAGGGAAGGTCGGGGCGAGGTGGTGAAGTCCACCTTCGTGGGTATCGAGAAGGCAGATATCACCCAGGCCAGTGTGCGTGATTCCGAAGTGCAGATCACGCTGAGGATCGTCAGCCAGCTGATTTCGGCGACCTATGACAGGGATGGCAAGCTGGTGGATGGCGATCCGGATGCGGTTGCGGAGGTGGATGACATCTGGACCTTCTCGCGCGATATCCGCTCGCGCGATCCGAACTGGAAGCTGATCGCTACCGAATCCGAGCAATGACCGCGCCCTTTTCGATCGAAGAAGTTTCTTTCAGCGACCTGCCCGGATGGCGGCAAGACGATCCGGGCAAGCTTTTTCCGGCGATGGCGACAATCCTGTCGCATCTTCAGAATGCGAAACCCTACAGGACCGGCGCGCTCGGGGTCACGGCGGCGGAACTGGTCTCGCTTCTGGAAAGCGCAGAGAAAAACCAGACAAGCGACCCGGAGCAGGCGCGACGGTTTTTCGAAACCAATTGCGTGCCTTTCAGGATTTCTCCAGCTCAGGGAAAAAGCGGTTTCGTGACCGCTTTTTACGAACCCGAACTGGAAGTGTCGTCTGAGCCCGACGACATCTGGCGTTATCCGATTTACCGCCGGCCGTCGGAGCTGGTGAATATCGACGACGCCAATCGTCCTGCCGGTTTCGATACGTCCTATGCTTTCGGCAGGGAGGATGAAAACGGTATTTCCTATTTTCCCGACCGTCGGGAGATCGATGAAGGGTATCTGGAGGGCAGGGGCCTTGAGATTGCCTGGGCAAGATCGAAGGTCGATCTGTTTTTCGTTCATGTGCAGGGTGCGGCGCGTCTGGTGTTTCCCGACGGCGCGGTAAAGCGTATCACCTATGCGGCCAAGGCCGGGCATGCTTTTTCGCCGATTGGCCGTCTGCTTCTCGAACGCGGCGAACTCGATCCGAAAACCGTGTCGATGCAGACGATCCGCAAATGGCTCGCTGACCATCCGGATGAGGTGGATGGGGTACTATGGCATAACCGTTCCTATATTTTTTTCAGGGAGGTGGATGTCGCCGATCAGGACATGGGGCCGGTTGCAGCTGCTAAAGTTCCGTTGATTGCGGGGCGAGCGCTTGCGGTGGACAGGCTCATCCACACTTTCGGGCTTCCCTTCTTCATCCATGCGCCGTCGCTTACCCATCTCGATGACGGAAAACCTTTCGCGCGGCTGATGCTGGCGCTCGATACCGGCTCGGCCATCGTTGGTCCGGCGCGTGGCGATATTTTCACCGGCTCCGGTTTCGAAGCGGGAGAGCTGGCCGGTACGGTGCGCAATGAGGCCGATTTTTATATACTGATACCGCAGGTGGCTGCGCAGAGGTATAGGCGATGAAGAGCAGTCGCAAGCTCGGCAAGGAAGAGCGCATTCTGTGGGGAAAGGTCGCAAAAACCACGCGGCCGATCTCCGGCAGACTGGAAGACCTGCTGGCTTTCGATGACATAGAGGAGCCTCCGGTGGAGCCCGATGTTCCGCAGGCCGGCAAAGGCGCTTTTCCGCGCATGCTTTTGGAGCCGGCCGAGTCGTCGCCACCGGCTCCGGACAAGAAGCCGAAGATTCATCAGCCGATGGAAAAACCGGTCAAACGCAAGCTCACCCGTGGCCGGCTGCCGCTGGAAGGGCGGATCGATCTGCACGGCATGTTCCAGAGCGAAGCCCATGCGGTGCTGCTTGATTTTCTGTTGCGCGCGCATGAACGCGGTCTGAGGCATGTCCTCGTCATAACGGGTAAGGGCCGCTCCATCGGCAGCGACGGCGCGTTGAAAAGAGCGGTGCCCATGTGGTTTTCCAAGCCGGAATATCGCCACCTGATTTCATCCTATGAGGATGCATCCGCCAATCACGGCGGCGACGGCGCGCTTTATGTGCGGTTGGCGCGTCGGCGGGGTGAAAAGTCATGACGCCCTTTGCGGAGGCCGTGCGGCAACTTCGCGAGCGCAAGGGCGTGACGCAGAAGGAAATGGCCGCCGCAATCGGCGTATCGCCGGCCTATCTCTCGGCGCTGGAGCATGGCAAGCGCGGCAAGCCGAGCTTCGATCTCCTCCAGCGCATCGCCGGATATTTCAACATCATCTGGGATGAGGCGGAGGAATTGTTCTTTCTGGCCGGTTCTTCCGACCCGAAAGTGGTGATCGACACCATCGGCCTGCCGCCGCAATATACGGCTTTCGCCAACCGGCTGGCACGGGATATTCGCAAGCTGCCGCCGAGTGTGGTAGAGGAACTGTCAGCCGTGCTGCAAAAAAGCCGTTCTTGCGATTGAAACCCCTCTATCCCCTGCTTTATGCAGCATCCTGAAGCATGCGGCCTTTGGGATTGGGTGTAGAATTTCTATAGTCGCATGTCGGATTTGAGTGATTCGCTGGCTTCAGGCCCCCTCACTGGAAACCTGGCCCGAGAAAACTTTGGAAAGAGTATTTATGACCGAAACATCGTCAAGCGAAGTCGGCGCGAACGCGGAATATGGAGCCGATTCGATCAAGGTCCTCAAGGGCCTTGATGCCGTGCGCAAACGGCCCGGCATGTATATCGGCGACACCGATGACGGTTCCGGCCTGCACCACATGGTCTATGAAGTCGTCGACAACGCCATCGACGAGGCGCTTGCCGGTCATGCCGATCTGGTGACGGTGACGCTGAACGCCGATGGCTCCGTGACGGTGACGGATAACGGACGCGGCATTCCGACCGACATCCATTCTTCCGAAGGCGTTTCTGCCGCCGAAGTCATCATGACGCAGCTGCATGCGGGCGGCAAATTCGACCAGAATTCCTATAAGGTCTCGGGCGGCCTGCATGGCGTGGGCGTGTCGGTGGTCAATGCGCTCTCCGTCTGGCTGAAGCTCAGAATCCGCCGCAACGGCAAGCTGCACGAAATCGGCTTCACCCATGGTGTCGCCGATGCGCCGCTTTCCGTCATTGGCGAATATGAAGGCCGCTCCGGCACGGAAGTGACCTTCCTTGCAAGCCCTGAAACCTTCACCATGACGGACTACGATTACGGAACGCTGGAGCATCGTCTGCGCGAACTCGCATTCCTGAATTCCGGCGTCCGCATCCTGCTCACCGACAAGCGCCATTCCGATATCAAGCAGGAAGAGCTGCTGTATGATGGCGGCCTTGAAGCCTTCGTTCGTTATCTCGATCGTGCCAAGAAGCCGCTGGTGGACAAGCCGGTCGCCATCAAGGGCGAAAAGGACGGTATCACTGTCGAGGTCGCGCTGTGGTGGAACGATAGCTACCATGAAAACGTGCTCTGCTTCACGAATAACATACCCCAGCGCGACGGCGGCACCCATATGGCCGGTTTCCGCGCGGCGCTGACCCGTCAGGTGACCTCCTATGCCGAAACCTCGGGCATTCTGAAAAAGGAAAAGGTGAGCCTGCAGGGTGAGGACTGCCGTGAAGGTCTGACGGCCATTCTTTCCGTCAAGGTTCCCGATCCCAAGTTTTCCTCGCAGACGAAAGACAAGCTCGTGTCGTCCGAGGTGCGTCCGGTCGTGGAAAGTCTTGTCAACGAAGCGCTCTCCACCTGGCTGGAAGAACATCCTGCCGACGCAAGAATCCTCGTGGGCAAGGTGGTGGAAGCGGCGGTCGCCCGCGAAGCTGCCCGCAAGGCCCGCGAATTGACGCGCCGCAAGGGTGCGCTCGATATCGCCTCTCTGCCGGGCAAGCTCGCTGACTGCTCCGAGCGCGATCCGGCGAAATCCGAACTCTTCCTCGTTGAGGGTGACTCCGCTGGCGGTTCGGCCAAGCAGGGCCGCTCGCGCGAAACCCAGGCGATCCTGCCGCTGCGTGGCAAAATCCTGAACGTCGAACGCGCCCGTTTCGACAAGATGTTGTCCAGCCAGGAAATCGGCACGCTGATTACGGCGCTCGGTACCTCCATCGGCAAGGACGAGTTCAACGCCGACAAGCTGCGTTACCACAAGATCATCATCATGACGGATGCTGACGTCGACGGCGCCCATATCCGTACCCTGCTCCTCACCTTCTTCTTCCGCCAGATGCCGGAACTGATCGAGCGCGGCCATCTCTATATCGCCCAGCCGCCGCTTTATAAGGTCACGCGTGGTAAATCCGTGCAGTACCTCAAGGATGAAAAGGCGCTGGAAGAATACCTGATCTCCATGGGTATCGAGGAAGCGTCGCTGACCCTCGGTTCTGGCGAAGTGCGTATCGGGGCGGATCTTCGCGAAGTCATTCTGGATGCGGTGCGCATGCGCTCGCTGATCGACGGTCTGCATTCTCGCTACAGCCGCTCGATCGTCGAACAGGCGGCAATAGCCGGCGCGCTGAACCCCGAGCTTTCGGCCGATGCTGCCCGCGCCGAGGAAACCGTTTCCGAAGTGGCGCGGCGTCTGGATATGATCGCGGAAGAAACCGAACGTGGCTGGTCCGGCACGGTGCTGCAGGATGGCGGCTTGCGCTTCGAGCGCATGGTGCGCGGCGTCAAGGAAGTCTCGACGCTGGATATGGGACTGCTCGGTTCGGCCGATGCCCGCCATATCGATCAGCTCGCAGCCCGCACGCGCGATATCTACGCTACGCCGCCGATCCTGCAACGCAAGGACGGCACCATGGAACTGGCCGGTCCACGCGCGCTTCTGGATGCGATTTTCGCCGCCGGCCGCAAGGGTCTTTCCATGCAGCGCTATAAGGGCCTCGGCGAAATGAATGCCGAGCAGCTGTGGGAAACCACGCTCGACGCCAATGTTCGCTCCCTGCTGCAGGTAAGGGTGAGTGACGCAACGGACGCCGACGGCCTGTTTGCCCGCCTGATGGGCGACGACGTGGAACCGCGCCGCGACTTCATTCAGGAAAATGCACTGAGCGTCGCCAACCTCGACATTTAATCCTGTGGGGTGTTTCGCGTAACGATTCACGTGAAACGAAAATTTAACAAAAGGCCCGGCGGTCACTTTCCGCCGGGCCTTTTGTCATTCGGAGAACATCAATCAACCTTGCCGGTGAAGCGCCCTTCGAAGGCCACATCCGAAAGGGGCAGACGCTTACTCGGCACTTCCCGCTCCGCCAGATCATCAGGGAGAACGGACTTGTCGGTCAGCCTGCCGATGGCGACCGCGGCCTCCACCTTGTAGCCTTCCGGGATGTTCAGTTTTTCAACGATCTTTTCCCTCAATATGCCAGCCATGCCATGGGCGTGGTAACCGAGCAGGTGAGCCTGCATGGCAAGCGAAAACCAGGCAGCGCCGGCATCGAAGGAATGGGTCGCGGATGGTTTTTTTTCACCGTCGCGCGAGATGTTATAGTCGCGGGAAATGACAAACAGCAGCACGGAGGCGTTTTTTGCCCAGCGCTGGTTTCCCTCCATCAGCAGTTCCACGAAGAGCGGCCAGTCTTCGCTATCCTTGTGCGCATAGACAAACCGCCATGGCTGATAGTTGGAAGCAGACGGCGCCCAGTGTGCCGCATCCAGAATGGTCATCAGATGCTGGGACGGCATGGCATGGCCATCGAAGGCGCGCGGAGACCAGCGATCGAGGAAGAGGGGATCGACGGGATATTCTGATTGCCGGGAATTGCTGTTCGTCACGGGCCATGTCCTTTTGATTGACGGGAAGGAAAAGGTATTTTTCGAAACTTGGCGCAGTCAAGGGGTGACAAGTATGAATGCATCGTTCATATATGCATCACCTTGTCAGACAACCGGGAGAGAGTTCCATGAAATTGATGCGTGTCGGCCAGCCCGGCCAGGAAAAACCTGCAATCCTTGATGCGGAAGGAAAAGTCCGCGATCTGTCCGCCCATGTCAAAGACATTGGCGGCGAAGCCATTTCTCCCGAGGGCCTGAAGAAGATCGCGGCGATCGACCTCGGCACACTTCCGGTGCTGAACGAAGAGCGCATCGGCGCCTGCGTTGCCGGAACCGGAAAATTCATCTGCATCGGCCTCAACTTTTCCGACCACGCCGCCGAAACGGGTGCCACCGTACCGCCGGAACCGGTCATTTTCATGAAGGCGACCTCGGCCATCGTCGGTCCGAATGACAACGTCACCATTCCGCGCGGTTCTGAAAAGACCGACTGGGAAGTCGAGCTCGGCGTCGTCATCGGCAAGACCGCCAAATACGTCTCGGAAGCCGATGCTCTCGATTACGTCGCGGGTTATTGCGTTTCGCATGATGTGTCCGAACGCGCCTTCCAGACGGAGCGTGCGGGGCAATGGACCAAGGGCAAGTCCTGCGACACCTTCGGTCCCATAGGCCCCTGGCTGGTGACGAAGGACGAAATCGCCGATCCGCAGAATCTCGGCATGTGGCTGAAGGTCAACGGCCAGACCATGCAGGACGGCTCCAGCAAGACCATGGTGTATGGCGTCGCGCACGTTGTCTCCTATCTCAGCCAGTTCATGTCGCTGCATCCCGGCGATGTCATTTCCACCGGCACCCCTCCCGGCGTTGGCATGGGCCTGAAGCCGCCGCGTTACCTGAAGGCTGGTGACGTCGTGGAACTCGGCATCGAGGGTCTCGGTTCCCAGAAGCAGACTTTCGTCGCCGACATCTGATCACCGGCAGGCATTCAACGAAAAGTGAGGCGCCGGCGGGAAACCGCCGGCGCCTTCGATTTTGTGCACCTGCGAAAAGCTGCTATGGTTGAAAAAAGAGCGTGATCGCGAGGGAGGCGTCATCAGTGTTCTACCATCTCTATGAAATGAACCATGCGGCCATGGCGCCGCTGCGCGCCGGCGCCGACATGATGCGTCAGGCTTGCAACAATCCGCTCAACCCGCTTTCCAGCACGGCTTTCGGAAGAAGCCTAGACGCCGGTTTTGAGGTCTTTGAGCGAATGACGCGCCGTTACGCAAAACCGGAATTCGCTCTTTGCAGTACGATTGTCGATGGCCAGACCGTCAATGTTGTCGAAGAGACCGTCTGGTCGCGCCCGTTCTGCAATTTGCTTCATTTCAAGAAAGAACTCGATCCAGCCCGCCAGCCCGATCCGAAGGTGCTGCTGGTGGCGCCGATGTCCGGCCACTACGCCACTTTGTTGCGCGGGACGGTGGAGGCCCTGCTGCCTTCGGCGGATATTTACATCACCGATTGGGCCGATGCCCGCACGGTGCTGGTGAGTGAGGGCACCTTCGATCTCGACGATTACATCAGCTACGTCATCGAGATGCTGCGCGCGATCGGACCGGGCGCGCATGTGGTCGCCGTCTGTCAGCCATCTGTGCCCGTGTTGGCTGCCGTTTCCCTGATGGAGGCTGATGGGGATAAATTCGCGCCGGCATCCATGACGCTGATGGGTGGTCCGATTGACACGCGCATCAATCCAACGGCTGTCAACGGTCTTGCCAAGGCGAAACCCATTGAATGGTTCCGCGACAATGTCGTCATGCAGGTGCCGTGGCCGCAGCCCGCTTTTGGCCGCAATGTCTATCCGGGCTTCCTGCAACTCTCCGGCTTCATGTCGATGAACCTCGACAAGCACATGACGGCGCATAAGGATTTTTACCTCAACCTCGTCAAGAATGACGGCGATTCCGCTGAAAAACACCGCGAATTTTACGACGAATATCTAGCCGTCATGGATTTGACGGCGGAGTTCTATCTGCAGACGGTGGAAACCGTCTTTATCGACCATGCGCTTCCGAAAGGGAACATGTTGCACCGGGGCAGGGCGGTCGATCCCGCAGCCATTCGCAATGTCGCATTGTTTACGGTGGAAGGTGAGAATGACGATATTTCCGGCGTCGGCCAGACGAAGGCGGCGCATGATCTCTGCCGGAATATCCCTGAAGACAAACGCGCCCATTACATGCAGCCGGATGTCGGGCACTACGGCGTCTTCAACGGTTCGCGCTTCCGCAAGGAAATCGTGCCGCGCATGCTGGATTTTATCCGCAAACATCAGACAGCTTAAGGACAAGACGGCCGGCCGTGCCGCGCATTTGCATGGCCAAGCGACGGACGAATCGGTTATGAAGAGTTCATGTTTTCGCTCCTCAGAAAATCCCTGAAGTCGCCGGCCCCAAAGAAGGTTGCGCCCAGCCAGCGCACCGTCGCAGTGGCGGGCAGGCAGGTGCCGATTACGGTCAGGGAAAATCCGCGTGCCACGCGCATTACGCTGCGCATCGAACCCGGCGGCCGGGCGCTGAAGCTGACGATACCCATGGGCCTGCATCACCGCCAGGTGGATGATTTTCTCGAGAGGCATCAGGGCTGGCTGGAAGGCAAGCTTGTGAAATTCAGCCCCGACGACGGTTTGCGTCCGGGTGCGACCATCGATATTCGCGGCATAGCCCACCGCATTGACCATACTGGCAGCCTGCGAGGGCTGACATATGTCACGAAAGACGCCGATGGGATGGCCGTTCTGAAGGTCAGCGGCGCGCCGGAACATCTGGGACGGCGGATAGCGACCTTCCTCAAGAAGGAAGCGAAGGCGGATCTGGAACGGCTTGTTGCTGTTCATGCACGCACCGCCGGCCGGCCGGTCCGCTCCATCAGCATGAAGGATACCCGCAGCCGGTGGGGTTCCTGTTCCCATGATGGAAATCTGAGCTTTTCCTGGCGCATCGTCATGGCCCCGGAAAAGGTCATCGACTATCTCGCCGCCCATGAGGTCGCGCATCTGAGGGAAATGAATCACGGCCCGAAATTTTGGGCATTGTGCGAAAAGCTCTGCCCGCACACGGAAGAAGCCAAGAGCTGGCTGAAACGCCATGGTTCCAAACTTCACGCCATCGATTTCGATTGAAACCGGCGGCGCGGATCGCCATCTGGATTCACGTGAAACATTCCATCGGGAATGGATGCGATTTGGCTCGACTCTTGTCGCATTTCATGTCAGGTCGCGGGTATGAAACCGGATATCAAGATTTGCGGATTGAAGACACCGGAAGCGCTGGAGCGCGCCGTCAGGCGTGGTGCGTCCCACGTCGGTTTTATTTTCTTTGAAAAAAGCCCGCGCAACATCGAGCCGGATCTTGCCGGCAGGCTGGCGGAAGGCGCTCGCGGTGCCGCCAAGGTGGTTGCCGTCACCGTCAATGCCGACAATGATTATCTCGATGAAATCGTCGATCTCGTCAAACCGGACATTCTGCAGCTTCATGGCAATGAAAGCCCGGAACGGCTGCTGAACATCAAGGCGCTGTATGGCCTGCCTGTCATGAAGGCGATTTCCATTCGCGATGCTGCTGATCTTGCCAAAATCGACCCTTATATTGGAATAGCCGACCGCTTTCTGCTGGATGCCAAGGCGCCTGCCGGTTCCGAGCTTCCGGGCGGCAACGGCGTCTCCTTCGACTGGACCATCCTGCGATCACTTGACGGAAGTGTGGATTACATGCTTTCCGGGGGATTGAACAAGGACAATGTCGCCGAGGCGCTGGCGGAGACCAGGGCAAGCGGACTAGATTTATCGTCCGGTGTGGAAAGTGCGCCGGGCGTCAAGGATTTGTCCATGATCGACGCATTTTTCGATGTGGTGAATGATTGGTCGAAAGGCCCAAAGGGAGCTTGAAGTGAACGACGCGCCAACACCCAATTCTTTTCGCGCTGGTCCCGATGAGGACGGCCGTTTCGGCATTTACGGAGGTCGCTTCGTTGCCGAAACGCTGATGCCGCTCATTCTGGATTTGCAGGCGGAATGGGACAAGGCCAAGACCGATCCCGCGTTTCAGGCGGAACTCAAGCATCTCGGCGCACACTATACCGGCCGCCCGAGCCCGCTTTATTTTGCGGAACGCCTGACGGCGGAACTTGGCGGCGCGAAGATTTATTTCAAGCGCGAAGAGCTGAACCACACTGGCTCGCACAAGATCAACAATTGCCTCGGCCAGATCCTGCTTGCCAAGCGCATGGGCAAGACCCGCATCATCGCTGAAACCGGTGCCGGCCAGCACGGCGTTGCCTCGGCCACCGTCGCTGCACGCTTCGGCCTGCCCTGCGTCGTTTATATGGGCGCGACGGATGTTGCCCGTCAGGCCCCGAATGTGTTCCGCATGAAGCTCCTCGGTGCCGAGGTGAAGCCGGTCACGGCTGGCCATGGCACCCTGAAGGACGCCATGAACGAGGCTCTGCGCGACTGGGTCACCAATGTCGAGGATACCTATTATCTGATCGGCACTGCCGCCGGCCCGCATCCCTATCCGGAAATGGTCCGCGATTTCCAGGCCGTTATCGGCGAGGAAGCCAAGGCGCAGATGCTGGAGGCCGAAGGTCGCCTGCCGGATCTGGTTGTCGCGGCTGTCGGCGGCGGTTCGAACGCCATCGGCATCTTCCATCCTTTCCTCGATGACAAGAATGTCCGCATTATCGGCGTCGAAGCCGGCGGCAAGGGTCTTTCGGGCGACGAGCATTGCGCTTCCATCACCGCCGGTTCGCCGGGTGTGCTGCATGGCAACCGCACCTATCTGCTGCAGGATGAGGACGGTCAGATCAAGGAAGGCCATTCCATCTCCGCCGGCCTCGATTATCCCGGTATCGGCCCTGAACATTCCTGGCTGAACGATATCGGCCGCGTGGAATACGTGCCGATCATGGACCATGAGGCGCTGGACGCCTTCCAGATGCTGACGCGCCTTGAAGGCATCATTCCGGCTCTTGAGCCGAGCCACGCCCTGGCCGAGGTCATCAAGCGCGCGCCGAAGATGGGCAAGGATGAAATCATCCTGATGAACCTCTCCGGTCGCGGCGACAAGGATGTCCACACCGTCAGCAAGTTCCTTGGAATGGATGTATAAGATCATGACTGCACGTATGGACAAGCGCTTTGCCGATCTGCGCGCTGAAAATCGCCCGGCCCTGATTACCTATTTCATGGGCGGCGACCCGGATTTTGAAACCTCGCTCGGCATCATGAAAGCGCTGCCGGAAGCCGGTGCCGACGTCATCGAACTCGGCATGCCCTTTTCCGACCCGATGGCGGATGGCCCGGCCATTCAGCTGGCCGGCCAGCGCGCGCTGAAAGGCGGCCAGACGCTGAAAACCACGCTCGATCTCGCTCGCGAGTTCCGCAAGGGAGATGACGCGACGCCGATCGTGATGATGGGCTATTACAATCCGATCTATATCTACGGCGTCGAAAAATTTCTGGACGACGCAATCGCGGCCGGCATCGATGGCCTGATCGTTGTCGATCTGCCGCCGGAAATGGACGATGAACTCTGCATCCCGGCACTCGCGCGCGGCATCAACTTCATCCGTCTGGCGACGCCGACGACGGATGGCAAGCGCCTGCCTGCCGTCCTTAAAAATACCTCAGGTTTCGTCTACTACGTCTCGATGAACGGTATCACCGGTTCAGCACTTCCCGATCCCTCGTTGATCTCGGGCGCTGTCGGTCGTATCAAGGCGCATACGGAACTGCCGGTCTGTGTCGGTTTCGGTGTTAAAACGGCGGATCATGCAAAAGCGATCGGTGCCGTTGCGGATGGCGTTGTGGTCGGTTCGGCCATCGTCAACCAGATTGCGGGCAGCCTGACCAAGGACGGGCAGGCGACCGCCGATACCGTACCGGCCGTTACGACGCTGGTAAAAGGACTTTCAACGGGCGTGCGTGCATCGCGCCTTGCCGCTGCGGAATAAGCGCGCGGCCCAGTCAGGAGTAGTCAGTTGAACTGGATCACCAATTACGTACGGCCCCGGATCAATTCCATGCTTGGCCGCCGCCCGGAGGTTCCGGAGAACCTGTGGATCAAGTGCCCGGAAACGGGCGAGATGGTCTTCCATAAGGATCTGGAAGACAACAAGTGGGTCATCCCGGCTTCCGGCTACCATATGAAGATGCCGGCCAAGGCACGTCTTGCCGATCTTTTCGATGGCGGTGTCTATGAAGCACTGCCGCAGCCGAAGGTGGCGCAGGACCCCTTGAAGTTCCGCGATTCCAAAAAATACACCGACCGCCTGCGCGACAGCCGCACGAAGACCGAGCAGGAAGACACAATCCTTGCCGGCGTTGGCCTCCTGAAAGGCCTGAAGATCGTCGCCGTCGTGCATGAATTCCAGTTCATGGGTGGTTCGCTTGGCATCGCGGCGGGCGAAGCCATCGTCAAGGCCTTCGAGCGCGCCATTTCCGAGCGTTGCCCGCTCGTGATGTTCCCGGCCTCGGGTGGCGCACGTATGCAGGAAGGCATTCTTTCGCTGATGCAGCTGCCACGTACCACGGTTGCGGTGAACATGCTGAAAGAAGCGGGAATGCCCTATGTCGTGGTTCTGACAAACCCGACGACCGGCGGCGTCACGGCCTCCTACGCCATGCTGGGCGATGTGCATATCGCCGAGCCGGGCGCCGAGATTTGCTTCGCAGGCAAGCGCGTGATCGAGCAGACCATTCGCGAAAAGCTTCCCGAAGGCTTCCAGACTTCGGAATACCTGCTGGAACACGGCATGGTGGATATGGTCATTGATCGCCGCGAAATCCCCGACATGCTGGCCAATCTGCTCAAGATCATGACCAAAGCGCCTGCTGGGAATGCAAATTCGGTCGTCCCGTTGGCCGCTTCGGCCTGAGGAAAAAAATATGTCGCCCGGAGGCATAAACTGCCTTCGGGATGATGCTATACGTTGCATGATTTCATCTTTGGTGCGGCGGACAAATGGCAAGCAAAACGCCTGAAAGGCGAACGGAAGACATGACGAAGCCCGCGATCGGTGAGGCCGAGAAGATCATTGAAGAGCTGATGCAGCTCCACCCCAAGGGGTTCGATCTTTCGCTCGATAGAATTTCCCGGCTCCTTGAGAAACTCGGCAATCCTCAAAATAGCATGCCGCCCGTCATCCATGTCGCCGGCACCAACGGCAAAGGCTCGGTCAGCGCCTTTTGTCGGGCCTTGCTGGAAGCAGCCGGACTTCCCGTGCACGTGCACACCAAGCCACATCTCGTCAATTGGCATGAACGCTATCGCATCGGTGTGGCCGGCGAGAGGGGGCGCTTTGTCGATGATGCTGTCTTCGCGGATGCTCTGCGCCGTATTGAAGTTGCCAACGAAGGCCAAAAGATTACCGTCTTCGAGATTCTGACTGCGGTTATGTTCCTTCTTTTTTCGGAACATCCGGCTGACGCAGCTATCGTTGAGGTGGGTCTTGGTGGGCGTTTCGATGCGACCAATGTGATCAACAACCCCGCTGTCTCTATCATTATGCCGATTTCGCTCGATCACGAGGCTTATCTCGGTGACCGCGTTGAGTTGATCGCGGCGGAAAAGGCGGGAATCATGAAAAAGGGTTCCCCCGTCGTCATAGGCCATCAGGAATATGATGCGGCGCTCGAAACGCTCGTCGCCACGGCGGAGCGGCTCGGTTGCCCGGTATCGGTCTATGGGCAGGATTTTTCCGCCCATGAAGAATTCGGCCGCATGGTCTATCAGGATGAGTTCGGCCTGGCCGATGCGCCGCTGCCGCGGCTTCCCGGCCGCCATCAGCTTGCCAATGCCGCCGCCGCGATCCGCGCCGTCAAGGCCGCCGGTTTCGAGGTGACGGAACGGATGATCGAAAAAGCCATGACCTCCGTGGAATGGCCCGGCCGTCTGCAGCGCATCCTGACCGGCAAAATCGCTGAAATGGCCCCGAAGGATTCGGAAATCTGGATCGATGGCGGTCATAACCCCGGCGCGGGCGAAGTCATTGCCGAAGCGATGGCCGGCTTTGAGGAAAAGACGCCACGCCCACTGTTCATCATTGCAGGCATGATCAATACCAAGGATCCGGTGGGCTATTTCAAGGCCTTCGCCGATATTGCCGAATATGTCTTCACCGTGCCGATTGGCGGCACAGATGCGGCGATCGATCCCGTCGTACTTGCCCATGCGGCCTTCGATGCCGGTCTCGTGGCGGCCCCCACCTCGTCCCTCACGCATGCTCTGGAAGAGCTTTCGCGCCGCTTCGACCCCGAAGGACCGGCGCCGCGCATCCTGATCGGCGGCTCGCTTTATCTTGCCGGCAACGCGCTTGCCTTCAACGGCACGGTTCCCCAATAAAAAAGCCCGGCAGCGATGCCGGGCTTTTTTCATTCCATTGATATTGCTTATGCGGCGCCGGAAATCCAGGCGGACAGCGCTGTCTTGGGAGCAGCGCCAACCTTGATGTCGGCCACTTCGCCGCCCTTGAACATGGCGAGCGTCGGGATGGAGCGCACGCCGAACTGGGCAGCCAGTTCCGGGTTTTCGTCGATGTTGAGCTTCGCGACCTTGACCTTGCCGGCAAGCTCCGACGAAATTTCCTCAAGGCTCGGCGCGATCATCTTGCACGGGCCGCACCATTCGGCCCAGAAATCCACCACGACGGGTTCGGCGGATTCGAGGACTTCGGACTGGAAGTTGGCGGCATCGACTTTTACGGTAGCCATATCTGGCTCTCCTTTCAGCTAAACTTTTCCGCTATCGATGTGATGCGGGCGCGTCGGAATTTCAATGCCCCGGTATCTCACTTTGTCTTTATTGCGGCAAGAGCCTGCGTCATTGCATCATCGTCAACCCGCACAAAAGCGGCATTTTCCGTATAGATCAGCGCGCAGACGAATTCCTTGCCGGGATAGAGCGGTGCAAGAATTTCGCGATAGATGGCAAGCTGCGCGGTGTGGGAGAAAGGTATCTCGCGCGCCGTGCGCGGCGGAACCCGGTTCGTCTTGTAGTCGACCAGAATAACGCGATCACCGTCCACCGCCAGCCGGTCGACACGGCCGGAGACGGCATAGTGCTGCCGGCCGATCGTCATCGTGCCCATGATGGAGATTTCCGCGCGGCTGTTGGCGGAAAAGGCCGGTTGCACCGCCGGTTCGGAGATGACCCGCAGAACCGCCCGGATCAAATGCTCACGTTCGCCCGTAGGCCAGAAACGGGCCGCTCGCTCCGCATAGCGGCGGGCAGCCTCTTCCCGCTCCGCCTCGGCAAAATCCGGCAGGGCCTGCAGCATGCGATGCACCAGCCGGCCGCGTTGCAGCGCAAGCGAAGAGACATCGGCTTTCTCGCCGAAAAGCGGCGAACGCACGGCAAGAACATCCGCACCGTCATCGATGATGGTGCCTGCACCGGAAGGGCTAAGCGGCCTTGGCAAGGAGGGCAGGGCAGGCAGGGGAGCAAGCAGCCCGGGCGGAAGAGCATATTCTTCGTCCTGCTGCTTTTCCGGCAGCCTTTGCGGGAGAGATGTCGCGCGAGCCTCGGATTTACGCCAGACAAGCCCCTGCCATTCCTCGCCATCGGCCATGAAAAGCTGCGGTTTGCAATGGTCTTCATTGTTGGCAAGCGCCGCCTTGACGATGGCATGCCAGCATTCGGGGTTTTCCTTCTGACCGCGATAACCGCAGACCACGAGGTGATCGGCGGCGCGCGTCATCGCCACATAAAGCAGCCGTCGATATTCGTCTTCGGCTGCGGTCTTCAGCCGTTCTTCGTCCGAGCGAATGAGATGGTTTGAAAAGCCGCTGCCGGGCAGCCAGACCGGGAAGGCGTCCTCGCCCGCTTCGATGAAGCGCAGTTTCGGCACATGGCTGTGATTGAAGGCCTTCGAACCGCCATCGACGACAAAAACGACCGGCGCCTCAAGGCCCTTGGAGGCGTGCACGGTCATGATGCGTACTTCACCACGATCCTTGTCCTGCTCGCGCTTCACCTCCGGTGAATCGGTTTCCAGAACGGAGAGAAAGGCCTGAAGGCCGGGCAGACCGGTTCTTTCGTGGTCCAGCGCAAAGGACAGGAACTCATCCAGAACGTCGCTCGCCTCATTGCCAAGCCGGCCGAGGAATTTTTTGCGCCCGTCATGCAGGGTCAGGACCGCTGCAAAGAAGTCATGCACGGTGGCCGTTTTGGAAAGCGCGATGAAACCTTCCAGCTTGGCGGTAACGGTGGAAAGATGACTATTCTCTCCCTGTGAAAGGGTTTGCAGCCGTTTCCAGACGCTCTCCGTTTCCGATCGCATGGCGGCGATGTTGAAAACGTCATCTTCGGTCAGGTTGAAGAGCGGGCTCTTCAACAGTGCGGCGAGCGAAAGATCGTCTTCGGGCAGGACCACGAAATGGCCGAGCGCCAGAAGGTCCTGCACGGCAATGTGGTCAGTCAGGCGAAGGCGGTCGGCGCCGGCAACGGGAATATTCTTGCGTCGTTTCAGCTCGCGCGTCAGCGCGTTGACAAAGGCATGGCGTTTTCTGACGAGAACCAGAATGTCGCCTGGCTCCACGGCGCGCTCGACGCCCTTTTCGATGATGGTCTCGCTTCCGATCATATCGGCGATGCGCGCGGCGATCCGGCGGGCGACGATGGTGGCCGGCGCGCTTTCCCGCAGCGCATCGAAGGGCGCTGTCCAATCCTCTTCGTCTTCGGCGGTTTCCGGCGCCACCATGTCCCACACCTCCACGGTGCCGGGATGGCCGGCACGGTTGGATCGGTGCTCCACCGGCTCGTTATCGGCACTGAGGCCGCTGGCGTTATTCGGGTCTGAAAAGACCTGATCGACGGCGGCCAGAACATCCTCCGTGGACCGGAAAGAAAGCGGCAGGCGGATACGGTGAAAGGCCTGATCGACGGAATCGACGCGCTTTTTGGTCTCTTCGCGCTCCTGCGAAAACCGTTCCGGCCGGGCGCCCTGGAATGAATAGATCGACTGTTTTTCATCGCCCACGGCAAAAAGCGTGCGCCGCCCCAGGCGGGCGCTCTCGCCGGTGAAGAAATCCGCCGCCAGCGACTGGATGATCGACCATTGCACCGGGCTGGTATCCTGCGCCTCATCGACGAGAATATGGTCGATGCCCTGATCCAGCTTGTAGTGCACCCAGGCGCCGGCCGTATCGCGGTTGAGAAGGTTGGCCGCGCGCTCGATCAAGTCTTCGAAATCGAGCTGGCTTCGCTGTTTCTTCAGGTCTTCGAAATCGCCGATCAGCCTTTCGGCCAGAACAAGGGCGCATTTTGTCGCCGCCAGCATCCGCACCAGACGATATCGGTTGCGGCAGGAAACGACATGGTCCCGCGCCAGCGTCAGCGCATCGAGAAGTTCGGGGGCGGATTTCTGCATGCCCTTGTTGATGACATAGGCATCCGATTTCTTTTCGCCCTTGGCTGTCAGCAGTGCCGCTTCGATGAATTCCATCCGCCGCACGGGGTCCGACTGTCGTTTTGCCTCCCTGAGCGCATAAGCGACATCGATGACGCGTGATCCACCCACCTCGTCGGCAAGGGCGAGATACGTATCGAGCGCAAGGCCTGAGAGGCCGGGCAGAGGCCAGAAGGCGGCTGCCGCGGTTTCTTCGGTTTCCCCGTCTGCGATCTGCATCGCCTGCCGCAACCGCGCATCGATGCCGCCCGACTGTTTGGCGTCCAGAAGAAAGGCGCGAAGGGCGCTGCGATTGGCGATGATGGCGGAAAGCAGCGATTCCAGTCCGCTTTCGTCGGCGAGATCGAGCACATAAGCGAGCGATTGCGCCAGCTCCGCGTCCCGTTCCGTCGAAACCGCCGTTAGAAGCGAACGGCGTGCTTCGGCAAGCAGCGTGGTTGCGGCGCGGTCGTCAAGAACGGAGAAATGGCCGGCGACATTGGCTTCCAGTGGGAACTGATGCAGCAACGCCTCGCAGAAGGCGTGGATCGTCTGGATTTTCAACCCGCCCGGCGTTTCCAGCGCCTTGGCAAACAGCCTGCGCGCTTCGGCAAGCTTGATGCGATCGGGCACCTTGCCTTCGATGGCGGCGATGCGGTCCTTGAGATCGGAATCCGGCAAAGTAGCCCATTCCGCCAGACGGTCGAAGACGCGGCTGGACATTTCCGACGCCGCGGCCTTTGTATAGGTAAGGCACAAAATCGCCGAAGGTCTACATCCGGCCAGTAGCAGGCGGATGACGCGTTGGGTCAGAACATGGGTCTTGCCGGAGCCGGCGTTGGCCGACACCCAGGCAGAGCTTGCGGGATCGGAGGCAAGCCGCTGCCGGGCGCTGGTCCAGTCGATCCAGCTCTCAGGCGTGTCGGCGGCGGGGCCGGAATCGAAGGGATCAATCGTCATCGCCGTCTCCCGGTTCTGCCGTCGACCATTCCGCAACGCGGGCGAGGTGGTCATATTCCCCACCATAGGATTGTTGCTCTTCCGGCACGAGGCGGGAGGCGAAGCCGTTTTCGCCGTCACGCAGGGAATGGACGAATTTGGTGAGCTGTTCGATCGATTCCGTCGCGAGCTCAATCGCCGATTTCGGCGGTCTTTTGCCGCTTCGGCTGGAATGTTCGTTATTGACCTGATCGGCAAAAAAACGCTCGCCAGGCCGCAGGCGAACATAGATGAGGTTTTCCGGTGTGGGCGAACCGGCTTCGCGGAAGGCGCCGCGCATCAAGGCCGCCGCCTCGAGCGCAAGCTGCGGGTCGAGCAGCGCGCGCGCCTGATTGACGGAAGGCGCAAGCCCCGTCTTGTAGTCGATAATATCCGCCTGACCGTTTGTCTTGACGTCGATGCGGTCGGCGATCCCCGTCAGCCTTATGCCCGCCTCGACGATTTCCTGCCCGGCGCGAGCCTCGTAGAAGCTGTGGCGAATGGATGGATGACGTTCTTTTTCCCAGTCGATAAATGCGCGCGCTACCGCTGCAAAACGCGGCCGCCAGATGACATCCACATGGGGAGGCAGGTTTTCCGCATCGAAACATTCGTCGAGAATGCGCTGCATGGCCGAAAGCGAGGCCGGTGTGCCGGGAACATGTCCCTCACGGGAATAGCGCTCGATGATCGCGTGATAGAGCGTGCCGCGATCGGCGGCGTTCG
Organism: Agrobacterium sp. LR_9; assembly: GCF_041954855.1. NCBI lineage: Bacteria > Pseudomonadati > Pseudomonadota > Alphaproteobacteria > Hyphomicrobiales > Rhizobiaceae > Agrobacterium > Agrobacterium sp. LR_9. The sequence goes on from NZ_JAVAYA010000003.1 coordinate 347,339, forward strand.
GATCGCGATTGAAGGGGTCGAGTGGGTCCAGCTTCAGGATGCGCCGCGCATAGATCGAATAGGGATCGCGGCGCAGGCGCCCCACTTCGCTGAAGGAATAGCGCGTCGGCTGCAACGCGGCTGGTGGTTTCGGCGCAGGGCGCTTTGCCGCTTCCTGATCGATGCTTTCATCCATCAATCCCGCCCAATGGCGATAGGTCTCGCCGCGCTTCCTCAGTCTATCGGCAACATCCTCGCCGCCCAGCGCGAGAAGACGCTGGAGCCAGCGTGAGGCGACGGCGGGCGTTGAGCCCTGCCTCAGCGCGCGGGTGTAAAAAATCTGTCGGGTGCCATTTGCCATCTCGAAATCATGCGCCAGCTGACCGATGCGCCGTTCAGGCGGTTCGAGGCCAATGGCGGTCTTCATGGTGCGGGACAGGAAGGGATTATTCGCCGTCTGCCCCGGCCAGAGCCCTTCATTGAGACCACCGATGACAACGGTATCGACGCTTTGCAGCCGTGCCTCAAGCGCGCCGAAGATGAAAATGCGCGGATGACGCATCGATCTTGGCTTGATCGATTCACCGGCTACCAGTGCCGCAAAAATATCGATCCATTGCGGTCCATCCGCATCGAGGATTTCGCCGCTTTCCATCAGCTCGCCGAACAGCTCGGAAAGCTTGTCTCCCGCTTCACCGGACCAGAGCGCGGCAAGATCGCTGTTTTCATCCGCGCAGATGGCTTCGATCACGCGACCCGTCCGCTCCGCCCAAACGGACAGCGGCAATTTATCGGTGAAGGCGCGGCCGGATCGATCTTTGCGGACAAAGGCGGAACCGAGCGGCTCGGTCGCAACGGCAATCCGCTGTGCCAGGTCGCGCGCAGCCTCCGCGCTTGCCTCCGGCAGCGCCAGCCGCCAGGCAGGTGGGTGCCGGTCGTCGCGCTGCGCCAGAAGCTGCGCCTCCAGAACCGCTTCCAGATTGCCGATTTCGGTCTCCACACGGCCGCCGCGCAGCGCGATCAGCTCCAGCGCTTTGGAGGCTTTCGCGAAAGCTTCATCGGAAAGCCCGAAGCGGCTAAGCGGATGTTTCAGAAGGGAAATGATCGGCACCGGGTCGCCGGGCCTCAGGATCGCTTCCAGCGCCAGTTGCGTCAGCCCCGCTTGTGGGGTGGCGGAGAGCGGCGTACCGGCCGAGTCGTCTGCTTCGATGCCGAAGCGCTGCAATTCCGTTGCCACGCGCCGCGCCAGCCCGCGGTCCGGTGTTATCAGCGCTGCCTGCGACGGACGTCCAGCGCCGGGCGCTTCAAGCGCCAGCCGCAAAGCCACCGCGATGGCTGTTGCCTCCTCGCGCTCATTGGCGGCTTCTATCAGCGTGGCCGTTGCGAAGGCGTCGTCGAAAAAGCCGGGCTGCCTGTCCTCGCGCCAGCGATTCCAGCCGCTGGTGGATTTGGCCGGCGCGAGTGCGGCCGAAAACACGGCTGCTCGCTTTTCCAGATCGCTATCGATCGCGCCGATCTGAACCACGTCGTCGCGCAGGATGCCGAGCTTCTGCAATAGCATATAAAGGCCATATTGCGAGTGGGTGCGGCTCGAAGGATCGGTAGGGTCCTCGGCGATTGCCTCCCATTGCTCCTCCGGCATGGCAAGATCTAGGCCCGGAAGTACGACGGTGCCCTGGGCCAGGGCCGCAACGGCGGCGATGAGATCGGCTGCGGCAGGAATGGAACCCGTCGACCCGGCGACGATGATCGGTCCCGTATCCGGCAAATTGGCAAGCCGGTTCGCTTCCGCCCGCAGGATGGCGTTGCGATGCCGGCCGGCCGAGGAACGGTTGAGTTCGGCAAGCCGCGCCGGCCAGAAGACACTGGCGATCCGCAGGAAATCCGCCGTCAGCTGCCACCATTGGGCGTGATCGCCAGCATCGAGATGCTGAAGCGCTTCCCAGTCCTTTTCTTCCGTATCCATTGCATCGATCACCTCGCCAAGCGCACGCGCCAGCCATATGGCGTCTGCGGGGCTGGCGGGGGCGACAAGCGGCGAATCCGAGTGAATTGCCCGGATGGCGTCCGGCAGGCTGTTGCGCCAGGCGAGAATGAGACGCGCCAGCTCGATCAGCCGGCCGGTGCCGGAAATCGGCGGCGCCAGATCCATGATTTCAGGATTTTCGATCTCGAAAAAGCCGCTGTCGTCATCCGTTTCGCCCAAGGGGCGGATCAGCGGCAGAATGGCGGACCGGCCGCCCAGAAGATCGACGAATTCGGAGCGCAGCACACGGGCGGAGCGCCGCGTCGGCACGTAGATCGTCACCTTGGCAAGCGACAGCGGATCGGCCGGGTCGTATTTATAGCCGGCTGTCAGTGTCCCGTCACACAGCGTTTCCGCGAGCGTCTTGAGGAACGGTGTTCCCGCAGCGATCGTCAGAACGCGCTTTGCGTGGTGGGTGAGCGTCATGCAGAGCGTTTTTCCCTGAATTGGCGGATGATGCTTTCAGCATCGTCTATCGCATCCGGCGTGCCGACAGTGATCCAGTGGCCATCCAGAGAAAGCCCGAAAAGCCGGTCTCTTTCAATGGCGCGGTCGAAATAGATATTGAGGTTGAAGGCATCCGCCGGCGCATCGTCCAGCAGCCGCGAATCCATGGCGATGGCTCCGGCATAAACCACGGGGTTCGGATCGCCATCGCGATACCGCGTCAGTTTTCCATCGGCGGAGAGGTTGAAATCCCGCTTGCCATTGTGCCCGGTGGTGCGGTCCATGTCGACGCAGAGCAGCGCCATGTCCATTTGGGTCGGGTCGAAGAATTGCGCAAGCTTGCGCAGGTTGCTGACCGCATTCAGCTGCTCGCCAATCCAGAAGAGATCGGCATTCATGACGAAGACCGGGCCGGGTTCAAGAAGCTTCAGGCCCTTGGCGAGACCGCCGCCGGAATTCATCAGTTGCGTCCGCTCGTCGGAAATCAGGATTTCGGCGTCGGTGCGCTGCTCAAGATGGGTGACCATCTGTTCCGCGTGGTGGTGCACATTGACGACAATGGTTTCCGCACCGGCTTCGACAAGCGCGTCGAGCGCATAATCGATCATCGGCTTGCCCGCGATCTGGACGAGCGGCTTCGGTATCGTATCCGTGATCGGGCGCATCCGCGTGCCAAGCCCGGCGGCCAGCACCATCGCATTTTTAATCGTCATCGTGGTCAACCGTCTTTCAGTCGTCGAATTCCATGCCCATGCGCAGGCACCAGTCTTTGAGCGGTGCGAGTTCCGGATGCGAAAGCGCTGCACTGAGATAGCGGAACGTCCTCGGCATATGTTTCATATAACCGGGTTTTCCGTCCCGTTCCAACAGCCTCACCCAGATACCGGCGAGCTTGCAGTTGCGTTGCGCCGACATGATGGCGAAAGCCTTGAGGAAAAGAGCCTCATCGAAAGAGGGCGCGCTTCTCCTGCTGTCGAGATAGTGCGAAAGCAGGCGCGCTTGCAATTCGGGTGAGATGGTGACACGGGCGTCCTGCACGATGGAGGCAAGATCGTAAGCGCTCGGGCCGATCATCGCGTCCTGATAATCGATCAGGCCGACCTGCCGGATGCCGTTATTCTGCGCCTGCCACAGAATATTTGGCGAATGGAAATCGCGCAGCAGAAGGCCGGTTTCGCAGCCAGCGAGCGCGTCGATCAGCCTGTCCCACAGGGCGTAATAGTCGTTCTTCTCGCCATCGGAGAGCGGTGTGCCGCGTTTGTAGGGCAGATACCACTCCACCAGCAACGAGACTTCAATTTTCATCGCCTGACGGTCGAACGGGGGAACCTCATAGGCGCTGCCGTCACCCACCGGCAGCAGGCCAGGTCGCGGGGCCCGATGGAGTGCGGCAAGGCAGGCGACGCTTTGGAGATAGCGGTCCTCCATAGGCGTTCCGTCAGGCGCAAGTACGCCATCCCGCCCCAGATCCTCCAGCAATAGAATACCCTGATCGATATCCGCCGCCAGAATCTCAGGGGCGCAAAGGCCGTTGTTTCGAAGATAGTTGCCGATCGCAACGAAGGAGCGGGCGTCCTGGGCAAGATGGGCGATTTCCGCGTAGGTCTTGCCGTCCGCAATGATTGCACCCTTGAGGGGGCGCCGCCAATCCATAAGGATAAGGTCCGGGCCGTCAGTGGAAACGGTCTCATAGGCGCGTGTTGAGGCGTCACCGCTGAGAAAACGCCGGGCCGCGTCGCCCTTGCCATTTTTTGCGAGAAACGCGCGGATGGCGAAAACCCGTTCAAGTCGTGCTTTCAGCTTTGCCGGAGCCTCGATGGAGGCGAGCCGCCCTTCGCCGGAATGCGTCAGCCGGAGCGTGACGGTCTGCTCCGGCGGCAGGATCTCGGCGGCCATATCCGGCCACTCGATCAGGCAGATGCCATCCTCCAGCATCTCATCGATGCCGAGTTCGTCCAGTTCCGAAACATCCGAAAGCCGGTAGAGATCGAGATGGGCGACTGGAATGCGGGCGGCATAGGTCTGGACGATCGTGAAGGTAGGGCTCGGAACTTCAAGATCCGGCTCGTCCGCCATTGCCCGGATGAAGGCGCGGGCAAGCGTCGATTTGCCGGCGCCGAGATCGCCGATCAGGGCCAGACAATCGCCGGGTTTCAAAGCCAGCGCAAGGTCTTCACCGAGCCTGATGGTGTCCTTTTCTCCCGCAAGGGGAATGGTGATCGGCAAGATGTCTTCGCTCATTCTGCGGCGATGGAATGCGGCCGTGTGCCGGAAGGAATGCGGCAGGTGACGATGGTGCCGTTGCCGGGACGGCTGTCGATGCTGACCGTGCCATGATGCAGGCTGACGAAGCTTTCGACGATGGAAAGGCCAAGCCCCGCACCGGTTCGCCGCCCGCCATTGCCGCGCGTCGCGAAGCGGTCGAACACGCTCTTCAGCATGTCCTCAGGAATGCCCGGACCCTTATCCGCGACCGAGAACACGAAGTCGCCTTCGCTGCGCTGGCAGGAAAGCTGCACGGAGGAACCTTCGGGCGCGAAATTGATCGCGTTGGTCAGGAGCTTGATGAGAATCTGCTTCAGCCGCTGATGATCGGCCACCAGACTGCCGAGATGGGCGGGTGCAACGATCTCGAGCGAAATTCCGCTCTCCTGCAGCCGGTCGGCGATCTGCACGGAAACGTCTTCAAGCAATTCGTTCAGATCGTTTTCCGAATAATTGAGCTGCATGATGCCGGCATCGACGGTCGCGAGATCGAGAATATCGTTGACGATGGTCAGGAGCACCGAGGATGAGGTGGAAATATGGTCGAGATATTCCGCCTGCCGTTCCGTCAATTGGCCGATGCCGGGAGTCTTGAGGAGATCGGTGAAGCCGATGATATTCGTGAGCGGCGAACGCAGCTCGTAGGAAACATGCTGCACGAAATCGTTCTTAAGCTCGTCGGCCTTCAGAAGCGCGTCGTTCTTTTCTTTCAGCGCCCGCTCGGCCCGCACGCTGTCGGTCATGTTGACGAAGGTCAGCATGGTCTGCGCATCCGGCAGCGGAATGATGGCGTAGTCGAGCACGAGGCCGGAAAGCAGTTCCAGTGTGCCCTGCCGCGACGGCCGCTCATCGTCGAAGCTGGTGATGAACTGGCTGAAAGCACGCCAGCCGTCCGGCCTGTCATAGGATTGCGTGCAGGCGGTTTCGATGGCGCGGATATGGGTGCCGGTCTCAGCCTGTTCCGCAGTCACGCCCCAGAGCGCCCGGAATGCCGGGTTGGACAGGCGAATGCGCCCATCGGCGCCGAACACGGCCACACCTTCGGCCAGATGGTCGATGGTTTCGCCCTGCACCTTTACCAGCGTGTTGTAGCGCATCTGCAGATCGACCTGCTCGGTCAGGTTCTCGAAAACCCAGGTCGCGCCGCCCTGCGGATGGGCAGTGGCGATGACCCGCAGGGTCTGGCCGTTCGGCAGGTGCCAGAGATCGGTCTTGGTGTCCAGCGAACGATAGACGGAAAGCGCCGTCTCCTTCCAGTTCTTCCAGTTCAGCTGCTCCGGCAATTTGCCGGCGGTGCGCAGCCTGTCCAGAAGCTCGGAATTGTCAGGGCTGGATTCGAGGAAAACGAGATCGAGACCCCAGAGAGCCGCAAAAGCCTGATTGTAGAATTGCAGCCGCTGCCGGCCGTCGAAAATGGCGACAGGCGTTGCCAGATGATCGAGCGTTTCGGCGTGGCTTTTCAGAACCCGCTTGAGTTCTTCGCCGATGGTCTCGGCCTCGGTGGCATCGATGGCGATGCCGGCGGACCCACCCGCTGTCTTGATGTCGACAACGTCAAAGAAGGTGCGGTTTCCGGAAACCACCGTCGAAATACGGTCGTGATAGGGCGATTCCGGTGTCGCGGCCGCGCGTATCTTCTGCCGGGTAACCGTGTTCAGAAGTTCGCGTTTTTCATGAACGGCCTGTTCGGTGTCACGGGCATCCACCGCCTGGGCATAGGCGTGGTTGACCCAGATGAGGTCGCCTTCGCCATTGCGCCGCCAGACTGGCTGCTCAATGGAATCGAGAAGTTCCTGAAAGGTCGAGACGGAAGCGATCAGGCGCTCGCGCTCCACCTGCAATTCCGCGAGTTCGGCGCGCAAATTGTTGAGCGCGATGAAACGCGCAAAGGCATTGCCCCCGGAAACCCGGCCCTGAACCTCAATGACTTCACCGCGCTGCGTCTCGATGGTCAGATCGAAACTCTGGGCATGGCTGCGGAGTTTTTCGATGGATTTTTCAAGCTGGCTTGCGGATGCCGGTTTCAGCCAGCGGCCAAAGGCCAGAAAATCGTGATCCGCCTGCGGCACACCCGTCTCGGCCGGCAGCTGTCCCAGAAATTCGGGCCGCTTGTCCGCGCCATCCCAGATGACGATGCGGCGGCTTTTGTCGGAAATCAACGCCTCGTATTTCGCGATCTTGTGGTGGGACTGGGCAAGCGCCTGTCGGTATTCGCTGCTTTCCGCCTCGATATTACCGCGCTGGCGCACCAGCCAGACGACGGAAAACAGCGTTGCTGAAAGCATGCCGACGAAAAGCGAATAGGTGATGGTTTCTCCGGACGAGAACAACCGCGCGCCGGTCTTTGCCACAAGACCGTCCTGGGCCATCACAGCGGTTGTCGAGCCGGCGAGAACCGTGCCCGAAAGCAGCACAGGAAGCCTCGCAAAGCCTGTCTGAACCGCACTGACGACCTGTCGGCAACGCGCAAGAGCCGCGCTCAATGCCACGCCCGCTTGCGTGTTTTCAACGCGTTGAACTGTCTGCTTGCGCAGATCCGAATTTTGAACCGACATCCCCGGTCTGTCTCCGTCCTATGTGCCGCATCTTCGACAAGACATCCCATTTCGTCCCCGCCGCCCTTTGGCGTGTCCGAATCAAGTCTGATGACAATACCGCCTTCATAAATCTGCGAAAAGGGAGCGCGCAAAAAAGATGCCGCGCGCTTTGTCAAGCGCACGGCATCTAGATATTGTGTAATTTCAGTGGATATTAACTATGGAATTAATATCTGTAGTGTTCGGCCTTGAACGGACCTTCCTTCGAGATGCCGATATAATCTGCCTGCAGGTCGGAAAGTTCGGTCAGGCGCACACCAAGCTTCTCAAGATGAAGGCGCGCAACCTTCTCGTCGAGGTGCTTGGGAAGCACGTAAACTTCGTTCTTGTATTCGCCCTGCTTGGTGAAGAGCTCGATCTGGCCCAGCACCTGGTTGGTGAAGGAGGCCGACATGACGAAGGACGGGTGACCGGTGGCGTTGCCGAGGTTCAGCAGGCGGCCTTCGGACAGAAGAATGATGCGGTTGCCCTTCGGGAACTCGATCATGTCGACCTGCGGCTTGATGTTCGTCCACTTCAGGTTACGCAGCGATGCGACCTGAATCTCGTTGTCGAAATGGCCGATATTGCCGACGATGGCCATGTCCTTCATCTCGCGCATATGCTCGATGCGGATCACGTCCTTGTTGCCGGTAGTGGTGATGAAGATATCGGCGGAGGAAACCACGTCCTCCAGACGAACGACCTCGAAACCGTCCATGGCGGCCTGAAGCGCGCAGATCGGATCGATTTCGGTGACCTTCACGCGGGCGCCGGCGCCCTGCAGCGATGCCGCCGAACCCTTGCCCACATCGCCGTAACCGCAGACCACGGCAACCTTGCCGGCCATCATCACGTCGGTTGCGCGGCGAATGCCGTCCACCAGCGATTCCTTGCAGCCGTATTTGTTGTCGAACTTCGACTTGGTGACGCTGTCATTGACGTTGATCGCCGGGAAGGGCAGCAGGCCCTTCTTGCTGAGATCGTAAAGACGGTGAACGCCGGTCGTCGTTTCTTCCGTGACGCCCTTCAGTGCGTCGCGCTGCTTGGTGAACCAGCCAGGCGAAGCCTTGAGGCGCTTGTTGATCTGCGCGAAGAGAATTTCCTCTTCTTCCGAGCCGGGGTTGGACAGAACATCCTCACCGGCTTCGGCGCGTGCGCCGAGCAAGATGTACATGGTGGCGTCGCCGCCATCGTCGAGGATCATGTTGGAGAGGCCGCCATCGGCCCACTGGAAGATCTTGTCGGTATATTCCCAATATTCCGTCAGGGTTTCACCCTTGACGGCGAAGACCGGGATGCCGGCTGCAGCAATGGCGGCCGCTGCATGATCCTGCGTCGAGAAAATGTTGCAGGACGCCCAACGGATGTCCGCGCCGAGTTCCTTCAGCGTTTCGATCAGAACGCCGGTCTGGATCGTCATGTGAAGAGAGCCAGTGATGCGTGCGCCCTTCAGCGGCTTGCTTTCGCCGAATTCCTTGCGGCAGGACATCAGGCCCGGCATTTCGGTTTCGGCGATGTCCAGTTCCTTGCGGCCGAATGCGGCAAGGTTGATATCGGCGACGATGTAGTCCTTCTCAAGGCTCATGAAGTTCTCCAGATCAGAAACGCCGCACCTTGCGGTCCGGCTCTTAAACGTAGCAGCGGTTTAGCAGGCCACGAACGATCTGGCAATGATGATATAAAGAAGTCTTTATGTCTTTATATGGTTCCGGCTCAGGCTTCTTCGCCGAAGCGGTCGGCGACAAGCGCCTCCAGTGCTTCCAGCGCTTCTTTCGCCTGATTGCCGCTTGCCTCGACATAAACGCTGCAGCCGGGGCTTGCCGCCAGCATCATCAGGCCCATGATGGAGGTGCCGCCAACGGTCATGCCATCCTTGGAAACCGTGATCGTCGCGTCAAAACCTTCGACCATCTGCACGAATTTTGCAGAAGCCCGGGCGTGAAGGCCGCGTTTGTTGATGATCGGTAGTTCCCGGGAGAATGGCGACATGGGCTAACTTCTCACTTGCCGCTCAAAACGCGGCTGGCGACGTTGATATATTTGCGGCCGGCATCGGATGCATCCTGAAGGGCCTTGTCCATATTATCTTCGCTGCGAACGCCTGCAAGCTTGATCAGCATGGGAAGATTGACCCCTGCGATGACTTCGACGTTGCCGTTATTCATGACGGAAATCGCGAGATTGGAAGGCGTGCCGCCGAACATGTCCGTCAGGATGATCACGCCATTGCCGTCATTGGCGCGCGCAACGGCGTCGATGATATCCTGCCGGCGCTGATCCATGTCGTCTTCGGGACCGATACAGACCGTCTCGATCAATTTCTGGGGACCGACGACATGCTCCAACGCATGGCGAAACTCCTCAGCCAGCTTGCCATGGGTGACAAGCACTAGTCCGATCATGAAATGCTCCCTTGCACACGCACTCTCATTGCCGACTATCGCAACGCGGCAATCCTGTCCATCGGTGGGATTTCATCTTGATGAGGAAAATGCGAATCGCAAGCCTAAAATCGCCCGAATCATCGTCACTTCACATTCGTTTCAAAAAGATTCTGAGCAAGTGCAGCAAATTTTCCATAGGGCGTAAGACTGGAAAGCGGAATGCGCAGAAGCCTGATATGCCCCCCGCAGGGCAGGGAAAACACCTCGTCATCTTCGGGAAGTCTTGGATTCGTCCCTGAAAGGACCGTCGTGACCGCAAAATGTAGTGGAGCGCGCGCAATGCTTTTGACGGTAACAATACCGCTACCGCGCAATTCCAGCAGGCCGGCGATCGCTTCCGGCCGCTCGGCAATGATGTTGTCGCCATCGCGATACACGAAAATCTGATCGTCCGCGATCAGCGCCGCCGGCAATCCGCAGCGTTCCGCCTCCGTCAGGAAGCTGAAGGCGAGCTCGCTTTTGCCGCTGCCCGACGGCCCGACGAAAAGGATGCCGGTGTTTTGAACGGTGATGGCGGTGGCGTGCAGGTTGAAGCGTTCAGCGTTCATGGGTTTCGGCCGCCGGCAGCGACAGGGTGAAGCGCGCGCCGGAAATCACGCCATATTTGTCGACCACGTTTTCCGCCCGCAGACTGCCGCCATGGGCTTCGGCGATCTGGCGGCTGATCGAAAGGCCAAGGCCGGAATTCTGTCCGAACCCTTCGCTCGCCGGCCGGTCGGTGTAGAAGCGCTCGAAAATCCGGTCGATGTCTTCGGCCTGAATGCCGGGCCCGTTGTCCTCCACCTGCACGATGCAGCGATCCTTGTGACGGGAAAGGCGCACGGTGATGCGACCGCTTTCCTCGGTAACGAAGGAGCGCGCATTCTCGATGAGGTTGGTGACGATCTGGCCGATACGCAGGTCGTGGCCATTCACCACGAATGAGGTTTTTGCGCCCGCTTTCCGGTCGACGACATAGTCTATCGTCACGCTTTTCTTCTTGGTGCTTATCTGGCGGGATATATCCACCAGGCCCTTCATCAGCACATCGAGATCGAGCGGCGAGGCGTCGGCGCGCGCCAGTTCGGCGTCGAGCCGCGAGGCATCCGAAATGTCGCTGATCAGGCGGTCGAGGCGGCGCACATCGTGGAAGATGATCTCGGTCAGACGCTGTTTGGACTCTTCGGTCTTGGCGCGCGGCAGGGTTTCCACGGCGCTGCGCAGCGAGGTCAGCGGGTTCTTGAGTTCATGGCTCACATCGGCGGCGAAACTTTCAATCGCGTCGATACGATCGTAAAGCGCGGTCGTCATTTCACGCAGCGCAATCGAGAGGTTGCCGATCTCATCCTGACGCGCCGAGAAATCCGGTATCTCCTCACGGGTTCTCGCCCCGCGGCGTACGCGGATCGCGGCCGCCGACAGCCGCCGCAGCGGCGTGGCGATGGTGGAGGAGAGGAGCAGCGACAGCACGATGTTGACCAGCGTGGCGATGCCAAAGACGCGCATGATGGCGAGGCGCTCGGCATGCACGATCTTGTCGATATCGCCCGCTTGCGTCGAAAGCAGCAGAACGCCGAGCACAGCCCGGAAGCGCTGCACCGGCACGGCCACGGAAACGATCAGCTCGCCCTTTTCCGTGACACGCACGACCGCGCCGCGCACGCCGGTCAAAGCATTCATCACCTCGGGATAGATCGAGCCGTCACCGCCGGGCGCTTCCTTGTATTGCGGCAGGCTGCTCGGCTGCAGCATGCGGTTGAACATGCTGGTGAACCAGTCGCCCCAGGTCTGCGTCTCCGGCGTTACCGGCGGCAGGTCGAAGCGCAGAACCTGACCGCGCGAATAAAGATGACGTGAATCGAGCAGCAGGTTGGCATCGGCATCGAAAAGCCGTGCGCGGGTACGCGTCGGCGAAATCAGCCGCCGCAGCACCGGTGCCACCCGCTCCGGATTGATCGGGAAACTCAAGTCCTCGTCATTGGGGGCAGGGGTGATGCTCTGTCCCGCCTGCAATTCCAGCAGCTTTTCCGGATTGATGGTGATTGAGTTGGTATCGACAGAGGCGGAAGCGGAAACTGCGCCGGCGATGATTTCGCCTTGCGTCAGCAGGCTTTCCACGCGCGCGTCGATCAGTCCCTCGCGGAACTGGTTGAGATAGAGAATGCCGCCGACCAGAACCACCGTCGCCGCGACGTTGAAGAACAGGATTCGGCGCGTGAGGCTGGAAAACACCGCATTGCCGAAAATGCGCCGGATGATCGTCAACGGATGGATACGATGACGGCGTTCGCTGCCGCGTTCTTCGGCATCGTCACTGTCCGAGACGGTTTCCGGCGTTTTCTTCAACACGTATTCAAGTCCTTACCACCCCATATCGGGCGGTCCCTTCTGCGCGGCGCGGCTCGTTCAGGCCGCTTCGCGGAAGCGATATCCTACGCCATAAAGCGTTTCAATCATATCGAAGTCGCCATCGACCAGTTTGAACTTCTTGCGAAGACGCTTGATGTGGCTGTCGATGGTGCGGTCGTCCACATAGACCTGCTCGTCATAGGCCGCATCCATCAGGGCGTCGCGGCTTTTCACCACGCCTGGACGCTGCGCCAGCGAATGCAGGATGAGGAATTCGGTCACCGTCAGCGTTACCGGTTCGCCCTTCCAGGTGCAGGTATGCCGTTCCTGATCCATGGCGAGCTGCCCGCGCTCCAGTGTGCGTGCCTGTTGGTCTGCAGTCGGCTTCAGAACGTTGCCGGTTGCGGCAGACGCTTCGCGGCTGCTGGCGCGGCGAAGGATTGCTTTGACGCGCTCCACCAGAAGGCGCTGCGAGAATGGCTTGGTGATGAAGTCGTCCGCACCCATCTTCAGGCCGAACAATTCGTCGATCTCTTCATCCTTGGAGGTGAGGAAGATAACCGGCAGGTCCGACTTCTGGCGAAGGCGCCGCAAAAGCTCCATACCGTCCATGCGGGGCATCTTAATATCGAAAATGGCGAGCTGCGGGGGACGGGCGATCAACCCGTCAAGCGCGGAAGCGCCGTCCGTATACGTTTCGACCCGGTAGCCTTCGGCTTCGAGCGCGATCGATACCGAAGTCAGAATATTCCGGTCATCGTCGACAAGCGCGATCGTCTGCATGTAGTTGGTCTCCATGGTCATTTTCTCGTAACTCCCGACATTCACCCAGCCAGGTTGTGCGCCGCGAGCCACTCTCATGAGTATAAAGGTGGAACAAATTGTGGCAAAGGAAAACTCGCCCCAAAATCGCAAGGGCGGGGCGAGGAGATTTCGTAAAGACGCCGCAGCTGAATTTTAATGCGTCTTCAACCGATTTAAAAAGAAATAAAATCTTTTAAATCGATTAATATATTGAAATCACTAAGTTTTTTAAAGTCGCACTCTTGCGTTTCCAAAAGCTGCCACGTATTTTCCGAGGAAATTTCAACGGCCTTATCGTCATCAACAAGGAACGCGTCATGAACGAGCTTGGGGTTCATAATCCTGCCAACGGAGTTGCGGAACTCGGACTGGGCGAGGCCTCCCGCGTCTTTTATAACCTCAACGAGAGCGAATTATACGAAGAGGCTATCCGCAATGGTGAAGCAGAGCTAACCATCGATGGCGCGCTGCGTGCCGTCACCGGCCAGCACACGGGTCGTTCTCCGAAGGACAAATTCGTCGTCCGCGACGCTTCCACCGAGAACACCATCTGGTGGGACAATAACAAGCCGCTCTCGCCGGAAAACTTCGAGCTGCTGCACAAGGACATGCTGGCCCATGCCGCCGGAAAGACGCTCTATGTTCAGGACCTGATCGGCGGCGCCGATGAGGAAAACGCTCTGCCGACGCGCGTCGTCACCGAGCTTGCCTGGCATTCGCTGTTCATCCGCAATCTGCTGATCCGTCCGGAGCAGGAAAAACTGGCAGGCTTCAAGCAGAAGCTCACCATCATCAACCTGCCGAGCTTCAAGGCCGATCCGGCCCGTCACGGTGTCCGTTCGGAAACCGTCATCGCCTGCGATCTGACCAACGGCCTCGTTCTGATCGGCGGCACCTCCTATGCCGGTGAAAACAAGAAGTCGGTCTTCACGGTGCTGAACTACCTGCTGCCGGCCAAGGGCGTCATGCCCATGCATTGCTCGGCCAATGTCGGTCCGCAGGGTGATTCCGCCGTTTTCTTTGGCCTTTCCGGCACCGGAAAGACCACGCTGTCGGCTGATCCGTCGCGCACGCTGATCGGCGATGACGAACATGGCTGGGGCGAACACGGTATCTTCAATTTCGAAGGCGGCTGCTATGCCAAGGCGATCAAGCTTTCGGCCGAAGCCGAGCCGGAAATCTACGCCGCGACCCGCCGTTTCGGCACGGTTCTCGAGAACGTCGTACTGGACGAAAACCGCGTCCCTGATTTCAACGACAACTCGCTGACGGAAAATACCCGTAGCGCCTATCCGTTGCACTTCATTCCGAATGCATCGGAGACCGGCATTGCCGGCCATCCGAAGACGATCATCATGCTCACGGCGGATGCCTTCGGCGTGCTGCCGCCGATTGCCCGGCTGACGCCGGAACAGGCCATGTACCACTTCCTCTCCGGTTACACCGCAAAGGTCGCCGGCACGGAAAAGGGCGTGACCGAGCCGGAAGCGACCTTCTCCACCTGCTTCGGCGCACCCTTCATGCCGCGCCACCCGGCGGAATACGGCAACCTGCTGCGCGAACTGATCGGCAAGCATGGTGTGGATTGCTGGCTAGTCAATACCGGCTGGACCGGCGGTGCTTACGGCATCGGCAAGCGCATGCCCATCAAGGCAACCCGCGCGCTTCTGACCGCCGCACTGACCGGCGACCTGAAGAATGCGGAATTCCGCACCGACGCGAATTTCGGTTTCGCCGTGCCGCTGTCGCTGGATGGCGTCGACAGCGCGATCCTCGATCCGCGTTCGACCTGGGCCGATGGCGCAGCCTATGACGCGCAGGCAAAGAAGCTGGTCTCCATGTTCGTCACGAACTTCACCAAGTTCGAAGATCACGTCGACAGCAAGGTTCGCGATGCAGCCCCGGGCCTTTTGCTCGCGGCTGAATAATAAAGCCTCATTTGTGAGGAGGAGGGGACCCGGCCTTGTGCCGGGTTCTTTCGTTTGGCCTGCTGTTTCCATTCCTGCCGATCTATGGCATCACCGGCGCGGAGAAAGATCATGGCCAGCGACCCGCTTTACATCAGCAACCGTATCACCATCGCCGGCTGGGAGCTGACGGAGCAATTCGTGCTGGCCGGCGGGCCGGGCGGCCAGAACGTCAACAAGGTCTCTACGGCGGTTCAGCTGTTTTTCGATATTGCCAATTCGCCCTCCCTTCCGGACCGGGTAAAGACCAACGCACTGCGCCTCGGTGGCAGGCGCGTTTCGAAAGACGGCGTGCTGATGATCGAGGCAAGCCGGTTTCGCAGCCAGGAGCGCAATCGCGAAGATGCACGCGAGCGGCTTAAGGAGTTGATCCTGGAGGCGGCGGCTCCGCCGCCACCGGTTCGCAAGGCCACCAAGCCGACAAAAGGCTCGGTCGAGCGTCGTCTGAAGGCAAAGTCCGGCCGTTCGGATATCAAGAAGATGCGCGGCAAGCCCTCCGGCGACTAATCCGAAGGTGCTTGATTTTCAGAGCTTACGAAGCGCAACGGTGTCGATCAGATGGTTCCTGCCTTTGCGCAGGATGAGATCGGCGCGCGGGCGCGTCGGCACGATGTTCTGCCGCAGGTTCTTCAGGTTGATGTTCTGCCAGAGCCCTTCGGCAATGCTCAACGCCGCTTCTTCACTGATCGAGGCATAACGGTTGAAGAACGAATTGGGATCGCGGAAGGCAGTTTTTCTCAGATTCATGAACCGGTTCACATACCAGTTGTGAATGAGGCCCTCATCGGCATCGATATAGATCGAGAAATCGAAGAAGTCGGAAACGATCGGCACGATCCGCCCGCCCGCCGGCAAATCGCGCGATTGCAGCACGTTGATGCCTTCGAAGATGAGAATATCGGGCTGGTCGATGACAGTGAACTCGTTCGGCAGAACGTCGTAGGTCAGGTGCGAATAACGCGGTGCCTTCACATTCGGCTGGCCCGCCTTGATCGCCGACAGGAAACGCAGGAGCGCGCCGATATCGTAGCTTTCGGGAAAACCCTTGCGCTCCATCAGGTTCTCGCGCCGTAGAACCTCATTCGGATAAAGAAATCCGTCTGTCGTGATGAGATCGACCTTGGGGCTGGAGGGCCAGCGCGCCAGAAGCTCCTTCAGGATACGCGCCGTCGTCGATTTTCCAACCGCCACGGAGCCGGCAATGCCGATCACGAAAGGCGTCTTGTTGACGTCAGCCATGTTGAGGAAGCGGTTGCGCTGTTCGAACAGCAGCTGCGACGCCTCCACATGCGATGACAGGAGGCGCGACAATGACAGGTAAATGCGCCGCACCTCGTCCAGATCGATCGGGTCGTCCAGCGAGCGCAGCCGTTTGACCTCGTCGGCGGAAAGCGTCAGTGGTGTATCGGCACGAAACTTCGACCATTCTTCCGAACTGAAGAAGTGGTAGGGCGAATATTCATCCGGTCGGAAATGATCGAGTGTGCTCGGCATGCCTCTCTCCCCGCTGCCTGCCTCGACATTCATGATGTCGGCCTCGCCGCTTTTTCCGCAAGGCCGGTTTGCCCCGTACGACGCTCCAGCTCGGCAAAAACGTCGTCCAACGGAATATCTGCGATCTTCAGCACCACCAGCAGATGGTAGAGCAGATCGGCCGCCTCGTTCTTCAGCCCGTCGCGATCTTTCGCGATGGCCGCGATAACGGCTTCGACCGCTTCTTCGCCGAGTTTTTTCGCCGCGCGCTCCTGGCCCGCCGCAACCAGCTTGGCCGTCCAGGATTCGTCAGGAGAGGCAGCGGCACGGGTCGCGACGATGTGCTCCAGATCGGAAAGGGAAAATGCGCTCATGGGAAATTCCTGCAATCAGTCGAGACGCATGGCGATGCCGTGCTCTGCCATGTAGTTCTTGGCTTCACCGATCGAATAAGTGCCGAAGTGGAAGATGGAGGCTGCAAGCACCGCAGTCGCATGGCCATCCCGAACTCCTGCCACCAGATCGTCCAGTGTGCCGACGCCTCCCGAAGCGATAACGGGCACGCGAACCTGATCGGCAATGCTGCGTGTCAGGCCGATATCGTATCCGCTCTTGGTGCCGTCGCGATCCATCGAGGTAACAAGCAATTCGCCGGCGCCACGTTCGACCATCTTCACGGCGAATTCCACGGCGTCGATACCGGTGGGCTGGCGTCCGCCATGGGTGAAGATTTCCCAGCGGCCTTTTTCCCCATCCTTCGAAACCCGCTTGGCGTCGATGGAAACAACGATGCATTGGTTACCGAACTTGTCGGCCGCCTGCGCCACGAAATCCGGATCCTTCACCGCTGCGGAATTGATGGAGACCTTATCGGCACCGCAGAGAAGCAGCTTGCGAATATCCGCGACGCTGCGAACCCCGCCACCGACGGTCAGTGGCATGAAGCAATGATCGGCTGTGCGCGAGACGACATCGAAGATCGTGTCGCGATTATCCGAAGAGGCGGTGATGTCGAGGAAGCAGAGTTCGTCCGCTCCCGCCGCATCATAGGCTTTCGCTGCCTCGACCGGGTCGCCGGCGTCGATCAGGTCGACGAAGTTCACGCCCTTGACGACACGGCCGTCTTTCACATCGAGGCAGGGAATAACGCGGGCTTTGAGGGTCATGCGTTTACCTCCTTTGCAGCCTTGATAAGGGCAAGCGCCTCAGCAGGGTCGATACGGCCGTCGTAAAGCGCTCGGCCGGAAATCGCGCCTTCGAGCTTTGCGGCATCCGGCTGCAACATGCGCTTGATGTCGTCGATGGAGGCGAGACCGCCGGAGGCAATGACCGGGATGGAAACGGCGTCGGCCAGTTCCAGCGTCGAAGCCCAGTTGATGCCGGCCAGAATGCCGTCGCGATCGATATCGGTATAGATGATGGCGGCGACGCCGGCACCCTCGAAACGTTTGGCCAGTTCGATGACGCCGAGTTCGGACGCTTCCGCCCAGCCCTCAACAGCGACCTTGCCGCCCTTGGCATCGATGCCGACGGCGACCTGGCCGGGGAAACGCTTGCAGGCTTCGATGACCAG
The DNA here is from genome assembly GCF_041954855.1 of Agrobacterium sp. LR_9. Classification (NCBI taxonomy): domain Bacteria; kingdom Pseudomonadati; phylum Pseudomonadota; class Alphaproteobacteria; order Hyphomicrobiales; family Rhizobiaceae; genus Agrobacterium; species Agrobacterium sp. LR_9. The sequence goes on from NZ_JAVAYA010000003.1 coordinate 365,224, forward strand.
AACCGGGTCGCGCACCGCAACGGTCCCGAGAATGACACGGGCAAGCCCACGGCTCAGCCACGCTTCGATATGATCGAGCGTGCGGATGCCGCCACCCAGCTGTACCGGGTTTTTCGTGGCTTTCAGAATGGCGTCGACTGCCTCGCCATTCACGGTCTGGCCGGCGAATGCGCCGTTGAGATCAACGACATGCAGCCATTCGAAGCCCTGATCCTCAAAGGCCTTCGCCTGCGCGCCGGGGTCCTCGTTATAAACGGTGGCCTGGTCCATATCGCCGAGTTTCAGGCGAACGCACTGGCCGTCTTTAAGGTCGATTGCGGGAAAAAGAATCATGTCAGGGCTTCCAGCGCAGGAAATTGGAAATCAGGGCAAGGCCGAGCGTCTGGCTCTTTTCCGGGTGGAATTGCGCACCCGCCATATTGTCGCGACCGACGAAAGCCGTCATCGCGCCACCGTAATTGGTGGTGGCGATGACATCCGTCGAATGCTTGGCGGCCAGATGATAGGAATGCACGAAATAGGCGTGCAACCCGTCCGCGCCGGTCTTGATGCCGTCGAAAAGAGGGTGTGCGTGGCGGATTTCCAGCGTGTTCCAGCCGATCTGCGGAATCTTGAGGCTGGGATCGGATGGCGTCATTTCCACGACATCGCCTTCGATCCAGCCGAGCCCGGTGCTGACAGTCTTTTCCAGCCCGCGCGAGGACATGAGCTGCATGCCGACGCAAATGCCGAGGAAGGGATGGGCCTTTTTCTCCACAGCTTCGATGAGTGCGTCATGCATGCCGGGAACGGCGTCGAGACCGGCGCGGCAATCCGCATAGGCGCCGACGCCCGGCAAAACGATGCGATCCGCCGAGGCGACATGATCCGGCTTGTCGGTCAGGTCGATGGTTGCATTGATGCCGGCTTCGCGGGCAGCACGCTCGAAAGCTTTTGTGGCCGAACGCAGGTTGCCCGAACCGTAGTCGATGATCGCGACACGCATGTCAGCGCCTTCCATTCAAGTCGAAAAGAAACGATCCGGCGGGATCGTTGACGAAGTTTTTGTCGCCGCTCTTTTGCGGCGAAGGGGTCCAGACCGGCTGGGACAGCTGTTCCGCCCTCTCGGTGTTTTCGGAGAGACCGGAGAAATATATGTCTTCGGCGCTCGAAAGATCAGGGGCGGAAACGACGGATGTCAGCGTCCAGCCCTTGCGGATCAGGTGCCGGACGAGAAAATCGCGTCCCTCCAGCGCCGTGATGAGCCCGATGGCGAAACCGCAGAGAATGCCAACCGGTTCAAATCCGGCTAATATCGAGACCTGACCGGCCAGAATGAGGGCGATCACAACAACCGCCGTCGCCAGCCACAGCCGGTTGATCGCAAGCCATAACCAGGGCGCAATGAGAGCCAGCCAGACGAAACGGTCGGCAATGAAGCGGGTCGTCTTGTGGTCCCTGTCCGGCCCGTTGGGGGCTTCCAGAACGAGATAGCTTGTCATGGGCTTCCTGACAGCTTTGGCGTCAGGCCAGCATGCCCTTTGTCGAGGGAACGCGGCCTGCCTGCCGGGGGTCGATCTCGGTTGCCGTGCGAAGAACGCGGGCAACGGCCTTGAAGCATGTTTCGGCGATATGATGGTTGTTGGCGCCGTAATGGTTCAGGATATGCAGCGTGATGCCGGCATTCTGGGCGAGCGCCTGAAAGAACTCGCGCACCAGCTCCGTGTCGAAAGTGCCGATCTTCGGCGCGGAAAAATTGACGTTCCAGACGAGGAACGGCCGGCCGGAAATATCGACGGCGGCTTTGGTCATCGTCTCGTCCATGGCAAGATCGAGCGAGGCGTAGCGGGTAATACCCCGCCGGTCGCCAAGCGCTTTCGCGATCGCCTGGCCAATGGCGATGCCGGTATCCTCCACGGTGTGGTGGTCATCGATGTGCAGGTCGCCCTGAACATCGATCTCCATGTCGATCAGCGAATGGCGGCTGAGCTGGTCCAGCATATGGTCGAAAAATCCCACGCCGGTGGAAATTTTCGATTTGCCGGTGCCGTCGATATCCACACGCACCGAAACCGAGGTCTCGTTGGTCTTGCGGATAATCTCGCCTTTACGTTCTGCCATTTTGGCCGCTCCGTGAAAATGTTGCCGTTCCTTATCAGCACGGGACACAAATATCCAGTTGTTCCATCGTCTTGCCTGACATGCTCAAAACGGTGCGTCGCCTCGAAGATTGCAATCGTGAAAAGCAAACTTACATAGAACCCGAGAAGGGCCGCATCCCGGCCCGTTAACCGCAGGCCCGGCAGGGCAGACAGGTGTTTGATGACAACAATTATTACAGTCAGAAAGGGCGGCAAGGTCGTCATGGCTGGCGATGGTCAGGTAAGCCTTGGCCAGACGGTCATGAAGGGCAATGCCCGCAAGGTTCGCCGCATCGGCAAGGGCGAAGTGATTGCCGGTTTTGCCGGTGCAACGGCGGATGCTTTTACGCTGCTTGACCGTCTTGAAAAGAAACTCGAGCAATATCCCGGCCAGCTCATGCGCGCCGCCGTAGAGCTTGCGAAGGACTGGCGCACGGATAAATATCTGCGCAATCTCGAAGCCATGATGCTGGTGGCCGATAAATCCACCACGCTTGCCATCACCGGCAATGGCGATGTGCTGGAGCCTGAGCACGGCGCGATCGCCATCGGTTCCGGCGGCAATTACGCCTTTGCGGCTGCCCGCGCGATGATGGATACAGACAAGTCGGCGGAAGAGGTGGCGCGCCAGTCGCTCGATATCGCCGCCGATATCTGCGTTTATACCAACCACAATCTCGTCGTCGAAACGCTCGACGCCGAATAAGCCAGTTTTCTCACCCCCATTTCTCACCCAAGGGTCCTGTGGGCCGGGCCGGAATGGCCGGCCGGAACAGGAAAGCCGAGAGGATAGAATGACCACTTTTTCTCCCCGGGAAATCGTCTCGGAACTCGACCGCCACATCATCGGCCAGCATGATGCAAAACGCGCGGTGGCGATTGCGCTGCGCAACCGTTGGCGCCGCCAGCAGCTCGATGAGAGCCTGCGCGACGAAGTCATGCCGAAAAACATTCTCATGATCGGGCCGACCGGTGTCGGCAAGACGGAGATTTCCCGCCGCCTCGCAAAGCTGGCCGGCGCGCCTTTCATCAAGGTCGAGGCGACCAAGTTCACCGAAGTCGGTTATGTCGGCCGCGATGTCGAGCAGATCATCCGCGATCTGGTTGAGATCGGCATCGGCCTCGTGCGTGAAAAGAAGCGCGCCGAAGTACAGGCCAAGGCGCACCAGAGCGCCGAAGAGCGGGTGCTCGATGCGCTGGTTGGCGCAACCGCATCGCCCGGTACGCGTGAAAACTTCCGCAAGAAGCTGCGCGATGGCGAACTGGACGATAAGGAAATCGATATCGAAGTGGCGGATAGCGGATCGGGCATGCCCGGTTTCGAAATTCCCGGTATGCCGGGCGCCAATATCGGCGTTCTCAACCTGTCGGAAATGTTCGGCAAGGCCATGGGCGGACGCACCAAGAAAGTGCGTACCACGGTATCGAAATCCTATGCCGATCTGATCCGCGATGAATCCGACAAGCTGCTCGACAATGAAATGATCCAGCGCGAGGCGGTGAAATCGGTCGAAAATGACGGCATCGTCTTCCTTGACGAAATCGACAAGATCGCCGCCCGCGACGGCGGCATGGGCGCCGGCGTCTCGCGCGAAGGCGTGCAGCGCGATCTGCTGCCGCTTGTCGAAGGCACGACGGTTTCGACGAAATACGGGCCGGTAAAAACCGACCACGTTCTTTTCATCGCATCGGGCGCCTTCCATGTGGCAAAGCCGTCGGATCTTCTGCCGGAGCTTCAGGGCCGTCTGCCGATCCGTGTGGAGCTGAAGCCGCTGACCAAGGAGGATTTCCGCCGTATCCTGACGGAGACGGAAGCAAGCCTCATCCGCCAGTATAAAGCGCTGATGGCGACGGAAGAACTCGACCTCGATTTCACCGATGATGCAATCGATGCCCTGGCCGATGTGGCTGTTCATCTCAATTCGTCGGTCGAGAATATCGGTGCGCGCCGTCTGCAGACGGTGATGGAGCGTGTTCTGGACGAGATTTCCTTCAATGCGCCCGATCGCGGTGGCTCCGCCGTCAAGATCGATCAGGAATATGTTCGCAAACATGTCGGCGATCTCGCCGCCGATACGGATTTGTCCCGCTATATTCTCTGAAGATTTCAGGGACACGAGAAAGAAGAGTGCGGCCATATTTGCCGCACTCTTTTATTTTATCCGCCTTGTCTCGCATTCAGCCCGCATTTTGTTTATGGGAAGGGCTGCATTCCGGTTGGAACCGCTTTAGTGGAATGATCCGGTTTCCTCAGCACCTTTCGCTGGCGGAAATCGCAGGCTTGAGAAAAGGCATTCGCTCGTGCGCAAAACTCTTCTGGCATTTGCCGCTGCTTTGACGTTCACCGTCACCGCGTCTTCTTACGTCGAAGCCGCGACGGTCGTTCCGCCAGGCAATCGCAATGCCGAACAGCCCGGCGTTCCCGGCGCTTCCGCAAAAAGAACAAAGGCGTCCAACACCTCCTTCGAGCGCAAATACCAGAAGGTCATCGACCTTTTGTCCTCCGACAAGGCGCTGATCGCCAAGATCAAGTCGACGGCCGGGCGCTACGGCATCGATCCGATCCATATGATCGGCGCGATCGTCGGCGAACATACCTATAATGTCGACGCCTATGACCGGCTGCAGTCCTATTACGTCAAGGCGGCGTCTTACGCGGGCAACAGCTTCCGTTTCGGCTACAAGGACGAAACCATTGCGCAGTTCCTGACCCATTCGCAATTTGCCAAATGCCAGTCGAAGAGGGATTCATACAGCCTCTGGAACTGTCGGGAAGATGTCTGGGAAGACAGTTTCCGCGGCAAGACGGTCGATGGTGTCGCCTACCCGAACAACCGTTTCAGCGCCGTGTTTTTCCAGCCCTTCTATGCCGGTCAGACCTTCGGCCTCGGCCAGATCAACCCGCTGACGGCGCTGATGTTGTCCGATATGGTGTCCAGAACTTCGGGCTATGAGAAGCTGGATGAGAACGACGCCACCGCCGTCTACACCGCCATCATGGACCCTGACCGGTCGCTCGCTTTCATGGCGGCGTCCATCCGCAAGTCTATCGACGACTATAAATCTATTGCCGACATGGATATTTCGAAAAATCCGGGTGTGACCTCCACGCTTTATAATGTCGGTGGGTCGCAGCAGCGTGCCGCTGCGCTTGCCCAGAAGAACCGCCAGCGCGCCCCAGGCGGGGAGCAGCCCCTGTTGCCGGAGGAAAATTATTACGGCTGGCTGGTGAATGATCGCATCAAGGATTTGCAGGCGCTTTTGTAGAAAAAGGCGACTATCGCCCGCATTGTTTCCAAAACGGAAATAATATTTGGCTGTCCGCCGCAATTGACGAGCGGGCGTCTCCGCGTCCAATCTGTGCCTCCAGAATAGAGGAGGCGCATGTGAGCCGCACGAATAAATTCGGTCTTTCCATCGATGACAGGCTTTATGCCTTTTTGACTGACGACGTCCTGCCGGGCACGGGACTGGACAGTGAGGCGTTCTTCGAAGGTTTTTCGACCATTTTTCACGAGCTTTCTCCGAAGAACCGCGAATTGCTGGCAAAGCGTGACGCTCTGCAGGAAAAGCTGGATGGCTGGTATCGGCAGAATGGCGCGCCGGCGGATTTTGACGCCTATGAGGGCTTTCTGAAGGAAATCGGCTATCTGCTGCCGGAAGGTCCCGGCTTCCAGGTGGAAACCAGCAATGTCGACCCTGAAATCGCCGCCGTTGCCGGCCCGCAGCTCGTCGTTCCGGTCATGAATGCGCGTTATGCGCTGAATGCGGCCAATGCCCGCTGGGGTTCGCTTTACGATGCGCTTTACGGCACGGATGCTATTTCTGACGCCGATGGTGCGGAGAAGGGCAGGGGGTATAATCCGAAGCGCGGTGAAAAGGTCATTGCCTGGGCGCGAAACTTCCTCGATGAATCCGCGCCGCTGGAAACGGGAAGCTGGTCCGAGGTGACCGGTTTCAAGATCGAGGATGGCCTGTTGCAGCTTGCTATCGGCGACGCCAGGGCTGGTCTCAAGGATGCAGCCCAGTTCAAGGGTTTCAGCGGCGAAGCGGCAAAGCCTGCAACGATCCTGCTCGGCAAGAATGGTCTGCACACCGAAATCGTCATCGATCGCACGACCGAAATCGGCAAGGGCGACAAGGCGGGTATCTCCGATGTCGTTCTCGAATCCGCTCTCACGACCATCATGGATTGCGAAGATTCGGTTGCCGCCGTCGACGCCGAAGACAAGGTGCTGGTTTATGGCAACTGGCTTGGCCTGATGCGCGGCGACCTGACCGAAGAAGTATCCAAGGGTGGCAAGACCTTCACACGCAGCCTCAACCCGGATCGCTATTACACGGCTCCCAATGGTGCCGCGCTGACCTTGCCGGGTCGGTCCCTGATGCTGGTGCGAAATGTCGGTCATCTGATGACCAATCCGGCGATCCTCGACAGGGATGGTCGGGAGGTTCCTGAAGGCATCATGGACGCCGTCGTCACGGCGTTGATCGCCCTTTATGATGTCGGTCCGTCCGGGCGGCGTCAGAATTCCCGCGCCGGCTCCATGTATGTCGTCAAGCCGAAGATGCACGGGCCGGAGGAAGTGGCCTTCGCCAACGAAATCTTCAGCCGGGTCGAAAAGCTTGTCGGCATGGCGCAGAACACCATGAAGATGGGCATCATGGATGAGGAGCGCCGCACCACGGTCAACCTCAAGGAAAGCATTCGCGCTGCGAAGGATCGCGTCGTCTTCATCAATACGGGTTTCCTCGACCGCACCGGCGACGAAATCCACACCTCGATGGAGGCGGGTCCGATGATCCGCAAGGGCGACATGAAGCAGGCGGCATGGATCGCGGCTTACGAGAACTGGAACGTCGATATCGGTCTCGAATGCGGCCTTTCCGGCCATGCGCAGATCGGCAAGGGCATGTGGGCGATGCCGGATTTGATGGCGGCTATGCTGGAGCAGAAGATCGCGCATCCGAAGGCCGGCGCCAATACGGCCTGGGTGCCGTCACCGACGGCGGCGACGCTGCATGCCACGCATTATCACAAGGTCGATGTCGCTGCCGTTCAGGAAGGTTTGAAAAGCCGCGGCCGGGCGAAGCTTTCCGATATTCTGTCGGTGCCGGTCGCGCCGCGTCCCAACTGGACGCCGGAAGAAATCCAGCGCGAACTCGACAACAACGCGCAGGGCATTCTCGGATACGTCGTGCGCTGGGTCGATCAGGGCGTTGGCTGCTCGAAGGTGCCGGATATCAACAATATCGGGCTGATGGAAGACCGCGCCACGCTGCGCATCTCCGCACAACACATGGCGAACTGGCTGCGCCACGGCGTGGTGACAGAGGACCAGATCGTCGAAACCATGAAGCGCATGGCCGCCGTGGTCGATGCGCAGAATGCCGGCGATCCGGCCTATCTGCCGATGGCATCCGATTTCGATGGCTCGGTGGCATTTCAGGCGGCTGTCGAACTGGTGCTGAAGGGCCGTGAACAGCCGAACGGCTACACCGAGCCGGTTCTGCACCGCCGTCGTCTGGAGCTGAAGGCCAAACAGGCGGCCTGAAGCCGTCAGCAGTCCTGAGAAACAAAAAAGCCGCCGGGGGAAATCCACGGCGGCTTTTTCTTGTCTGGTATGTGATCTTTACTGGATCACGATGACCTTGGTGCTGCGGCCGGGACGAACGCGGCTGTAAAGGTCGATGACGTCCTGATTGATCATGCGGATGCAGCCGGAAGAAGCGGCGGTGCCGATCGAGGCCCATTCGGGCGAACCATGGATGCGGAACAGCGTGTCCTGTCCCTTTTCATTGAAGAGATACATGGCGCGCGCGCCGAGCGGGTTGGTAAGACCCGGACCCATGCCAGCCTCGACATATTTGGCGACTTCCGGCTTACGGTCCGCCATTTCTTTCGGCGGATGCCACATCGGCCATTCCTGCTTCCAGGCGACATAGGCCTCACCGGCCCAGGCGAAACCTGCCTTGCCGACGCCGATGCCGTAACGAACCGCGCGGTTGCCGGACAGGATGTAATAGAGGTAACGCTCACGCGTATTGACGATGATGGTGCCGGCGCGTTCGGATGTCTGGAATTCGACGATCTGACGGCGATACTTCTCATTCACACGATTGATTGGAATGGCCGGCAGCGCATAGCCCGCATCGGTCACGGGACCGTAGACATCGTTGAATATCTGGACGGTTTCGACCTTTGCCGGAACGGGGTCAGCAACCGGTACGGACGCTGCGATCTTGCCGGAGGTCGGAGCGGAGGATTGGGAGGTAGTTTCGGCGCAGCCGGCCAGAGCCAGTGCTGCCGTCAGACCGAGTGCGGTCAATGGGGTACGGATGCGCATGTCGTTCTCGCGGAAAATTCGCCAAATTGTGCGAAAGAGTAGGCTTAATTGGATAAATCGGTTATTTTCCATTCAGCCGCTCTTGGCAAGCCGTTGCGCCGCCGCGAAACGGTCGGGCATTTAAAATTGCCGGTTGATTGCCTTTTTGCAACAATAGGCCAAACGCTTCAGCAGCCTTTATCCATGACTATTCTTTCCGTTACCAACAATAATCCGTTAATAGACGGTCGCCAGTCGGACAAGGCGATGCTGGTCCGCCGCGGCGTTCAGGTGCTTTTGCACGAAATGCGCCATTCGGTGCTGCCCGAACTGCCGCTTGCAAGCGGGCGACGGGCAGATCTCATCAGCCTGTCGGTCAAGGGTGAGATTTGGATCATCGAAATCAAATCCTCCATCGAGGATTTCCGCGTCGATCGCAAATGGCCGGAGTATCGCCTGCATTGCGACCGCCTGTTCTTCGCCACCCATCCTGAAGTGCCGACCGACATATTCCCGGAGGAATGCGGGCTGATCCTGTCGGATGGATATGGCGCCCATATGCTGCGCGATGCGCCGGAGCACAAGTTGCCGCCCGCAACCCGCAAGTCGGTGATGCTGGATTTCTCGCGAACCGCTGCGACCCGGCTGATGCTGGCGGAATGGACGACCGGGCGCAGCTTCGGAGAATGACTTCGGTTATTTGGGTGCGCGCTTGGCGAGAATGCGCTGCAGCGTTCGCCGGTGCATGTTCAGCCGGCGGGCGGTTTCCGAAACGTTGCGCTCGCACATTTCATAGACACGTTGAATATGCTCCCACCGAACCCGGTCTGCCGACATCGGGTTTTCGGGGACTTCGGTCTTTTCGCCCTTGCGCTGCGTCAGCGCATTGAACACATCGTCCGCATCGGCGGGCTTGGCGAGATAATCCAGCGCTCCAAGCTTCACGGCGGTAACGGCGGTTGCGATATTGCCGTAGCCGGTCAGAACGACGATCTGCGTATCGTCCCGGTTCTGCCTGATGGCCTCGATCACTTCCAGACCGTTGCCATCCGCAAGCCTCAGATCGACAACCGCGTATTTCGGCGGTGCAGCCCTGGAGCGGGCAATGCCGTCGCTCACCGTCTCGGCGGTGTCGACGGTAAAGCCGCGTGTTTCCATTGCCCGGGCAAGCCGGCGCAGAAACGGGCCGTCATCATCGACGATCAGCAGCGATCTGTCGGGTCCGATCGGGTCGACATCGTCCGTTGGCGCGCTGGGGGAGTTGTTCTGGTCTTCTGTCTTCATGTTTCCGGCCTTCCGGCAACTTCGTCGGCTTGGTTTTCTTCTTCTTATCGCCGCTTCAACGTGGATGGTAAAGTCAACGGCTTCTTTTATCGTCCATAAGCGCTCGAGGCCAGACGATTGTGACCCGCGCTCCGGTTCCGCTCGTGCCGCGATTCTCAAAGGTGACGGTGGCGCCGGAGCGCTCCAGCAAGGTCTTGGCGATGAAAAGTCCGAGCCCGAGCCCGCCGGCCCGTGTGTCATTGTGACGTTCGGTCACATAGGGCTCGCCGATACGGGCAAGCACGTCATGGGCATAACCCGGCCCATCGTCTTCAATGATGACGGCGACGTTCTGCTGGTCGTAATCCACCGTCACGGTCACCTTTTCCCGCGCGTAATCCACGCCGTTTTCAATGAGGTTGCCAAGACCGTAGATGATGCCGGCATTGCGAATGCCGACCGGCTCGTCGGCGCGATTGTTCTTTTCAACGAGTTCGAGGCGGATGCCGAATTCCCGGTGCGGCGCCATCACCTCCTCGATCAGCGAGGAGAGCGGCAGGCGGCGCATGTGCTCCTCATTGTCGGCGGAAAGCGAGGTGAGGCGGCGCAGAATATCGCGGCATCTTTCGCTCTGGCTGCGCAGCAGGGCTATATCTTCGCCAAATTTTTCGTCGTTTCCGAGTTCCCGCTCCATCTCCTTCGCGACGACACTGATGGTCGCGAGCGGCGTACCGAGCTCATGCGCCGCTGCCGCCGCCAGCCCATCCAGCTGCGAGAGGTGTTTTTCCCGCTCCAGCACCAGCTCGGTTGCAGCCAGCGCGTCCGCCAGCTGGTTTGCCTCATGCGAAACACGATAGGCGTAAAAGGCAGCAAAAGAGGTTGTGGCGATGATGGCGACCCAGGTGCCGACATGCAGCAGAAGCTGGATCGGCAAAACCTCGCCGGGATACCACGGAACCGGAAAGGGTGAAAAAGCGATCGCGGTCGAGCAGATGACGGCAAAGCCGAGGAGAATGAGCGAATGTCGCAGTGGCTGGGAGGCAAAGGCAATGATGACCTGCACGCAGATCAGCGGCGCGAAGGGATTGGAAAGTCCGCCGGTGATGTAAATGAGCGCCGTCAATTGCAGCAGGTCGAAGGCCAGCAGCAATGTCGCTTCCCAGGGCTCCAGACGATAGGTGGAGGGAAAGCGGGCGGTGAGAAACAGATTTGCAAGAGCGAGCGCCGCGATCAGAAGGCCGCAGGCCAGAAGCGGCAGGGGGAAATTGAGCCCGAAAGCGACAAGGAGGATCGTTGCCGTCTGTCCCGCAACCGCCAGCCAGCGCAGCCAGACGATGGTCTGCAGCCTTATCCTGCGGCTGGCGCGGCCGAGCCTCGTGGTTTCGATAGAATGGCCAGCCACCTTTATCTCCTTTGCCCTGTTCATCATCGTCACGTCCCGCGCGGTTTTGCACGGCTGGTCGGCAGGGCCGATGCCGGGTCTTCCGGCCATGGATGGCGTGGATAACGCCCGCGCATATCTGCCCGTACATCCTTCCAGGACCCTGACCAGAAGCCGGGAAGATCGCGTGTCGTCTGGATCGGCCTGTGCGCCGGGGAGGTCAATTCCAGCAATAGCGGCAACCGCCCCTGTGCTATGGACGGGTGTGCTCTCAGCCCGAAAAGCTCCTGCACGCGAATGGAAAGCGTCGGTTCGCTGGCGTCGTAACGAATGGGATGCCGTTGGCCCGTCGGCGCTTCGAAATGCGTCGGCGCCAGCTTGGCGAGATCGCGCGCCACCTCATGCGGCACCAGAGACAGGATCCCTTCGGAGAGGCTGCCGGGCCGGATGTCCTGCAGGCTGCGCGCACCGTTCTGAAAAGGGACGAACCATTCGTCCAGCCTGGAAAGCAATGCCTCGTCGCTGACATCCGGCCAGGGCTCCCCGATACTGGCGTTCAGAAAGCCGATCCTGTCGCGCAACTGCAGCGTCTCTTTCGAAAAAGGAAGAATGCCGATGCCGAATTCCCGAACGCCATTGGCGAGCGCCTGTGCCGCCTGCTCGCCCTCGGGACGGGGCAGGGGTGTCTCATCGAGGATGATGGCGCCAAGCCGCGTCACCTTTCGCGCGCGCGCCTGGCCGCTCGCCTTGTCGAAAAGCAACTGGTCCTGCTGAACGATGAGATGCGGCATCCGCTCTTCGACATCGCTCCTCTCTATGCCTGCCGCCGCAAGGATGCGCGGCTGCGCCGCTCGCCCGGTAATATCGGCAACCACCAGCATTTTGCTCGCCGCCAGCCGTTCTGTCTCGGCAAGCTCTGCGCCACGCCCGTTGGCCATCACATAACGTCCCCGCGCGCCGCGCTGAAGCGCGATCCTGTCCGGATAAGCATGCAGCAGCAGCGGACCGGCCTCGCTGGGCAACTCGACTGTCGCCGTTTTGTCGCCGATTGCGTCGAACAGCCTCGATGCCAGCTTGCGCGCCGCCTGTGCCCTTTCGCTTCTGTCGGAAAGAAAGCGCCGCAGCCGTTCATCGAGATCGATATCGTTTCCGCCGAGCCCCTGTTCCGTGAGCATGACGGCGAGCATCGCCGCCTTTTTTCCCGCGCCTTCGCTTGCCGCCGCAATCACCATTGCCGCCAGCCGTGGCGGCAATGAAAGGCCGCGCATCATATGGCCGCGCTGCGTCAGCGCTCCGACTTTGTCGAGCGCGCCCAGATTTTTGAGAAGCGCCACTGATTCTTTAAGTGCGGCTTCGGGGGGCATATCCAGAAAGGCAAGAGAAGAGGGATCCTGAACGCCCCAATGGGCGAGATCGAGCGCAAGGCCGGCAAGATCGCTCGCCAGAATTTGCGGTGGCGTGAAGGCGTTGAGCGCCGCCGTCTGCCCCGGATGCCACAGGCGGATCGCAACACCGGGTTCTGTCCGCCCGGCGCGACCCGCCCGCTGGTCGGCGGAAGCGCGCGACACCCGCACCGTCTCCAGTCTCGTGATTCCCGTTGCTGGCTCGAAGACAGGTAGTCGCTGCAATCCGCTGTCGATCACCACACGCACGCCATCGATGGTAATCGAGGTCTCCGCAATCGAGGTGGCGAGCACGATCTTGCGTCGTCCGGCTGGCGCCGGCTTTATCGCTGCATCCTGCTCTTTCTGCGAAAGGTTGCCGTAAAGCGGGATGATATCCGTCTCGCCGGGAAAACGTCCCTCCAGCCGCGTGGCCGTTCGGATAATTTCCGCCTGTCCCGGTAGAAAGGCGAGGATGGAGCCGGTTTCCGACCCATGGGCTTCGGTGATCGCCTTGGTGACTTTCTCTTCAATCGGCACGCCCTGCCAACGATCCTCATAACGGACCTCGATTGGAAACGTCCGCCCAAGGCTCTGAATGACCGGCGCGCCTGCCATGAGCGTGCTGATGCGTTCGACATCGAGAGTGGCGGACATGACGAGGATACGCAGATCGTCGCGCAACCCACCCTGCACATCGAGTGCAAGCGCCAGTCCGAAATCGCCGTCGAGCGAACGTTCGTGAAACTCGTCGAAAATCACCGTCGAAACGCCGGCAAGTTCAGGATCGTCCAGAACCATCCGGGCAAACACGCCTTCGGTCACCACTTCTATCCGGGTTTTCGAGGAGACGCGATTGTCAAGCCGCATGCGATAGCCGACGGTTTGCCCTACATCCTCGTGAAGCAGTTCGGCCATGCGCCCGGCTGCGGCACGGGCGGCAAGCCGGCGTGGTTCGAGAAGAATGATCTTGCCGTCACCCCGCCAGTCCTGCTGCAAAAGATTAAGCGGCACGAGCGTCGTTTTACCCGCGCCCGGTGGAGCCGAAAGAACTGCGCGCTTCGCCCCGGCCAGAGCCTCGGCGATATCGCCGAGAACGGCACTGACGGGAAGTTCGGGCAACTCGGTCTTTATAGGAACGGGCATTCTGGTCATGCAAACAGGCCTGCGGCATCTGGGATGGTGTTTAAGCGTCTCATATGCCGTTTCTAATGCACGGCCCCGCACTTTGACAGTCGTATGTAAGGAGCAGGCAAATGCTCCGACGTCAAAGTTACGGTTCCTTGCGCGCTATTTGCAGTCAGGACCGGAGGGCAGGCATTGGGCGTGTGGCTAAATGTCGGAAGATTCCGTCTCTTTTGCCTGTTTTCGCTTCGCTTCACGAAACTACCTAATAAAATCAATAGCTTGATAAAAATGTCAGTTTTTTGACGGTGGGTGTGTTGACTTGTTTGAGGGTGATCTCTTATAAGTCCGCTCACTG